>CAYRYR010000090.1:0-10846 GCA_964428385.1 uncultured Methanoregulaceae archaeon
ATTTATAATATACTAATGAAAAAATAGGATGTTGTATATTATAATAAACCAATATTAGAGAGATCATCTATAATTTTTAAAACTGCTAATCTAGCATCTTCTGCCACTTTTCCCCCGGTAATAATCAATTTACCGGATCCAAATAAAAGAACGACTACCTTTGGTTTTTCAAGACGATACACCAATCCGGGAAACTGTTCTGGTTCATATTCTATCCGTTCAAGATTGAAACCAATAGCAATCTTGTTTAAATTAATTCCAGTTCCCAAATCTGCTGATGTAACGATATTCTGAATGGTATATGATAGTTCTATTGGAATATCAATTTGCAGATTTCGCAATAAATCTCCTAGTATTGCTAATCCTCTGTCAAGATTTTCAACACTTTTAGCTCCCGTAAGTACGACTTTTCCGGAGCCGAAAACAAGCGCAGCAATCTTTGGATCCTTCATTCTAATAACAACCCCTGGGAATCGTTTTTTATTGTAATCTGCATCTTTAATATTTGATGCAATCAATGGAAGATCCAAGGATTCAGTAATTTTTGCTGAGGCAACAATATTCTCTATCCGAAGAGAGTCCTCAGGTTTGCCCTTCATAAATATAAATCATATAAATCACTATTTAAAGGTGGTCATCCCTGGTGACCGTTCCCATGATGATTCAGGTAAACACTTATAGTGAAAAATAATAAGGCAAGAATAATAAAGGCATTGTATCATACCCATAGATTCCATAGGATACAATAAGAAAAATGTATTGCTTTTTATTTTATTAATCACCTGATGAAATAACGTCTGTTTTTTTTATTCAGATAAATTAATCTTCAAGTGTCGATAAATCACCAAGATCTTCACCTAGTTCCTGTGCCCGTAAGACGCGACGCATTATTTTACCGCTCCTTGTTTTTGGCAGGCTAGATACAATATCTAATTCTGATGGAACTGATATTGGACCAAGTGTCTGTCTCACATGATATTTGAGATCATACAGTAATTTTTCAGTCTTATCATAACCTTCCCGCAGAATAACAAACGCTTTGATAATATTTCCTTTAATATCATTAGGAATTGCAATAACAGCTGCTTCAGCAACAGCATAATGAGAAACTAAAGCACTCTCAATCTCAGCAGATCCAACATTATGACCTGCCACAATTATCAAATCGTCACTCCTTCCAAGAAGTTTGATATAGCCGTCTTCATCTTTCACAGCCATATCATGAGTACTATAGTATGGCTTATCTCCTGTTATCCAGTATTGCCTGTATCGTTCTTCATTATTATGCACCATTCGCATCATAGAAGGCCACGGTTTCTTAATAGCCAGATATCCATTAGTTCCCGGAGGTACCGTGTCGCCATTATCATCCACAACGTCTGCATCAATACCAGGAATTGGTCTTCCTGCATATCCAGGTTTCATGGGTTCACCAATGAGAGTTGTGATTATATGCATCCCGGTTTCTGTCTGCCACCAGGTATCAACAATAGGACATCGTTCTTTTCCGATGTATTTGTATAACCATATAAAAGCCTCCGGATTTAGGGGTTCTCCTACTGAACCCAATATTCGAAGTGAAGTAAGATCTGATGCATTCGGATATGATTCACCCTTCTTCATAAACATCCGGATAGCCGTTGGTGATGAATAAAAGATATTGATGCCATATTCTTCGATAAGTCTCCACCAAATACCAGAATCCGGATAATCGGGGGTATGTTCAGTCATAAATATGGTTCCCCCACAGAGTAAAGGACCATAAATCCCATAGGTATGACCCGTTATCCATCCTGGATCTGCAGTACACCAGTATACGTCATTTTCTTTGATATTGAGGACATATTTGGTTGTATAATATGCTCCAACCATATATCCTCCACAAGTATGAAGAATCCCTTTCGGAGCTCCTGTTGTTCCTGATGTGTATAATAAAAATAGTGGATCTTCAGCATCCATGACTTCTGGTTCACAATGTGCTTGTGCAGTCTCCATAAGTTCGTAAAAGTCCTTCTCAAAATTTGATAAAAGACCGACTTTTGGTTCCTGTGTACGAAGAACAACGACTTTCTCTACCGTCGGAGCATGAATAAGTGCTTCTTCTACAATCGGCTTTAACGGAATGCTACCTCCACGTCTGACAGAGGCATCTGCAGTTACTACAATTTTTACTTCTGCGGCAGTGATCCGTTCATTAAGTGCTTTTGAACCATATCCTGCAAAAACAACGGTATGAATTGCTCCAATACGGGCACAGGCCAGCATGGCAATTATCTGTTCTACCACAAGAGGCATGTAAATACAGACACGGTCCCCTTTTTTCACACCCAAAGATTTTAATCCGTTTGCAAACCGCATTACATCTTTATATAACTGATAATAGGTAAGAATGCGCTCTTTTTTATTTTCTCCACGCCAGATAAGTGCTACTTTATTCCGTCTGTCATTCTGGATATGACGTTCAAGACAATTATAGGTAATATTACAAGTAGCATGAACGAACCATTGTGCAAACGGATAATCCCAGGATACAATTTTATCCCAGGGTCTAAACCAGAGCAGATCAGAAGCAATTTTTCTCCAGAATGCATCAGGGTCATCCTGGTACTCTTTATATTCTGTCTCATAATCCCGAAAATATGATATTTCACGATATTTTTTATCAGGATAATAGATCTGCCCCTCTGTTTCCTTATTACTATTATTTCCCATTATATCTCCATTAAATTTCAAATTATTTATTATGCTCATAATTTATCCTTTTTCTCATCACGTAATTGCTGTAATACTGGCTAAAATGGCTAATGATTTATAGTATATCATCATCAGATTATATGGGACATTAGTGACGATATACATTTCGTCATTTGTAGTATTATATTGATACAGACAATGATAGTTTTTATTACAGAGGTATAAACATGACAGAATGGACATTAAGTGAATCTGAAGGGTATGATCTTTTATCCCAATACGGAATACCGACTCCAAAATATAAACTCGTAACAAAAGCAGAAGAGGCAGGAGAAGCAGCAGAAATTATAGGATTTCCTGTTGTAATGAAAATTGTATCTCCTCAGATACTTCATAAAACCGATGCCGGGGGAGTCATAACCGGAATTGGATCGAAACAGGCCGCTCAGTCTGCTTTTAATCGAATTATTACCGGAGCACATGAATATAATCCTGATGCTGAAATCAATGGTGTAATCATTGAGAATCAGGCAGAACCTGGACTTGAGTTAATTATCGGAGGTAAAACAGATCCAACATTTGGTAAAATAATTACTTTTGGGATAGGCGGAACTCTTGTTGAACTGATGAAAGACGTAACATTACGTATCCTTCCGATTGAAGAGAATGAAATACGGGATATGGTCAGAGAGATCAATTCATACCCCCTCATAACAGGATATCGGGGAACAAAACCTAAAGACGAAGAATTGCTTGTCCAGATAATCAAAAATGTCTGTAAAATGTTTCTTGAACAGTCCCAGATAAAAGAATTTGATGTTAATCCTCTTCGTCTTTACGAATCTGGAGCCTGTGCAGTGGATACAGCAATAATTATGGATGATACTACCAGCTATGAGAAATCCGAGCAGATTGAAGAGATCCCACTGGATATTTTTAAACCACAATCAGTAGCTATTATTGGAGCGTCTGACGACCCGGTTAAGATGGGATATGCTGTCATGCACAATCTTCTTCATTTTCCTGGAAAATTATACCCGGTAAATAATAAACGTGAAACAATTCAGGGTCTTATTGCATATCCAAATGTCACCAGTATACCTGCAGAACAAATTGATATGGCGGTAATAACAGTTCCAGCCCGTCATGTCCCTGGTGTAATGGAGGAGTGTGGGAAAAAAGGTGTTAAATCGGTTGTTGTCATCACAGCTGGGTTTAAGGAGATGAGTGAGGAAGGAAAAGCTCTTGAAGAACGAATTATTCAGATTGCTCATAAATACGGGACCCGGGTAATCGGACCTAACTGTCTTGGCCTTATTATACCTCCAATTGGTCTGGATACAACCTATGTGGCTGAATCTCCAAATTCAGGAAATATCGCATTTATCTCACAGAGTGGCGCTATTGTAAATACTGTTGTTGACTGGTCCCTATCAGAGGATATCGGATTTTCTCTGGTTGTTTCAGTAGGGAATCAGGCTGACCTGAATTTTTTTGATTACTTACGCTGGGCTGCGGCTGATATAAACACAAAAGCGATAATTCTCTATGTAGAACAGATTAAAAATGGAAAACAATTTATCGAAATTATAAATGAGGTAACAAAGATAAAACCAGTTGTAGCGCTTAAGGCGGGTTCTTCTGCCAGAGGCCAGGCAGCAGCTGCTTCTCATACTGGTTCTTTGTCAGGATCCTATGATGTATACAAAGAAGCATTTCGAAAATCAGGGGTACTTTTAGTACACACCCTGTCAGGTGCATTTCTTGCAGCTGAAATGCTTTCACATCCAAAACGGTATCCTAAAGGAAAACGTGCAATTGTTGTTACAAATGCAGGAGGATTCGCAGTTCTTGCTTCAGATTATTCAGACAGGTATGGTGTTGAAATGGTAAATCTACCTCCAAATCTAATTTCAGAATTAAATTCTTTCTTACCAGAGTTCTGGAATAAAAACAATCCAATTGATTTATTGGGAGATGCATCAGAAGAAAGATTTGCTCATACCTTTGATGTGCTTGCCAAACATGATACCTTATGGGATATTTGTTTCATAATTGGGTTTCCAAATAACATTCTTACATCTGAGCAACTGGCACATGCAATTTTGCAATTCTCAGCTAATACCGATAAACGACTTGTGCCTACACTCCTTGGGGGAGATTCCATGGACAGAGGAAGAAAATTACTTCATTCGCATCAGATCCCCAGCTTTGAAGAACTTGATATGACATTTCGCGTGGTAGGCAGGGTATTATGGCAATTATACCGGGTGAAAGGATTAGGAATTATTTAAGCCCAAACATCCTGTATTCTATTTTTTTGAGATAATACTATGAGATGACTGAATATTGTCTATCAATACATCTAAACGATCTCAATTTTTACAAAAAAAAAGAATTATTTTCTTGATCCTGCCATAGAACCAAGAAGTCCCCTTATTATTTCCTTGCCAATCTGACTTCCAATAGCACGGGCTGCACTCTTTGCAGCTGACCCAAAGATATCAGTTACATCAGATGACTTTTTTTTGGGAGCTGATTTTATTGCCTGCTTTTTATGTGATTCAACAGGTTCAGGTAATTTTTTTTCTGTCTTCTCACGCAGGGTTTCATATGCAGATATCCGGTCTACTTTTTTGTTGTAAGTATCAAACAAGGGTGATGAATGAATAATTTCTGCGCGTTCCTCCGGGGTCAGAGGAGATAACCTGCTATGGGGAGGATAGATTAGAGCTCGTTTGACAACAGAAGGTATTCCATCATTGTCCAGAAAGGAGACGAGCGCTTCTCCAATTTGCAATTCTGTAATTGCCTCATACGTTGTAAAGGAAGGATTTGTACGAAATGTTTCTGCTGCTGCACGGACTTCTTTCTGATTTTTAGGCGTATATGCTCGCAATGCATGTTGAATCCGGTTCCCCAGTTGTCCAAGCACTTCTTCAGGAATATCGAGTGGATTTTGTGTAACAAAAAAAACACCGACACCTTTTGATCTGATAAGACGAACAAGTTGAATTATTTTATCCTGAAGAATTTGTGAGGTGTTTGAAAAAAGAAGATGCGCTTCATCAAAGAAAAAGACCATAACTGGTTTTTCAGGGTCGCCAATTTCAGGGAGTACTTCAAAGAGCTCAGATAATAACCAGAGGAGAAATGTTGTGTACAAATGAGGTGAAAGAATTAATGAATCGGCTGTGAGAATGTTTACCATTCCCCGGCCTTTCTCATCTGTATTCATAAAATCGGTAATACAAAGAGCAGGTTCTCCAAAAAAAATCTCTCCTCCTTCTTCTTCAAGAGTGATGATGCGCCGGTGAATAGCACCAATAGTAGCAGGTGAGATATTCCCATATTGCGTTTTTATATCAGACAGATGCTCAGTGATGAATTCACACAATGATCGCATATCTTTCAAATCAAGTAAAAGAAGGCTGTTATCATCAGCAATTTTATAAATTATCTTGAGGACATCACTCTGTATCTCATTAAGGTTGAGAATTCTCCCCATAAGTAACGGGCCTATATCAGATACTGTTGTGCGAACCGGATTTCCATTCACACCATATACATCCCAAAATGTCACTGGAAACCCACAAAAGAAAGAATCAGGTAGCCCGAACATCTCTTTACGTTCTTTAACCTTTTTACTATCCCCACCTCCTTTAACCAGTCCTGATAGATCACCTTTAATATCTGCTAAAAATACAGGAACACCAATTGAACTTAAAGATTCGGCAAGGACACGTAATGTTACGGTTTTACCAGTTCCTGTTGCCCCTGCAATAAGACCATGACGATTCACCATCTCTGGTATGATACCAATATCTGTATTATCCCGCGCAATAACCAGCATTTTTTTCTCCTGCATATACGTAAGGAATAGTATACACGAGGATTATTTAAGGTACGATGAAATGTTCATAATGAGCGGATAAACCACATTATTGTTGACTATTAAAACGGATAAAATCCATTATAATGGCAGAATTTCGGTTTTTTATAACCATTGACCTTCCTGATTCAATAGAAATATAAAGGTCATTTAAGATGAAAATAGATACATTACATCATCTATTCAAATTCCCTTCCCATTCTCCTTTTGGTCTGATACAAACACAACAATACAAACTATAAAGGGTTATACAAATACTACATAATTATCATTAGCGAAAAAATAGATTGTCAATGAATTATACGGGTTTTAGATATAATTAAGAAAAGGGATTCCCATATTTAATATGAGATAGAGACCGCAAAAAAGGAGAGAAACCATTGCAATTTCCCTTACAGGAAACGGGTCCCAACGATATACAAAAATGTTGTGAAATGTAGACCTTTAGTCGTATTCCCGCCAGGTATGTTCACATTTTGTGCATCTAAAGAACCGGACTTCACTTTCATCAGCAGAACGGAGTGAACGCAACCACCAAAAGGCCTCATTATTTCTGCATTCCGGACATCTGACAGTAATTGTTGGAAGAGTTCTCATCTTGTCAATATCTTCTACAATGACAATCTCTTTATCAATTCGTTTCTCTGTTTTTGTCATTGTGGTCTCTGAAGTGGTTGTTCTTACCCAGCCACAACTTGTACACACAAAAACTCCATTCTGGTTTTTAAGTAATTTCCCGCATTCCTGACAGAA
The DNA here is from genome assembly GCA_964428385.1 of uncultured Methanoregulaceae archaeon. Lineage (GTDB taxonomy): Archaea > Halobacteriota > Methanomicrobia > Methanomicrobiales > Methanospirillaceae > JAFGOM01. The sequence continues at coordinate 7,340 of CAYRYR010000090.1, forward strand.
CATCTAATAATATGTGGACGATGAAAATAGATAAATCTTAATACATTCTTCAATAATTTTCTTATATCTGATCCTGATACAATCCTACAAAGAGATCAGGTGATTAACAGTACTGATGCAGACGGTATATGAAAATAGTATCAGATAATCTTTCAGGTATTATTTTTCACCCTTTCTGATACCTTTATTCCTTCAGGTTTTTAGCAGAAAAGGAACATATATCTTCAGGTGATTGAGTACTTTGTCATTTTCTCATGTATCTTTTTCATTCTGACTCTTATTCCTGGATGCCATAAGAAATACACTGCTATGATTGGATGGACATGTATAGTTCTTGTATTCCTTGCAGGTGTCCCTGAGTATCTGTCTCAGAATAACCTTTTGTACCCCATTTTAGCCATCCTGTCCATTCCATTTCTCGTTATAACAGTGCGGTTGCTATACCGGGATGAACAGCGCGTAACAGAACTTACCCGTGCGGCTGCAGTAGCGTTTATATTGTATGCCCCTTTTGCCTTCTTCCCGGTTATTGGAGACTGGTTGATACTGGTAGTGGTTAATCAAACAGTTTATCTGCTCTCTCTGATAGGGTATCCTATTGAGCTTGCTGACTGGAACACAATTCAACATGGTATCTTCAAGGTGGAGATCATTCTTGCCTGTACGGGTATACAAAGTATTGCGATTATGCTCGGAGTAGCTGCTGCTGTTCCAACAACAATTAGACAAAAAATACTGGCTTTTTCCCTTATTGTTCCTACTATTTATGTCCTGAATCTTTTTCGCAATGCAGGTGTAATCATTGCATATACAGATCAGTGGTTTCCTTATCTTCCACAAATCGCTTCAAATGGCGAATTCGGATTTGAAAGTTTTTTCTGGGCACACAATATTATTGCCGAGGGTACAGCTCTGATATTTTTGATACTTATGGCATACGGCCTTTTCCTTCTTATTCCAAATTTAGCTGATTGTGCTATTGATCTAATACATCTTTATAAAAAAGAAATCAGGAATATTGTCGGTAGAGATAGATAATTCGCTGAATGGCAGAACAATTAGTACAAATGGCAATGATTATGATGGCGACAGATATATATCCAAGAACTCCTCCAATTCCTAAAACCAGAATAGTTTCAGGTCGTCCAAAAAAACCTACACCCTCTAAGGGATCATCAATTTTTCCATCGATTCTGTTAGAAAATCCAATCTCCGCATATGTTACAGGTTTAATGAATGTATTCATAAGTGAACCGATAATAGCAAAACCAATGATAGAGGAATCAGGAATGGGACAACCTGGAAAAAAGGCACTTAAAATAGGTATCCCTGATATTCCAACCCCAAGAAGAATTATTCCGTCAATATATTTGTCTACAATCCAGTCAAAAACAGCTCCAAATTTTGTCTCTCTGCCAGTTTGTCGTGCTACTGATCCATCAAGCAGATCACTCATTGCTGAAAGGAAAAGAAACACACTACCTAAAAGAAAAAATGTTGTTGCATAACACCAGGCACAACATAATCCCAAAACCAGAGAGATGACTGTTACCTGATTTGGTGTAATCCCAATTGCTATAAAAATGCGGGCTACAGGTTCCATATAGCGCATAAACCTGAACCGGAATGCTGTGATATTCATTCGTGCCTACAATATATGTTGGGTAATGGTAAGAGGTTTGTATACCTTATCTGTTATCTGATACATTTCGGGTTCCATCGCCTGTAATATTTTTCATGAACGAAGCTACCAGTATTACCATACCCCTTTGTCAATACGAATGATATGTCAATGATCTAATTTTTAGACCTTTTTATATTTGTAGTGTCATAGTTGAATTGATTCGTATGTCTGGCTTACCCTTTGTTTTATTGTGAATACTCATACGGTTTTACAGTACAATATAATCACTCATGTATTAATGTCAACATCATCTTACAATTTGAAATTGCATTGATAATATGAGGAATCTGAGCAGGGAGAATAATTATTTCTCTCGGGTTCACATGATGCTCGGTCCCTCCGATAGTGATAGAAGCATCCCCTTCAAGAATCAGTACAATAGAATCATACGGTGCTGTATGTTCTGATAATCCTTGTCCGGCTGTAAATGCAAAAACACTGATGGTCCCTGCTTTTTCATAAATAAGCATCCTGCTTACTACGGCTCCATCCTGATATTCAACCAGATCTTCAGGTTTTAAGACTTTCGCATAAAAATTCTGTTTTTTTTCTTTCATTATAAGACACCTGTATTATGTTACTGTATGATTCTACAAAATGGATATTATTTACTATGAGAACACAAACTTAAGTATCAATTCATGAATACTAATAAGGCACGACCGTTTACTATATTAATATCTGAGGTAACGGCTGATGGAAAGTTGACACTTGCACAGGGTGTCTCATCAAAGAGGCTCATGAAGTTCATGTCCCATGAAAGTGAGATAATGCTTCACAAGTGCCGGGCAGAAGTCGATGCGATTATGGTGGGTGCCAACACGATACGTATTGATAATTCGTGTCTTACGGTTCGCCTTGCAACAGGAAAAAATCCCCTTCGTGTAATACCCAATTCTTCAGGTAATATACCCCTTACATCTAACATTTTTAATTCTGATGCCGCTACACTGATTGCAGTATCTCATGATGCACCTTTAAAAAATATAGAAAATCTAAAACTTCATGGTGCTGATGTAGTTATAACCGGAGAACACGAAGTTGATATTCCGGATTTGTTGGAAATCCTCTATAACCAGTATAAAGTCAGATATCTCATGGTTGAAGGGGGTTCTCACCTGAATGGAACTCTATTTTCACATAACCTTATTGATGAAGTCAGACTTATTCATCTGCCATTCATTGTTGGAGGAGAGAATACACCATCTCTTGTCAGTGGATTCTCTGCAAAGGATGAAGAAGGTATGATTCGACTTGAATTAAAAAATTTTAAGATGTATGGAGATAATCTGGTAACTGAGTATCTGGTTACAAAAGTAAGGTAATACAGAATATAATGTTAATCAGTGACATAATATACTCATGTATATCATCATTTAGAATTTAAGTGCAATAAGTTCCCTTAATATAATCTTTTTTAGTCTTTTTAGTATTATGAGATAATATGTCAGAAATGCTGTCTCATAGACACTGTGCTAAATTTCAGGGAAATTTGCCTAATCTATGCTGTGCGATTAGCGTGCACGCCTTAGAATAACCTCCATTTCACTGCTGTTATTCCAATACATTATGTTGAGCATAATATTTGAAAAATCAACCCACATGTATTTTATCACACATAATTTCAAAAATTATTCTTTTTTTGGATGGGAATTACACAGGGCAACGATTTTACCTACCAATAATACAAAAATTTCTGTTTTTTTATATCACATGACTTTCGGATAAATGGAAAATGCTGCCATCCTAAATGAGACAATATTTAAAAACTTTAATGGCGTTCATATAAGTAGGTGTCCGAATCAGAGAGAGTTGCAGAAATA
>CAYRYR010000091.1:0-10623 GCA_964428385.1 uncultured Methanoregulaceae archaeon
GCCGGCTCCTGCTATACCGGCAGGAAAACGCGATCCTTCCAGGTTCAGGTCAGAATTACCTGTTTTTAGTATAAATCTGTTGGTATTTCCGACTATTCTTGCTGATATAACAAGCGGGCTTTTTTTATAGTGGGTATGTGCCCACATGGCACCGCCGACGCATTCAAAGAACTCGATACACTCGACCAGCTGACCGGCGGTATCAGATACCGCTACAATGGCCGGATACCTGATAGTATAAGGATCAGTAATTTTGTCCATACATCCCTTCGGTAATTCCTTTGTCCGCATAAGGGAGCCAGGTTACAGATTCTGCGATTTCTGTTCGTCCTGTAAAACTGATCCTTCGCATTAAACGTATTTTCATATGTTCACCGATATACAATATCTCAGATAATTAGTATCAATCACCTTAAAATGGTCTATATTCTGGGGTTTTGGTATCAGGCACAATCAAGACACCATTCATTCTCATTCCACCCGATAGTCCTGATGATATCAAGACACATATCCCTGACCTGGTATCTTCCAAAGCGCGAATGATACGAGTATGTACCGATATGTGAACGGTAAGCATTCGTATCCGTACTGAAGTACTGCTGATATTTCCTGACAATACGATGGAATTTTACTGGTTCTGAATCATATGCGGCATTGACCGTGACTTCCAGTACCTGGTACCAGAATTTTACCGGAACCAGGGTTCCCCTGATGGTAATACATGTTGGTTTGAATCCTTTAGGTATCTCACCTGTTCGATAGCAGTGATGCCCGTCACTCTCATTAATGGTCTTATTTTTCAGTTTTTGGATTGTTCCTCGCTTCATGGAAATGGGAGGTTTCTCAGTAATATTAGTAACCTCTGTAATAGCTGGCCAGATCTTCATACAAAAGGCAGAAAAGATCTGTGAACGCTGGTCAATCTGATATTTTTTCCAGATTCGGAGAGATCTCATCAGCTGATTCATACAGAGCTGGTCTCCCTGATACCATTCCCGCTTTTCTTCAAATCCTGCATCAGCAATAGCCTGGTTGTCTACCCGTGTCAGAGTGAGGTTACCGAGCCGGTGCAGATAGGTGTGATGAATTTCCTGCCAGTCGGCCCCCAGGTGTTCACGCCACCAGCCAGATAGATGAACTGGCATGATATGCTCGATTCTGAGGTCTTTAATCTGTTTTATATACCATAATGAATCCTGACCTGGTATGTCATGCTCCCCGCTCTCTTTTCTCTGCTTTCCGATTCCTTTTGATATGAAGTAGTCCTCAAGAGCAAGCAGAATCACCCAGAGGTGTGCATTTGTTGATTTTTCCTGGTATAACCAACCATTTCGCAGGTTATCTTCAAACTCCTCATTTTGCGGATATTTATCCGGACCCGTGAGTGATGCAAAGAATGAAACAAGATAAGCAGGGGTAACCGGGGTATGTAAAAGAAAATGTTCAGGACAGAGTCTGGCAAAGATCTTGTCATAGTCATGGAAGGTTCGCCGGCAGACTGCTCTTCTGATAAGGTATCCCTCAGTCAGATGTAATATGTGTATGAGTTCGTCATCTGAAAGTGCTGGAGAAGGATTTTTCCCTTTGTCATGCCAGGCAAAACAGTTCAACAGGAATGGATAGATCTCTCGTTGGTTCAGCAGGCGCAGGCGCATTAGTATTTTTTGTATCTTCTGTGAATTCTTATCTGACAGTCGAATCTGTTGTGGTGCCGTCAATGCCTCATAGTAACTGGAAAATCGCTCCAGGTCCCGTAGAAGAACGAGGATCTCGTCTGCAGAAACATGTTCATATCTTCTTTTTATCTCTTCAAAGATCTGTCCTTTTCGTACAATACTTCCGTTTTTCATACAGAAGATGCGCAAAAAGTCAGATATTATCTCCTGACTGCTTGAGAGACGCTCCTCCATTGGTTTCCAGTATTGTTCATATTGTGCGATAGCAATCTCTTTTGATTCAAGTCTGATAAAGAAGAAATTTCTGATAAGGTCTGACTCTTCCAGAGGGACTCCGCGATAATTAAGCGACTCAAAGACCTGATTTGGATTTTCATCCTGGGTGAGTTCAATATAGACGACACAAAAGGTCTCTGTAAGAATCTCCTGCAGTTCCACAAGATCAATATCAGGCACGCTGTCAATTTTTTGCCAGAAGAAATCAAAACACTCAAGAATGAGAGTATCCTGTGTAAAGACATACATCTCGTCAAAGATGTTATAGAGCGTCTCTTTATCTACCTGTGTCGGAATGACAATATACCGTGCTTCACCTGTCTTGGGGCGGTTCTTGAGAAAGTCGTTTATCTGCTCATATAACTCTTCATTTCTCTTTTCCTTAGCAAAAGCTCTTATTACGGCAAGAATGATACTGATAGTAATGATTCGCTGCTGTCCGTCGATGATAGTGAATTTATCCAGATTTTTTTCCCGTTCCCTCACAACCACGACCGGACCTAAAAATCTGCCTGGTATCTGTTCCCGGTCTTGTCCTGCAGCCAATTGATATTGGTCAATGATATCGTTCCAGAGCGTTTCCCATTGCTCAGAAGACCAGACATAGGAACGCTGAAACAATGGCACGACGTACTGTTTTGCCCCGTTATACAGGTCCCATATTGAGCAGTTATCTGCTTTCATCTCTCCTCTAGTTATCAGTTGTTATGTACTAAATACCTGCATGAATTGATCTGCATAATATCCATGCAGGTATCTTTTTTTTTCATTTTTTATGATATTGGTATTCTGATACCATCAGATCAGAGAACGGTGAGGAGTGACTGACTGTTGTCAGTATCCGATGACGCTTGCTCCCGCATAAATATCCAGTATCCCAACCCTGGATCAGGTGCAGGAGGGAGTATCTCTCCATCAGGAGTCTGGACCTCAGTATAACGCTGATCTGTGGCATTATAGCCAATAAAAAACTCCCAGCCGTCAGGAGGTGTCAATCCCGTTGCAGTATCTGTAATCCCTTCATCTTCTTTGGTTTTTCTGAAACTCACCAGGTTCCATCCCTGACAGAGAGCAGGATTATCATATTCACTGCCATCGTTTTCATAACACATTCTGAGATCTGTTTCTCCTGCGGAGAACAGAAAGAAAGCTTTATATGGTGATATTTTGTCATCAGGCGCCAGCCGTATCCATGTTTTATTGTACGCATCAAATCCAAACAGTGAGTGTCCTTCACTGGGGATCTGCCCAAAAATCTGCATAGTATCATATCCCTCCAGAGGGTAATCAGGAACTGAAAAGAGGTTCCATCCTTCATGAAGGGGTATATCCTCACATAGTGGTTCTGTTACGGTAATATAACCGGTGATGACTTTGGTATTACTGACAGCACCATTCCTGGCGGTCAGCGAGACAGTATAGGTTCCGGGATGTGTATAGATATGATACGGGTTTTTATCGATTGAGACCCCGTCATCTCCGAAACGCCAGATCCATGCATCAGGATTACCGGGGGAGAGATCGGAAAAGCTGACATTACAGGGGATGATACCCTCCCTGGTATCTGAAGTAAACGCTGCAGTAAGAGGGGCATCACAATCGGTATCTTCTACATTGATATTGTCCACATTGTATGCATCACCATTGATATAGGTAAAATCAGCCTGTAGCAGATAGATATCTGATGATGGGATAGCGGTCTTGTGTTCCTCCATCCAGACAATCCGATCCTGATAGATATCAGGCAGAATCTGATCTGCAGAGCCTGATGTCACCCGATAAAGTTGTTCTGTTTCGATATTATAGAGATAGACATCCAGATCGCCTGATCTATCATCCTCAAATACAATGCAATTTTCTGATATCCGGGGATGATACTGTCCCCCGGGTCCCGGGGATAGAATCTTTTCTTCACCTGTGATGATGGAATAGGAGTAAATTTGACTTTTTCCTTCCCGATAATCTTCCCATACAATGATATCTCCTGAAATATCCGGATGCTTCTCTACATTTGTATTGCGGCATACAGGGAACTCTTTGTTTGTTTCAGTAGTGTAGCCATAGATATCAGGATTCCCATTACGGTTATCAGACCAGACAATCACCGGTCCACAAACACGTGGATCAGTCTGTTCTCCTGGATCAGTGGATATAGGAAACTCTTTGAGCCGTATCAGATCGTATCCGTATATGTCAGTTGAATAACTTCTCGAATCTTCCCATACAACGGTCCATTCATCAATATCCGGATTTATCTGGTCTGCATACAACCGGCAGATATCAAGATCATATCCTGTTTTAATATCATGCATCCAGATATCCCAGTTTGTCCGTCTGTTATCCTGCCATACAACCTGCGATCCTGAAATAGCAGGTGCAGCCTGGCGTGACGGTTCCTGAAGGATGACGAGTGGTTTATTCCAGTACCAGTCATATCCATTGATATCAGAATTGCGTTCAAAGTCTCTTCCTTTGATGTCATTAGAGAAGTCTTCCCAGACAATATAACGATCAGTGATAACCGGGGAAGTCTTTATGAATTCACCACTGGTGAGTTGTATCATCGTTCCCTGAATTGGAAGAGCTGTTTTATATTCTCCATCAGCTATGACAATGCCGGTTATCAGGATAAGAACAGCCAGACCTGATAGAAAGAAATGCATTCGTATATTCTCGTTATTCATCTTCCCACACACCCCTGTAACAGATACTGTACACAATCTCGTTATATTGAGGTTTATTTTTTCGTATCTCTTCTCTTCCTTTTACATGTCTGATGATGATTTCATTTTGTGATATGAAAAGATAGTCTGATTATTCCCTTGTTATTCCCAATAATACAGGTGATGGGATCAATATCGGTAAATTTTGGTTGCAGTGAATCAGATAGATACGGTAACATATGCCCTGAACGGGAGAAACGAGATGAAAAGAACAGCTTCAAATAAAAAATTGGGAAATAAAAAATCTGCACACAATCTGGGAATGCCCCCAGTTGCTCTTACGATTGCCGGATCTGATCCCTGTGGGGGAGCAGGTATTCAGATTGATCTCAAGACTTTTGCTGCCTGTGATGTATGGGGCCAGGCAGTGATAACCGCTCTGACTGCCCAGAACAGTTTGAATGTGACACGATCCTTCCCGGTTCCCTCTGATATGGTTAGTGAACAGATAGAGGTTCTTATGGAAGATGTCAGTCCCCAGGCAATCAAGACCGGGATGCTGGTCAATAGTGATATCATCTCTGCAGTTGTTAAAACAGTGCCTCCGGCAATTCCGCTGGTCATTGATCCTGTGATGCTCGCAACATCAGGGTTTTGTCTGACTCATGCTGATGCTCTCACAGTCTTTATTGAGGAACTGATTCCAAGGGCAACTCTGGTTACACCAAATCTGTTTGAAGCTGAAGTCCTCACCGGGTATACCGATCTCTGTAAACAGGATGATATCAGGGATGCTGCCAATCTCATTCTTGGAATGGGTGCGCGAGCCGTCGTGATTAAAGGTGGGCATGGAACCGGGAGTGAGTCAGTTGATATGGCTGTAACACATGATGAGGAAGTGTATCTTTCTGCCCCACGAGCTCCTTATGATGTGCACGGATCAGGGTGTTGTTTTTCTGCTGCAGCAACCGCATTTCTGGCATCCGGATACAGTATATATGATGCCTGTAATCAGGCAAAGCAGGTTGTTACCCTTGGGATACAGAGAGCAATTAAAACCCCGTTGGGGAGATATATCGTTAATCCATGCAGGTTTTCTGATGCAGACAGTTCACTTTGAGATATTCTTTCTGATGATCTTCTGTTTTCTCATAAGTATATCATAAGGTTGTCTCATCCTGCCGTAATTGAGTATGCACAGGATATGCCCAAAAATGCCGAGTCTCTCGATTTTTCAAGTGATATGGAGTGTCATGGTAGAATCACCTGTTTATTTTCGCCCTCTGTCTCCGCTCTCTGCGGTTAAAATTCTTACATTGAAATAATCATAATCATTGCAATATGAAAGTCTGAATGTCATATAATAAATCATGCCTGAACATGATGATGTGGTATCACTTGTTTTTCGGACTGAGTCAAGATGCTGCGTATTCAGTAATTGTATACAGCATTTTTTAAGCAAATCGCCAGTACCAAAAAAAGGGGTACAATTTGTTATCCTTCTGCTATTCTGACTAATTTATAGCCGAAATACCCGACAATTCCTCCGATAAGAAGCAGGATAAATCCAAGGAACTGTTGAATGAGACCAATAATCTGAGGAACCTCAAGTATCATTGAGATACCGGCAATCGCAAAGAGAACTCCGATTCCGACTAAACCTATTCCTAACCAGTCAACCATGAAACCACCATATGTGATAGATGTTATGCAGGGTAGTATTTATGGGTCATCATTTGCAGGTCTGGTTGATTATGTCAGAGTAATATTCACCTGGACTTTTTCATCTGGGTTTATCAGTCAGTACATGCATATACACATCTATGGGGACTGCAGAACTGAAACGATACCGTGAGATCATTGAGATTCTCTTTAAATATGGATTTGGGTCCTACTTCTTAGAAGAATTATCTCCCGGACTTGCAAAAATGGATATTCTGGGTAGATTCCACCCTGATATACTTTCATTTTCACTTTATGAACGTGCCAGGATGGCAATTGAGGAACTCGGACCAACTTTTGTGAAGTTTGGCCAGATTCTGAGCACACGTCGTGAACTCATACCACCGGAGCTCTGTCTTGAACTTGAAAAATTACAGGATAAAGTTCCTCCGCTTTCCTATGAGATAATTGAGCCAACTATTGAGAAGTATTGCGGGCCGGTTGAGGACGCATTTGACTATTTTGAGAGGGAACCTTTTGCTGCAGCATCAGTATCGCAGGTTCACCGTGCGACTCTCAAAGACGGAACACAAGTAGCGGTCAAGATTCAGAGACCCGGAATTAAAGACATTATTGATCTTGATCTTCCGATTTTTCGCAAATTAGCATCCCGTCTTGAACGAATTAATCCGGATTTTGCCCTGTATAATCTGACTGGTATTATTGATGAATTTGTGACCCAGATCTACAAGGAACTCAATTTTGTCTCTGACGGACAGAGTGCTGACCTGCTCAATCTTAATTTTATTGATAATCCGCTCGTTAAAGCACCAGAGATCTACTGGGAGTATTCAGGCAGAGAGATCTTAACAATGGAGTTTATCGATGGTGTCAGAATTGACAAGCTCGATGTTATCCGTTCATATGGTGTTGATCCAAAAAAAATAGCAGAAGCCGGTTTTCAGTCATATCTTCAGCAGATTTTTATTGACGGTTTTTTTCATTCAGATCCCCATCCTGGTAACCTGATGGTGACAAGAGATGGTGTGTTAGTGTTTATTGACTTTGGCATGGTCGCAATGATACGGCCGGAACGTCAGGAACTCCTGTTACGCACGCTACTCTCTATTATTGATGCAGATGCGGTTGAATTTGTCGTTTGCCTGCAGAAGTTTGGCATGAAGATTCCAGAAGCATCAGTTGAGGATTTCACAGATCAGATCTATTCTGCGTTTGTAAGTTCCCGTTCAACCCGATTGAATCAGCTGAATTTTGGGAATGCAATGACCAGTTCAATGGAGAAGCTCAGAGAATTTAATGTCAGGTTTCCCTCATCTTTAATGCAGGTACTCAAGGTTATCTGGATGGTATACGATGTTGCCATGCTTCTCGATCCGGAGTTTAGTTTTAATGACCGGGTCAGCCCCTATATCAAAACAATTGTTGAGGAACGATATTTCACTGCAAAAACGCTTAAAAATATTCCCCGGCTACTCTTTGATATGACAGAGGGAGTTGCAGGACTTCCTAAAGCGATGAACGAGGTTGTCAGAACCCTCTCAAAGGGATCGTTTCGCATTGAAGTCGAATCAGATGATGTCACAAAGATGACGCGATCCATACAGAACTCTACTGATAAACTGGTAGGAGCACTTCTCATTGCATCGATGGTCGTCGGTTCATCGCTCGTGATGAATGTCTCCTATATCAGTCAATTCCAGGGAATTTTCTGGCTTGCATTATCTCTCTATCTTTTTGCCATCTTTTTAGCTATACTCTCCTTTGTCAGATTGATTAGGCGTTAAGGCAATTTTTTTCATATGTTCTTTTTTTTTGATTAAGAGAGGAGAGAGATTGGGATACCTGGGTTTCTGATCCTGATGAAAAAAAAATGAGAGTGCATCACAAAGGATGACGCTGGCGATAGCTGAGGAAGGAGTAGATGATAAGACCGCATGTCCCGATGATGACCGGAACCAGGATGAAGAAGAACGCGAAGTCAGGGAAGACAACTCCACCCAGACAGAGGATACCACAAAGGAGAAAGACCCGTGCTCCCAGGTGATGTGTTGCGTGCCATACCTCATCATCCTCCAGTGTCCATGGAGTTTTAATTCCTACAAACCAGGTTGGTTCTGCTTTGCCTAAAAGGAGACCAATCCCTGCAAAGAGGATAGCAAAGATGAGTGATATGACCCGGTTCATCTGGATATCAATCCCGTATGCTGCAAGGAGTGTCAGTACAAAGAGACAGAAAAGAAATATCGTTATCAGCAGGATAAATCCGTCATAGGCTGTCTGAAATGTAGCATAATTCTTTTTCTTTGGATCAATCCGGGGGAGCAGTATCATCAGAGCAGCTATTCCAGCCATGAGAGCCGGGAAAAAGAAGACTCCAACTTCTTTATTCATATACCCGTCGATTTCCCCTGCAACATTCCAGTGAGAGGGGATCTCATCAGGGAGGGTCGGATAGAGATACACTGACAGAACAAATGCAATAACGATGATGGCCGCACAGGCCCAGATACAGAGTCGCATACAGAGATCTGACAGTCCGATACTTTAAGTATTCCACTGTGGAAAATTCAAAGATGTCAGCATCTCTTTTGCATCAGAAGGGATACAAAATCATAATTCAGGAAAAAACGAGATTATTAGTCAATGATACCAACTGCCGGTGCCGGGTTACGATTCAACTCTGTAATCTTGGTAAATGGCCCTGGATTTGTCAGTCTATTATATTCTTCTGGCGTCATACCCGAGGGCAGAATTCGTAAGAATCCACCTATAGTATTATCTATTGTATGATGTTCATGATTCACATTATCAGGATCAAGAATGATCTGAAATAGACCAAAGCCGGATAAATCTACCGGAATCGGAAATGTTATTGTTATTGTAAAGCTCTCACCAGGTTGCAGAGGTGGAATTGTTCCCGTCCGATTATTTATATAGGCGCCAGGCAGAACAATCTGAATCGGTGACTCGAACGATGCAATTGCTCCGTTGTTAATAACGGTGAATGTACATGTAAGATCACTTCCTGCGGAGATTAATGAAGGATAAAGGAGATTAGATGGTGTCAGATCCGGAGATGTAATCTCGGGAACATACCACTTGGTTGCGCCTGCATTCGGACTTAAAACCATGATAATGCTGATAATTATCAATATACGCAATAAACTTCTCATTTTTTACAATACAACTAGTTCAAGTATCTATTTAAAGAAAGGTATTACATGGTGTTCTTACTTTGCGAACCGTTGCGTTTTTGGAGTAACATTACAATCAAAAATGCAATGAATATTTCCAGATTACTTCTCATTGGAGAAAAAAAGGGTGAATATAAGCAGGTTTCAGAAGCTGATTTGTATGTGGTATATGTTGCGGAAAATACAAAGATCGGTTCATCGCTAAACTGAGTAGGTTCTTCGATATCCAAATCTTTCTGATACATTCCAGAGTAGATTGCAACATGCTGCCCATTACCCATAAATAGGTCTGTTTTTTACATAAAAAAAAGGTGGATGTTGTTATGGACAGGCAGATGAAGATCCCGTGTCACGATTCAACTCTGTAATCTTGGTAAATGGCCCTGGGTTTGTCAGCTCCTTATATCTTTTCGCTGACATACCCTCGGGGAGAATAAGCAGGGTGCTATGATAATAACTGTTGTGGGAGGAAACGTATCCCCTATTCTGATAGCTGGGATCAATTATAACCTGAAAAAAACCTTTACCCCTGGATGCATGTGGCGGTACTTGGATGGTGGTAGTGATTTCGATGCTCTCACCGGCTTCTAGGGAAGGAATGATATCAGGAAGAATCATTGCCACATTATTAGACAGCATTATCTGCATATTAGTCTTTTCAGAGGTGGCACTTCCTTTGTTTTCTATGGTAAAGGTAAGCGGTAATTCACTCCCGATATTGACTGAGGATGGATATTTCACGTTTTGTAAATGTAAATCCACGCTTGGTTCTAAACTCGATGAATCTGTTACATCTGATGTTGCGAATCCGTACGGGATATAGGCAATAATCACGATTGCCAGGATCCACCAGATTCGCTTCTGGTTTATGAGATGCATTTTTTATACTGTACTTGCATTTTACTTATTGATATCTACTGAGCGTAGTATGATGGTTGAAATGACTATTATTTTCACCTTAAAATCAACACGGAATAAATTTTAGGGCTCAATTTGTCGATTTTCATCTGTCAAGCCAGAGGCAAAGCCTCAACAAGATTTTTATAGGATAACCCTACGCTTTCGGAAGGCAATATAAGAAAGTTGTTTGTCCTGGTGATGGGTAATACTACCTCTTTCCCGAGAACAATG
>CAYRYR010000092.1:0-10581 GCA_964428385.1 uncultured Methanoregulaceae archaeon
AAATATTTATCATCGTTTTACATAGATCTAAAAAATCTTCATGCAACAGACCCTAATGGTAATAAAATTGACAATGGCATCTTCCAACCTGTTACTATAAAACGGCGATCTTATCGAATACATGAAAACTGTATCTGTTTTGTCTTTTTTGATACTATGAGATAGGGTAGTATTATTCTTGGAACTGGCAATCCTTTAGATATATAGGAGGCATAATCTGTATACAGTTTTACTTGTAAGGGCGGTGTATTTATATGCCGCCTCCGAACAAATTACAGAAAAATATATTCTCATGTCTTTGTATGATTGATCCTGTTCTCTATGTGTATGTTATACTTCCTGTCCTGATATTTTGTGCCCGGATTGTGGATGTCTCATTTGGTACGCTTCGCATTATTTTTATTTCCCGGGGATTGAAGTTCCTTGCCCCGGTGGTGGGGTTTTTTGAGATAAGTATTTGGCTCTTTGCGATAGGGGCAGTTTTCAGTTTTGATAGTCCACCTACGGTTTTTATAGCGTATGCTCTTGGATTTGCCTGCGGTAATTATGTCGGAATTCTCATTGAAGAAAAGATGGCAATGGGAATATCACTCATCAGGATAATTACTCAATATTCAGCAGGTGATCTTATTGACGAACTGAAATCATCAGGGTTTAGAACGACAGTCATTGAAGCAATGGGGCAACGTGGTCAGGTAAATCTTATCTTTACCGTTGTGAAAAGGAAAGATATTCCAGTGGCACTTTTAAAGATTAAAAAATTCAATCCAAATGCATTTTATACGATAGAGGATGTAAAAAGCGCAGGAGGTGATGAGTTGACTCCCTATTCTAAAAAGAGAATGAGTCGTATCAGGTTTATGAGAAAAAAGAAGTGACATGAAATCGTGTTTGCTGACCCTCTCTTGATATCCTGTATTTATGATACCATTCAGAGCCGGGTTCTATCAGGAGAGTATAGGGAATACAAGTATTTTTTACAATTTACACCGCAATGGAGATCATGACTCATGTGTTTTTTTCTCTTCTTGCTCTTTTCATCTGCTGTATCCTTGTGGTACCTGTGGTTTGTGATGCAGCACAACAGATATCGGTACCAGAAGGGAATTTACCCCTGATAACTCTTGAGCGTACGAGGTGTTATGGGAATTGTCCGGTGTACAGCCTTACCCTCTATAAAAATGGGACGGTAATCTATGTAGGAGAATATTATGTCAAAGAAGAAGGTTTGGGGATTGGAAACATCAGTACGCAGAAACTTGAGTATCTGATGGATTATATCCCCAGCCTGGGGTTCTTCTCGTTTAATGATACATACATCTCCTATGATTGTACTGATATGCCGTATGCTATTACAACCGTGAGAACTGATGACAAAACGAAACAGGTTGAGCATTATTATGGTGATTTTAGTGCACCTCAAAATCTGACTTACCTTGAGGCGGCAATTGATCAGGTAGTGAATGTCACTCAATGGACAGAACCATATAACAGTTGGGATTACTCATACAATGAGGATCTGCTCTGATCTTAAAGTGACAATAAGTGGTATTAAGGATTTCTTGAGATATGGAATATAAGGCCTGTATCTCAATGATATCATAAAAAAGAGAGGATGGTGAATTACCATTCAGATGATGGTATTATGCAGGAAATCTTATAGGTCTAAACGTGAGACCGTATCCTGAGATTTCTGACCTCCTTAAGATATTATTTTGTATTGCCTCAGGTCCTCTTAACACTTTCATATTACATTCTGATGGCATGTCTGGCTGAATCTATCTGGTGTGAGTGATAACAGAGAAGATACCCCCGTCTTTTTTTTATCTGACTGTAGCAGTACGATTGGTTTTCCCGGGTTCATGGAACGTCTCCTTACATTTCATGGATCTCGTCTGTAATTTCAGATCTATAGTTGCAGCTGGTATTGTAGTCCTTTTTCATCTGGTTGCATAATCCAAGCCCAGAAGATTCATAGATATGTTTATATCACAAAAATGCTACTCTATTTTAAAAATTACCTTCATTAAGACAAATTTATTCTCATGAATAATACGAATTATTTTTAGCATATCCGTAAGAGACATACGAGGTAAGAATCATAAACAGATGTAACATGTTAAAATATCAATTTCATTCGATTCAGTCGCATAATTGTGATGTTATATGGCTCATTATGATATCTGAATGTCTGACAACCCACTTAGTTAAGCTATGAGTGAAGTATCTCTTATGTTCACCTTTCAGAACCATTTTTTTTGGTTTTTCTATATGCAAGTCCGACAAAGAGAGCTATTTTTTCATGATTCTCATTGGTTATCTCAACACTGTAAGTTCCAAGTTTTGGATTAACCGAAAATTCGTCTGCCTGTGCAGTTAAGGTGCCTTTTGTTACCGCTTTCATGAAAGTAATGGAGGTATTGATTGCTACTGCAGGGATACCATGTGAGTTGCAGGCAACAGAGAATGCAGCATCGGCGAGTGCAAAGAGTACTCCTCCATGAACAGTTCCATGGAAATTTTTATGGTCGTCAGTGATGAAAAGTTGCATTATTGCGGTACCCGGGGTAGTATGGATGAGTTCTATCCCAAGTTTTCGGGCAAACGAATCCTCTGAGAAGAATAAAGCATTATCTTCCATACTCTCATATTGATCCCGCCAGGTTAAACGTATAGATCAGGGGATGACCGATTGTCAAACCTGTAATAAATATGGTGCCGCCAGTTGTGACTGTCTGAATTCTCCTGCCGGAAATCTAACATACCTGTTGCAGGTTTTTTTCTGCATATTTATCTAAATGTGCATATCTGAAAATTAGTAATCATCGTAATTTACGGATTGTTATCAGATAGGTACTGACAAAACGGAATAAGAACTATCGGCTAATACAATAGAAAACAGGATAAAATGAAAAAACCGAAAGATATTGTGCTTGTTACAAGAGATTAAAAAAGTATTGAGGATGTAGGAGGGCAGGCTCATAAGAACCTGGTAGTTAATGAATCTTCTTCTCTTGTATAAATACTCATGGACTCATTTGGGTACATGCATCAGTAGTATTGGTTATATTATCATCAGATTCAGAATCTGGAACCCGGTATCTTTAGACTAGTTAGCCATTTTTTCATGATATACATCATATTTCGGGTTTTGGTTGAGATCAAATCGATGATGATCCCTGTATGTCATCTTTTATGTAATATTTAAGTGGTTTTTTTCATAGCGCGGTGAGATAAGAGAGGCAAGAGGATTTCATGGTTATAACTGATTCCATCATTTTTTCTCGTATGTGTATATCTTTTATTTCTCCTGAAAATTCTCATATGCCCGTATACAGAGAAAAATCAATACATTGCATATATTGCATCAGGAGGACGGTACATAGTGATATACATTCCTGAAGAATGAATTTGTATCTTCTCCCTTTTCAAAATGGACTTGATACGTTAATATTGTGCGAAAAAGGTGCCAGGTTCAGCAATAATCTCTCTCTTTGAATGCCCTCAAAAACCATTTAATCGATAATCTTGTTGAACTGAATCTCACAGTTTTATGATGGAAAATTAGGATTTCAGCTCATTTTCACCCAGACGGTTTAATTATAATGATGTATAGGAAACCGGGGAGAAGCAAGTCTATTACGATTTCATGTGATCCTGATGCCTGGCTGTATTATAGAAGTATCATACACTGTGATAGTGCGAAAAGGTCAGGACCTTAATCAGCCCCCTGTAATGGATCATTGATATACAAATGTTGGTAATAATAGATCTGTTTGTATGGTTAGAGTAATAATAGATCCTTGTTATTCTATCTGCATATGCACCAGGAGATTTTCAACCTTTCCCTTTGGGAGTTGTATGTAATCATTATCTCTCACCCACACCTATATTACACCAGAAGAGTAGTGCCATGTTATCTGATACATTAGCAATAAAACGGTTCATTTTTCTCACCGGAGTGCTTATTTACATAGGATTTCTCCTTGTAGTCCCGGTAATTGGTACTGATAACAGTACGAATATGGGTGCAGAACTCTATGCATTAGAAGAATTTGCAGAAGCACTTCAATGGTATGAAGAGGAATTAACCTCACTCGTTGGTACTGACCGTGCTCCTGTTCTGAATAATATCGGCTCATGCTATATGGGACTTTTAAAGAATGAGGAAGCGTTAGATTCATTTCTGGCGGCAGTTGACGCGAATCCTGATTATGCCACAGGATGGCTGAATGCCGGAGTGGCATATGAGGCACTCGACAATTCAGATAAAGCTCTTGTATGCTTCAATAATGCAATTGCAGCTGATCCTGATAATGCAGGGAAGGCTTTTGTGATGAAAGGAGGTCTTCTTGCAGGACTTGGTGAGAGTGAAGAAGCACTAAAAGCATATCAGCAGGCAGAAATACTGACAAATGGGACTCTTCTCAGTGAGGCTTTGAATGGAAAGGGCGCCATATATTTCCTCCAGGGAATGAATGAAGAAGCAAATGTGGCTTTTTTGGCAGCGATAGAAGCAGATTCAGAGGGATCGCCTATGGCAAGGACAAATTTAGGAGTTCTTTATGTTTATGAAGGTCGTTATGATGAGGCACGAATAGCATTCAAAGAAGCAATGGTTCTGGATCCTCTGGGAAAGACAGAAGCTGCCGGATATTATGAAGCGTTACATGCCATGATAGATACGAACGAAACAAATGAAGCATACGAGCAGACCGAATAGAGTGTCAGGTACGATGAGCAGGATATCATAGTAAGATGTGAATTATTTGAAATGAGGGTAACGTTTATGCCGAAATTCCATTTAGTGTATGAGAATTAGTGCTATCTTATCTGATTTCCGGTGATAAGAAAGAAGAGACCAAACAGGATAAGAAATAAACCACAGCCCACGAGTACCATCATATATATCCGCTCTGATATGATATTTTTCCCTTTTCCTATTCCAACAGAGACGAATGTAAACCATTCTATATCAGCAAGCCAGTGACCTGTCATGAATGTGATACCAAAAATGATTCCACTGGCAAGGCCATCTAATAGAAAACCTGCACCAATCGTCATCCACCAGAACCAGAAAAACGGGTTAGAAACCGCTGTGACAAATCCTGCATAGATCGGTCTGGAATTACGGATATTTTCTGTGTTTTGAGGCATCCCTTTTGTGCTTGATTTTAAAGTGAGGATTCCAAAAAGGATAAGTGCAACTCCTCCAATATATGAAACATAGGCCGTATAACCGGAAAAAAAATATGAAAAACCAAATGTGATAGCAATAGCAATGATGCCCTCAGTCAGGATATGTCCTACCGTTACCAGGGGACCTGCCTGCCATCCACGAAATAGAGACAATTCTATTGTTACAATGAGGGTTGGACCAGGAGTGAGACACCCGGTTAGTCCTACAAGAAAGGATAGCACAAAGAATTCTGCTATCTGATATTCCATACAGTACAGTTTTTTTTAATCTGCTTAGTTAATAAAATGTCTCGTTTTTATGATTCTTATCAATTATGTGAGCATAGATAAGGATGTCTGATGTATTCCATTCATATGATCCCTTATATTTTTATTTATTAACAATAATACTAATAATCTCAGGTTCTGGCATGCAGTTTAATATAATTATTTTATTTCAGATTCTCAGTTCACTAATAATTGCGTTTCTTTTCGTGTATGCTATCCGTGGCAGAAAGCATCCAGATATAGCTGCATTTATACCGATGGTGCTGACCATTGGCATCTGGTCTGTTACTTCGGTATTTGAAGTGGCATCAACAGATCTCTCTTCCCGGTTTTTCTGGATATTTCTCTCTTATTTTGGGAGTCAGTTTGTATCAGTCTTTTTCTTCCTCTTTGTTATGAGACTCACTAATATGGATCTGCTCATGCCACGATGGATTGCTCCTTTCCTTTTCATATTGCCCTGTTTCTCAGTTCTCATTGCAGCAACAAATCCTCTTCATCACCTTCTCTGGTCTGCTCTGTCTCTCTCCTCTATCCCCGGACTAGGGATTTCTGTTCTTTATGCTCATGGACCCTGGTACTGGGTAGAGGTAGGGTATGCATACAGTCTGATACTTCTGGGTATTCTTATCCTTATCAAATCATCAATATCTTGTTCTCATGTGTATGCTATCCAGATGCGATTGATAGTTTTTGCATCTCTATTTCCATTTATAGGCAATCTTATCTATGCTCTCTATCCGGATGCAATATATGGTGTAGATCTTACTCCGGTATTCTTCACTATCAGCTGCATCTTCTTTTTTTACGCAATTACCCGGTACCAACTCTTTGATCTCATCCCGGTAATGCATGATCAGGTAGTCCGGAGTATGGATGAAGGGGTGATTGTAATTGATGAAAAGGATTGCATCGTTAAGATTAATCCTGCTGCGATGCAGATAACCGGATTAAATGACCAGCAGGTAGGCTTAAAGCTGCAGGATATTAATTTAATCTGTCCTGATATGGAACCACTCTGGATGGAAGGAAAAGAGAGAACTGATATCAGGAGCCGTGACGGACGGTTCCTTTCGTGTCATCTCTATCCGGTATCAGGGGATGATACCAGACAGATAGGGAAACTTCTGATTATATCTGATGTATCAGAGAGTAGAGAACTTCTGGATCAGATAAATGCCCATACAGCAGTTATAGAATCAGTCTCTCGTCAGTTGATGATAGCGAATGAGAAACTCAGACTATTGACCCGAATTACGAGGCACGATATCCTCAATGAACTAACTGTAGTACAGGGATATCTAGAAATTTTAACCAGTTGGTGTACTGACACTCAAATTCAGAATAGTCTTTTTAAAGCACAAAGTGCTTCAGATAGGATAGGGAATTATATCCGTTTCACACAAAATTTTGAGAGTATCGGTCTGGAACCAGCATCCTGGTTGCCTCTTTTTGCCCTGACTGAACGGGTTGTACATAGGTATGGCAGGGAGGGTGCATCAATACAGAATCAGATTCCTGTAGATATTGAGATATATTGTGATACGCTATTAGAATCTGTGTTTGGTAACCTTGTTGAGAATTCCCTTCGTCATGGTGGTGATATCTCTACTATCTCAATCTCATGTCAATCGCAAAATGATGAATATCTGATATTATATGAAGATGATGGTGTTGGTATTCCTGATACTGATAAAGAACTCATTTTCGGGAGAGGACATGGGAAAAATACCGGAATGGGTCTTTTTTTAGCCAGGGAAATCCTAGGTATGTACGGGATGCATATCATTGAGAATGGGATTGAAAAAAACGGTGCCAGATTTGAGATCCAAGTACCACGAGATAAGGTTCGACATGGACAATCTGAAGTGATATGAGTTCTTAACTTAGGGATTATAACTTTTTTTGTGTATTTGGTTTTTGGATTCTGTCTTTTGTCCTATCAATGATGTTGTAACCAAATCTCCATAATTTTCATTGCATTTTGGTATTTTATGACAATTAGTCATTCTTTTTTGAATGTAGACTATAGAATCATTCATTTTTCATGTGTATAATTGCAGGTATAAACAATTAGAAAAAGTCATATTGGTATTTTTTAACAAATCAGCAATCAAAATGGCTCCGTCTGAAAAATAAGTGATATTATATCATCACGCTCAGGCAGGATGTAATTACATGACATTCTGATTTTTATATTGACAATTTACTATATTAATTCAGAATTCCAACCGCAGAGGACGCAGAGGGGGGAACATGTGACAGATACTTTGTGAACCTCACTTTCCTTCGGGGTTACATCATTTCAATTGGATGAATAATTATTGAGGCTGAAACAGACTATGCGAACCTCTGCGTCCTCTGTAGTTATATCATTTCAATCATAAAACGAATATCGTTTCAACTGGAAAAATCGATGTAAAGAGTGAAAACCTTATTGGCAATATCACTTGAAAAATCGACAGAGTCACCAAAATGAATCTTTATTTGTTCTCCCTAATAAGGTTAGGTCTGTGCAATGCTACCATCAGTGATCAGATGAAGTGGGAGTGATATTTTTTATTGATATAATCCTGTACAATGTAGCACGTGACATGCCTGAATGAGGTTCTGTCTTACCTGTGTTTCCACCTGAAAATGGTATGTCATACAGGACACACTATTATTGTCAAATACGCTTTTTTGGTAAAATTATTGGATTAATGGATTTCTATAGTAGCCTCTTCATCAAAGGGATTTGTTCGCATTGCGAATGAGAAAAGGTAGGGGTAGTTGTCTTTGAGATAATGCATATACATAAGCCATTCGATGATGAGATGGTGGTAGACCCGTTCGATATCACCAAGAATATGAGCATGATCCTGTTCACAACACATGTGGAGGTCTTTTCTTCGAATCAGTTCTTCAGTCAGATGAAATGATGCCTGCAGGAGAGAAGTAAATGATTCATGCTCAAGTAAAACCGGATTTTCAAGCAATCGAATAAGAAAATCCTCTTTTTTTTGTAATACATCCCTTATATGGACAAGATCAGCCCCATTCATCGAGACGGTGGGATGATAGTCTTTAAAAAATGTCAGTACCCTGGTAAAATCTTTATTATCCCAGTTTCCTTTTACTTTAAGTCGGCTTTTAATAGCATCAAGTTCCGGGTCTTTATCTGAGAAGAGTGTCAGGATGTATGTTCCAAAAGTGCTAAAATACGTTCCGATAACCATATTTAGTTTCTCAAGTTTTTGTTTTCTATCCCGGTTATCAAGTACCCGGTGGATAACCAGAGTGACTAAAAGTACCTCAATAGGAACAAAAGCAAGATCCCCGACAAAATAAATCCAGATGTGGTGCGGGTCGTGAAAGAGTATGTAATGCAGATAATACAGAAGTAATGAGCTAATGATGAGTATTATCGCAAGTGAAAGTACCCAGTACTTTCTTTCTTTAGACATACTCATCTCATTTGTCAGGATGAGATTAGATATCTTTCCCGGGGATTAAAAAAGAAAACTTGCTCTGTCTGAAAATCAAGTGATACGATATCATCACGTTCAGGCAGGATGTAATTACATGACATTCTGACTTTTATATTGACGATTTACTATATTACTTCAGAATTCCAACCGCAGAGGAGGCAGAGAGGGGAACATGGGTCAGATTCTCTGTGAATATCAGCTCCCCTCTGCGGTTACATCATTTCAATCATCAAACGAATGTTGTTTCAACTGGAAAGATCTATTTAAAGAGTGAAAACCTGATTGGTAATATCACTTGAAAAATCGACAGAGCCAGAAAACCGTGATCTCTTCAATTATTAGAAAACTGTATGTTCTGTGCATACATACGATGAGGAATACAGAATGTTTATATCATCCCTTTATGCGTAACAGAACCGGCATGATATCAGAATCCAGTATAAGATTGGTATGTTTCTGTGTTCAATCAACAAAAATAATGTGGTACGATTCTATACAAGAACACATGTAACATCTCATTGCAAGCAGATCTATGTCTTTTCTATGCGATAAGTCATATTATACAGTTCCCGGCTTCATAGAGATTCGTCTTTTTGAGATTCTGAAAATCTAAAAGATCCCTCTGGTATGAGTATCTCAAACCTGACCCCGACTCCCTCCTTTCCTGATTCATGAATAACAATCCCGGTCAGATCCAGGATCTCTCTGATTAAAAAGAGTCCCAGTCCGGTATTTTTTCCATATCCCTGGTTGAATATCTTTTCTTTCTCAGCATCAGAAATTCCTGCCCCATCATCCTCATACACAAGAATCATGGATTTTTCCTCCTTGTGACAACTCACTCTGACCTGAGTGGCACCATTAACCATGACGAATTGTATTGTCAAGAAGATTGTAAAAGACCTTCTCAAGCATCCGATCGGCATAGATTGCGAGTTCTCCGACATCCGCAGAGAGAGTAAGCTTATCATAGAATGGTTTAATTAAAGCTCGAGAAAATATATCCCTGATACGATACCATATGGGATGCTCAACTCCGAGTTGCTGATAATTTCTGGTAAATTCAATTAGACCCTGGATCTTTTGCCCTGCCGACAGGATTCGGGAAAGGTTGGTCTTTAGTTCATCAGGATCTGGTTTAATCTCTAACATGAGGTTTGTATAACCAGTAATGACTGTAATCTGGTTTAAGACATCATGCCTGGTGACACTATCCATCAGCTGAATTAGTTTATTTGATCGAAAGAGCCTTTTGTACCACTTCCCGTTCAGATATCTCCTTCTGCAGACTGTTATTGGCAGTGAGTAACCGGGTATTCATCTCTGACAATTGTTTGTTTACCAGAGAGAGTTGTATATTTGCTTCTGCAAGACGTTCCTGTGAATCTGCAAGTTCCCGATTACATTTGACAGCTATCTCATTGGTTGAGAAGAGTATATTTAAGATCTGCATCCGGTTCGATGCTATATAATATTTTTTTCCATGGAAGACAACTTCGATGCCAACCTGCATCAGGTTCTCTTTATAGGATCTGTTTGCAAGAATATCCTTTATATAAGAAAGAAGAGCCTGGTCATTATAGGGTTTTATTATAAAACGCGATGATGCAAGACATCAGGCTCAACCCATGAAAAACAATTAACG
>CAYRYR010000093.1:0-10355 GCA_964428385.1 uncultured Methanoregulaceae archaeon
TGCCATCAGGATTTTTGCAACCGATGTCAAGATATCAGGGAATTCCTATTCAATAGAAAGTACAGCAGATAGTGGTACGGCAATATCGATTGAACATGCAATATCAAATCCAATACAGACTGGAGAGGGAATTACCATTGAGAATGCAAAGATAACCGGAACCAATGGGATTACAGGGACTGTCCTGAATGGAAATGACGGGGGTAAAATAGCCATTACAGACTCCAATTTTGATAATACAGATTATGCACTCAATATTGATGCAAGTGGCCGGGATAGTACTACGGTAGAAGGACAGCCTGGAGGTAATGGAGGAACAATTACGGTCCAGGGCAAGGAGTCAACGATCACCGGAAAGATTACTCTCAAAGCAAATGGTGGTGCAGGAAAAGACGCCGACGAGACCCCTGCAACAAATGGTGGTGCAGCGGGAACCATTTTGGTCGATGTAAAGGAAGTAAACACAGATGAGTTCAATATTGAAACAAAGGGTGGAAACGGAGGAAATGCAAGCGCCGATCTTATCGATACCGGGAATGGAGGTTCAGGCGGGAAAGGGGGGACGATCCGGTTTGCGATAGAAAATGACCTGAAGGCGGGAACATTTGATGCAAGCGGCGGTGATGGTGGTTTAGGTGGTTTCGGTGATGACGGTTATTACGACAGCGGTCATGATGGAGGGGCCGGAGGGGCCGGAGGAGATGCCGGAACAGTGCAGATATGGGCATCTTCCACTGAAGCCGCTCCTCTGAAAACGGGCATTGTGTATGCTAAAGGTGGCAATGGTGGCACTGGGGGCGATGGTGGTAAAAGTCTTGTTGCTGTTGGTGGTGATGATGTCTATGGCATAGGTGGTACTGGGGGCGATGGTGGTGACGGTGGGAATGGAGGACGGATTGATATCATTTTAACTCCTGGTTCTTTGCAAATAGGTTTGGATGCCCAGGCAATCGGGGGAAATGGTGGAGATGGTGGAGATCGCGGGAGGGGTGATGCCGATGGTTTAGGTGGTAACGGTGGAAATGGTGGAGATGGCGGTCACCTCTCTTTATGGGCTGATACAATAGATTCTATCACGAACCTCTCGATAAACGGTGGAGATGGCGGTACTGGTGGTATTGGCGGGGGATCGACAGGTGGTTTTGGAGGCGATGCACCTTTGGCGACCCTCTATATTGAGTCTGGGAGCGTCCCCGGAACCATAACAGCGACAGCAACTGGTGGCAACGGTGGCAACGATGGTGGGGGAGGGACCCAGGGCAACGGCGGCAACGGCGGACATATTTACAGTACCTCAGGATTTGGCGCAACAGGAAGTTCTGATGTCTCGGGTGGTACCGGTCTGGTAAATGGTGCTGTTGGGAACAATGACCCGGTGACCTACGTTCCTCCTGCCCGCCCAGACACACTTCCTGTTCCTGGAGGCCCTGCAACAACGACCTCCTCAATAGCCCTTAATGATAACTCTGATCTCTCACCCGGTGACCGTATCCTGGATTACATTGCCCAGTTACGGGCACTGGGATTTACATTAGATGAGGCTGATCTCTTCTCGGTCCTCGTCCCCGATATCACCTGGTTTGTAATCCCTGCGACCGATCCTGACGGGGTGGGTCTCTGGCTCGTCTTCACCAGTGAGGGAGCACTCGTCTCCCCGATTTCCGGCATTGACACTGACAATGAGGCATTGGATCCTGATCTTCTTTTGCAGATCACGACACTGGCACAATTTGTTACCCAGGTGAGCATGATAGCAACAGGAACGCTCTCGGACCTGATGCAGACAATTGATCAAAACCTTGACCAAAACGATGAAACGATTGTTTCCCTGCTGCAAAACCTTGGATCTGACAATGCAGCAGACTTTATCAGAAAGGTTTTTGAAAACCCTGTAGGTCGTGATCTCGTCGCCGGCTGGCCGTGTCCGGCAGGGTATACAGAAGAACAGCGGCATGTCCAGTTCAAGGAGGACTACATAAAGAACTATCTTGTTGTCATGGAAACCCTGCTTGCTGACGGGATGGATCCAGATTCACCAGAACCAGACACCGGTGCCGGACAACTCACCGCCTTGTTGGCAACAATAATCAAGTATATCCAGAACAGCCAGATTGCGTTAGAGGATAACCATGCCGTTCTCTCAGCCCATGCTGATGGCACACCCTGGAGATACTCAGAGATGGCGGTCTACCTCGATAACGAAGCTGCCTACAACCCAGTGGAGGTGGACCTTGCAGCACTTGAAAGCCTGTCCTGGGTGGATGGCGGACTTTCAGAAGCGGGAAAAGCGGTCATTACAACTGCCGATATTCCCGGGATCCCCGGGCTCATGCAACTTATCTCGACCGGCAGATTCCCTGACAATGCCTTCACTCTCTCTTCAGCCGCATTTGATGAGGGCATCTCCCGGTATAAACTCGGAGAGTACATGACAGACCGGTGCCGGGATTACTATGCATAAAGAGGAGGAAGTTGTATGAAACAACACGATATCTGTACTTCCTCCTTTGCTCAATTTCAATCCATATTGTCATCTCTTAAAGTAAGGTGTAACACCGACAAAATCATCAGGTTTACGTTAGAATTTACCAAGTGGAAATCAAATGGGATAGAAAATTTGATGTATCGTACGCTTTGATCTTAAGTTCCTGAACCTATGGCAAAACTACCTTTTATTAAGTAGGGACACTTCTCGAATGATCATCCTTTTTTAAAAATGAGAAGGTTGATTTGGCATTCTGTTTCCGTGTTATCCTTGAAAAGAATTCAAAAATTGAATTCTAAACCGAAAGAATAGGGAAATATCAGGTTATGATTAATCAACGTGATTGATATTACGGCCATCCGTAATATTTATATTATTACGGATATCCTTATTATATGCACCATGGACCCTACTTCACAACTTAGATTATCATTGGGATTCCTCTCCACTGCAATCTGTATGCTCTTTGGCACTGACCGGGGACGGAAAAATCTCCTTAGTTCAGGGGCAATCGAAATCCTATACACATCCTACTTTTCCCGGATATGCATGGGTGATATTGCAGGAATGCTTGACATCACTCCCAGTTCAGCAACAGATCTGGTAAATTATCTTGAGCGGGAAGGATACGTGAAACGTGTCCAGGATTCACAGAATCGGAGAAGTATCCTGGTAATACCTGCAGAAAAAGGCGAACTCTGGATACTGGAAACTGAAGAGAAGATCTATGGATTTCTCGAATCTCACCTCTCGCAGCTCTCCCCGGATGAGCAGCAGCAATTTGCAACTCTCTGTGCCCGTTTCTCCGGAGTGGATGATACTATCTCATTTGTTGCATCAATCGCATCAATCAGGAAGGACCGGGATACTATTCGTGTTCCTTTAATTACCAGGAAAAAAGGAAGACTTCTTCGGCTTGAAGAAGTCGTGGATGAACGATATCAGACACAGAATGTACCATACATAAAAAAGGAAGAATCAATCATGTTTGAAAAAAGAATCCCTGAAACATCAGAAGGAATCCAGGATGAGATTACGGTAGAGTGCTATGATCAAATGCAACGAGGTCTGCGGGACCAGGGGTATCTCCCTGTTGATGATTTGATCCGGATCACTAAAGGTGGTGACAATGCACTTGAAATTGGATCAGGACCAGGATATTACGGGCTTGAATGGCTAAAGAAGACAAATGACACGAACCTTACCTGCCTTGAGATTAGTCCGGCAATGATCAGACTTGCAAAAAAGAATACTAGCAATTATAAGTTGTCAAAACGGGTCATATACCAGGAAGGAAATGCCCTGGAAATGCCCTTTACCGGAGATACCTTTGACCTGGCCTTCTCTAATGGCTCGCTTCATGAGTGGGAAAATGCAGGACAAGTCTTTTCAGAAATTCACCGGGTACTCAAATCAGGGGGAAGGATGATGGTAACGGACCTAAAGAGAGACCTATCCCAAGAAATCTTTAAGTTTATGCAGGATTGCTGCGGATCTTTTGAGATAAAAGAAGGATTTAAAACATCAGTTCAGGCAGCATACAGGAAAGAAGAATTAGAAGCAATTCTCTCGAAAATTAAATTCTCCAATGTTCAAGTCGTCACTCATCCGTATGGTCTGGTTGTTATCGCAGAAAAATAACTGAAAGAAAAAAGATCAGAAGAATTGTTTGACTGCTTCAGGAAGGCATGGTACAACCCCCTTTATCCCGGATACCGTCAGGGTCATAAGGATTGCATCTACTACTTCCTCCTTTGTTGTACCCATCTGTTTTGCAATCGGGATGTGAACTTTTACGACAGCGACATCACCGGTTGAAACCTTCATGGCGATATAGATCAGCTGTTTGGTCTTTATCAATACCTTTCGAACCGACTACCGCCATAATAAGATTATTAATGTTTCTGCTACTTCAAGTGCTTCCTTTACAAATAGTTCCATAGGGCTCTTGTTCATATGGATATATTTGGCAAGAAAAAAGAAACTTTTCGCATCAGTAATTTAATCCGTAAACTTTTTTTATTTCTTTTCTAATAACCTTACCAAGGATCAATTATGCAATCAATAAATGGTTATATCGAGTATAAACGTCGGGAATATTGTAATGATATTAACTGCCCGGTGCAATTGCTCATGAATCAAGAAGTAGAAAAATCTCCAAAATATGAAGAAATTCGTGCGATTTGTGCATCCAATTGTCTACATAGTACCCATGAATTTCACCTTTGGTTAATAGAGAAAGGATACCTCATTGTCAGACCGGAGTGAAAAATAATCCCAACTTTTTATATGGTTGTGTATCATTAATTCTCGAGAAGTGTCCCCATGGTAAATACATATCTTGATATTGGAATTCAAAGCCGAATGAACCGTATAATAAATCCGAAAGATAATCGGGTAGTTATGCTTGCAGTAGATCATCCCTATTTCCAGGGGCCAACAACGGGCTTGCGTAACATGAGTAAAACAATAAAAACTCTTCTTCCCTATTGCGATTGTCTGATGACGACACGTGGGGCAGTGCGGAGCAATATTGCACCCGAAGATCTCGGATCAAAACCCATCATGTTACGTGCTACAGGGGGAAATAGCGTTTTATTCGAAGAGTTAAGTGATGAAAAACTCACGGTTACCATCAAAGAAGCCATCCGGATGGATGCAGCCGGTGTAGCTATCAGTGTCTATATTGGCTCTGCAAACCAGCAACAGACAATTCTCAATCTCACTGACATGATCAATCAGGCCGAAGAATACGGGATTCCTGTTCTCGCAGTAACTGCTGTTGGTAAAAACATGGCCCGGGATTTGCGCTATCTGGCTCTTGCATCCCGTATTTGTCAGGATGCCGGGGCCAGGATTATCAAAACCTATTATTGTGAGGAATTTTCCAAATTAGTTGACGCTGTTTCTCCTACGCCCGTCATTGTTGCAGGAGGCAAGTATACAAATCCTCCTGACGCTCTTTTAATGGCCTATAACTCTGTCGAGGCAGGTGCAGTGGGAGTTGATTTCGGACGAAATATTTTCCAGGATGACAATCCTTTAGGTATGATCAAAGGAATTAGTTCAATTGTACATGAAAATTATACCGCAAAGGAAGCCATGGATATTTACAATGCATGTTTACCTGATGCATCCAAATTTGACTAATTTTTACTATCTTTTATAAATTTTCTCTCCACAGTGAATAAAAATGAAAGCCGCAGTTTATTATTCGAATAGTGACATTCGCACAGAAGATGTTGAAGATCTATCGGTCGGGCCAGGAGAAATCAAAGTCAAAATCATGGCGTGCGGAGTGTGTGGGTCAGATGTCATGGAATGGTATCGAATTAAGCGTGCAGGAAAACCAGGTGGTATTGGAGCTTTTGGACATGAATGCACGGGGATAATTACAGAAGTCGGTTCCAACGTAGATCCAAAATGGAACGTGGAAGATCGGGTCGTGGTTACCCATCACGTAGCATGTAATACGTGTAATGCGTGTATACACGGGCATACGACCGCATGTGACACACTGCAAAAAACTAAATTTAAAAATGCGTTTGGAGCGTTTGCAGAATATGTTGTTTTGCCCGAAATCAACGTGGATCGAGGTATTTTACACCTTCCCGAATCGGTTTCTTTTGAATCCGGAACCTTTGTTGAACCCCTTGGAAGTGTTTTGCGTGGGCATGAGTGGGCTTCGACCTCAGATGGTCGATCAGTCCTAATCATCGGTGCCGGCATAACCGGGTTGTTGCATATTCAGGTAGCCCGGTTGAATGGTGCGGGATTTATTGCTGTTTCTGATATTAATTCAGATCGTTTGAAGGTTGCCAAAAAATTCGGCGCTGATGCAACCATTCTCGCAACTGACGACGTTCCCAAAAAGTTCAAAGAATTAAACGGGGGATTGGGCGCAGACACCGTTATTATGACTGCACCGATTCCCATTTGTGTTAAACAATCACTTGAAGCAATCGGAGCCGGGGGTACTATCTTATTTTTTGCCCCCACAAATCCTGAAATCCAATCTGAAATAAATCTCTGGAATCTGTGGCAAAAAGAGATTACTATTACCCATTCATATGGTGCCGATTTCCATAATTTAAGAACGGCCTTAACATGGATTCAGCATAAAAGAATTAATGTGACAGATATGATAACTCATGTTTTTCCATTAAAAGAAACCGTTGAAGGTTTTCTATTAACTGCAGAGCCGCGTGATGGTAGTTTAAAAGTTATCATCCATCCTCAGGAATAACATTTTTGCTAATTTTTCTTTTTTACCTATTCTCTTGTTTTTGGATGCCTGATGCATACTCCTTCAGATAATTAGTAGAAAGTTCATATGCAGTAATCACCGTTTCTCTTGTAACGTTTGGAACTCCACATGCCACGATATGAATTGTCTTCGTAGATTGCGTGATCTTTGTTGCATCAGAGTCTCGATATGGGTAAATGGCAATAATCTCTTTTTCATCTGTCAGGATGACCTGATTTTTATGTAAAATAAAAGGTTTTTCCATTCCTATACCGATGAACTCTTCCCCTTCTTGTGCAAATCGCATTTTGAGATTACCCTTCAGGAGCCCGGCATCAAAGGCAGCTATCGGAACGCCGGTCCGAATTGATGCCAGATTATAGGCATCCACAGCGGTGTTGATCGTCGGGAGCATTTTTCCATTCAGGATCCTTCGCACTAAGGCTTCAGAGGCAGGTCGTGTCTTCGTCGGATCAACCCCAACGCTCCAGAAGAAGTCTCGATATGCCCTAAAGAGAGGCTCGTCTTTGACCTGTTCAAGGGTATACCGATCTCTGATCTCGGTAATTATCTCACTTTTCAGTGTTTCTAATCGAAGGTTCTTCTCTTCAATAGTGAACGGCCCGATATTGCCTTCAGTAACAAAGAGGCCTGGAAAGATAGCAAGGATATCATCATGTATTTCCATAAGATGTACTAATACAATCAGAATGATAAAATAAAATGTTTAGAAAATAGATTTTCTACAACTGTACATTAGGTAATGATTAATTCAATTTGTCATGAAAATGGATCCTTATTTTCATAGATTGAGCCTGATGTCTTGCATCATCGCGTTTTATTCCGTTCTGTTTTCGATTACTGTGTCACAACCATTACCATCATTGTTGGAATGTTTATACAACAGGAATAGACAACTATGGACTTTACCGGAATATGACTAATTCTCAACACACCTAATTCGCGTGGAATAAAGAAATATTAGTAAAATAGGCAGCAAAACCAACCAGATTGTTCTAATTTACACATAAGGCCAGTTTTCAGAAAATATACTAATTTTGTGATTTAATTGACGAAATTTATCATTTTTAACTTTTTATTATGGAGAAATCGGATGTATATATGTGATTGTTTAAACCTCATAAAATAAAGGGTGTATCTCTTTATTTTCACGCTATTGATGGTAAAAAACTAACCAATCAAATTATATGAGAATGTAACTAATTTTTCCTCCAGGCATATCCCATTCGACATCAATCCTCCTCAAAAACTTAACCAGCCTTCCAATGCTGAAAATCCAATCAATAAATTTAGAATTCGCCCAATAGATTCCCAGACGATAAGACAAAATACATCGAACCGGAGGTTCACCGGCTCTATGGTCTCTTAAATGAAGAACTTAAAGCACTGCAAACCGCATGGAACCCTAAAATCGGTCCCACTGTTATGTGATCAATGATCCTATCTCCAAACACACTTACCTCTCCTGGCACTCCCTGGACAATGAAAACTCTAAATAATGATAACGAACTTCGCGATTTATGCTTAAGCATGTAAATGTGTTAAAATATTTTTGCAGTATGGCGGAAAATCAGAATTAATTTTCCATTTCTATCTGGGCTGGTTTTTCTATATCCAGGTAGTGACTTCATCTACCTGAGGGCGAATGGATGGCGATAATTCATCTGCCGGGTAACCAATTGCGCATCCCATGAATGCCCACTCTCCAGACTTGAAGCCAATTATTCTACAAAAATCAGCATTATCTGACATTTGACTCGTGAGTGATACCAGTTGAAAACCCAAACTTAAGGCAGTAGCCTTAAGCCACATATTTTCCATGCAATGAGCGAGAGATTGTTGTTCAACAGGTGGGAAACCCATCTTCTCAGCAGTGATTATAAAATATGGAGCGGTACCGATACCCGGAACCATTCCCATTTTTTTAATCATTGCAAGCCGGTTAACAAAACCTGTTGCCTGAGTTCGTAGTTTTTCATTATGTTCCATTGCTGTTTCAAGTTCAGCAAATGATTTTAACGCTTCATTAAAAAGTAGGGGGATTAATGACGACATTGCCTGGGATTCTTTTTGAACGACAATAAACCTCCTGAAATATTCTTTTGTATTTCCGACTGCTGCTCCTGCAAAAGGGGCATGAAGTCCGGATTTGATGATCTCTTTAATCATTTGAGCAGGTGGGATCCCGGTCTTGAATCTTCGGTGAGTACGCCGGCTGAAAATTATTTTATCAAAAATCTTATTTTTGTGTTCATTGTATGTAATAACCATAGGAATTCTTCTCCTCTTTCGTAGGTAACGATTGCATCGCAAATGTATTGGTTTCATTGAATTGGATCTTATTTAGTTATGAATTTGTATGGACCTTCAGGGGGTTCCTGTTGAAATAAAAGTATAAATTAAAAAAATTATTTGACCATATATCGTATAATCTCCCATACAAACGATTTAATCCTTTAAAATTGAAAACACTCAATTGATGATTCAGTTCAATAGAATTTTTTTCCAAGTCCAATTTCGAACAATTTAGTCTAAAATACTGCAATAAATAGATTGTTCGGATTTTTAGCCAGGATGATTAAATCTGCATTAGATACAGCGAAGATACTAAGGTTTTCTTCACGTTTATTTACTTTAAATTGAATTGATAGATTGCGAAAACTCAAAAAAAAAAGAGGAACATACATGACAAAGATGGATTCAGTAGTGCACTTTGAAATGCAATATGAAAACAAAGAACGTCTCGTGAAGTTTTATTTCCAGGTATTTGGCTGGCAGATGCAGCATCTAGGCAAGGAAATGGCAGATTTACGTGGTAGCAACCACAACAGAGACTGACGAAAATAGAATACCACTAAAAAAAGGTGCAATGTGAGGAGGTTTCTTTCCAAAAGGTCCGAATATGCCTCAATGCCCATCCTTTGTTATCGCAGTTAAAGATATCAAAATAGCAATAGAGAAGATCACAGATGCTGCTGGAGAAGTTCAGGGGTATCCGGTGAAGATTCCCGGCATTGGGCAGTATGTTGCCAATCACCGATTCAGAGGGGAACCGAGTAGGTGTTCTGGAGCCCATTACAATGTAAAATGGGACCTAGTGCCTTTCGTCCCTCATTTATGGTCATTTCTTTGAAGACCAATTTTTAAATTAACTCGCGATTGACAGTTCTGTGGGTAAAGGGGTTTTCAATATCCTCTATAGAAGAGTCACCAAATTTTGAACAGGTAAAAAAATTAGATCTTAAATTAAAAATAATGTGATGTTCAAAAATAATTAAGAGGAAGCCTGATGAAATATGAAAATCCAATCGAATTGACAAAAGAGAGACAGGACTACATGATCTCTGAGATAAAGAATTATTATTCAAAAGAAAGAGAAGAAATTATTGGGGAATTGGCTGCAGGATTGATCCTGGATTTTGTAATGAAAAAATTAGCTCCGGAATTCTACAATCAGGGGGTATATGATTCTCACAAATATATGGCAGAAGCAGCTGAAGATCTCTTAGCAATAATCAAATAATAACAATGAAAAATTTTCATACATAGACCTTGATTGTTACGCATTTTTTCTTTTTACTATTCATCAGTGCCACTCACCCC
>CAYRYR010000094.1:0-10314 GCA_964428385.1 uncultured Methanoregulaceae archaeon
AAATTCTATTCCGCCACAATATGAGGAATTTGAGTGAAGTGGCAAACTTGGGTTAATATGATTACAGAAAAACATTAATTTAAGTGA
Source organism: uncultured Methanoregulaceae archaeon (assembly GCA_964428385.1). Lineage (GTDB taxonomy): Archaea > Halobacteriota > Methanomicrobia > Methanomicrobiales > Methanospirillaceae > JAFGOM01. The sequence goes on from CAYRYR010000094.1 coordinate 88, forward strand.
TTATTAATCGTAGAAAATCAATTCTGGCCCATCTTTTCCAATATAGATATATCCATCCTTGTTACTTAAAAAAAGCAATTTTAATTTATATATTATTTGGAGTTCATATTCCATCATATCTGGACAGGGAATCCTTACACTCTTCTGGTTTCCTGTTAGGAATACTAATTTTACCTTTAGTTCATTAGTAAAAGAAGTATTTGTGTTTATTATGGGTTCCTCCCCCAAATCAAATAATTTGTACCTTGTTTGAGGATTCGTTCCTAATATGAGTTCTCCATCTTTTTTTTCAAATAAATTACCTACAATAAACATACTGATAAAGTATTATTTTTCCCTCTCTTTATTACTCCTATTTTTCATAGCCCTGATTATGAAAGGGCAAAATACTGCGATGACTCAGCAAGAGCTGACGAGGATGCCGTATCCCTATCAGAGTCTGCATTCCGGCAAGATGGGACATTCCCAGTACGGATCATTGCAGAAGGATGGGGCTCATCGGGAGTTTCAATCCCTATCGGGTTTTCTATAGTATTGTAAGGATACTAACCAGTGTGCACCGGATGTAGTTATTCTCTTCCTTTCCCCTCACGATATTAGAAAAACCTGATAAACCGGGAATATCCTTAACCATGGATGCCCGATACCGGTAGTGGTAGTGTTTTTCCCATACGGTAATACTAGTACTGATTACACACCCCATTTATCCGAATCCGTTGATTTTCAGGACAAAGCCCATCTCCAGAAGGAAAGACCAAGAGATGCAGATCCGGCCAGTACTCCAGATTCAGTAAGAATACCCGGGCCTGCATTTTAAAAAACCTATCCTGGAATACAAGGATTCCTATAACCCACGATAGTCCTGCATACTCTATTATCAGATGAAAAAGAGAGAATGTTTCATGAAGGACAATGACCGTTCCCGGATCGGCAGTACCCTATTCATCATGCTTGGCAGTCTCTTTATGATCGTTGCAATACTCTCACCCGTGACAGGAATGCAGACAACTCTTAGCGTTCCTGACGACTATCTCATCACCATGACGGTACCCTTTCCTCCGATCCCGGTTTTAAGTGACGGGGTGGTAAACATCGCCTACGAACTGGAGACCTCTGACTTTGAGAAAGAGGGATATACCCTGCAACAGGCAGAGGCAATAGATGCCGGATCAGGCACAGTCCTTGTAAACCTGACAGAAGAACTCCTGCAGCTGTATCACCCGGCAGCAGTCCCTCCTCCGACCGATGATGAATTGCACAATGGTACCAAGAAGCTGCTCTATCCCAGGATCTCCTTCTGGGTAAGGATGGATCCCCGTGATGTTCCTGATACCATCGTACATCGTCTGACCTTAAGCCGTGCCGGTGATACATCTGAGCCTCTGGTTATTACCGGCGGGGAGGTCCAGGTACGGAGTGATGTTATCCCGGTATCCATCGGGGCACCTCTTAACGGGAACGGATGGGTTGCATGGGAGACGACGGATCCTTTCACCCACCACTTCGGATCACAGATCACGATGGACACAGTGACCCGGGTTCCCCAGCGGTACGCCCAGGACTGGTTGAAAATCGATGATGACGGGATGATTGTATCAGGTGATTACACAAAGAACGAGAACTGGACTGCGTACGGACAAGAGGTGCTTGCCGTAAAAGACGGGACGGTTGCACGCATATTTACCGGAGTGCCTGACAATGACCCGGTCGGAACCTCCCCGCCTATAAACACCACAAGGCTTGCAGGAAATTACGTGATCCTTGATATCGGAAATGGACTGTATGCCTGTTACGGCCACCTGGTTTTGGGAAGCATCACCGTAAAGGAAGGGGACCGAGTCAGAGAAGGGGAACTATTAGGCTTTTTAGGGAACTCAGGCAACTCAGACGCTCCCCACCTGCATTTCCAGGTTACAGACGGCCCAGGCTTCTTAAACTCTGAAGGGATGCCGTTTGTGTTCAATTCTTTTTATACGATCGGCTTGTGTGATGAGAACCTGACATGTACCTGCAATGAGACTCTACAGCTCCACGAGGGTGAACTGGTTGAGAACCGGGTTGTGGTTACCTTCCCTGATACTCCGTTCTCAGGCACAAACCAGGAATAAATTCTGGATAATAGCAGGTGATAAGGTGCAGAGTTCCCAATGCAACAATTCAGGGAATTTTCCTCTGCTGTCTTATACAACTGAGTATGGACAGGAGACTCCTCATTTTCGCACTGATTGTTGTTGTAATCACAACGTTATTCGTCGGTGGTACACTGAACGTATTATACATCCAACATATTTGACATTTTATTTTCTTAATGTCGAACCGTAATACCATTGATTATAATTTTCAATAATTCCATGGGTTTTCTCTATGGATTACCTCCTTATATGACAATATCAAAATAAACTCTCATCACTACACATTCACTTCCCCCTTCATCATTCTACTTATCTGAGAGTATACTAATTAGTCCGCCATAGTATGATTACATTCATTCCATATGGAAATACACCCAAAATGGCAATTGAAGGTCAATAATGCGCTTTTATGAATCATGCCTGCTGCTATCCAGATCAGGGTTTTTGGTACAATCAGATATTTAGAGAGAATAGAGGAGAATCTGTGTTGCACAGTTATTTCGTTACCATCTTTTCGCTATTGTCATCCAATCAATTTTTCAGAAAAAACCTCCCAAAGATCAAATGAAAACGAGGTTAATGGTTTCCCTGAAAAATTGAGATGAGTTGATTGCTAATCCATACAGATTCATAGATTCACAGGAAATACCTGCCATCCAGATAGATGTCTGAAACCTCTTGAACACTACCAGATACCATTATGCCCACAGATATGATATATACCGTAATGGAGCCTGCCCGGGAGTATCTGAAGACCACAAAGATAGAGATAGAACATGTTGTGTTTCATCTCTCATTGTATCGTGAGGATTTTTCTGCTATCTATCCCGGAATGGAACGATATACCGTATCTGCCAGTGTGGATAACGAGACTGTTGCACTATTTCGAACCAATTCATATGAATACTGTCCGCTCGTTTCCCTGGATGCACATGATGTGGCATTCAGGGTTTTTTCTGAATGGGAAGAAGACATTCAAAAAAACTCAGGGGATTTTATCATATATCACAGGGAACAAACACCTCACTATCATCCCTCATACCTGACTGACCTGGTCATCATCCAGGGAAGTCCCCGGGGAATGGGAAACTGCAGTATTCTGGCTCAGTGGGCAGTTAACGCTGCCAAAAGGTGTGGGAAGACTGTACAGGTAATCTACCCGCATGATATGAAGATATCCGGCTGCATTGGCTGTTACCAGTGCTATAATACCGGAACCTGTGTGTATAATGATGATATGAGAGAGATCATTGATGCGGTACGGGCAGCATCCGCACTGGTGATATGCTCACCGGTCTATACCAACACCGTTCCGGGCGGGCTTAAATTACTAATAGACAGGTTTCAGGCGTATCATGCAGAACGAACTCTCTCTTCTGCCAGAAACAGAAAGAAAGGATTGATATTTGCAGTTGCAGGGAGAGGTGGGAAAACAGTTTTTACCTGTACGGTACGCGTTATAGCATCATTTCTTACCCATATTGGTATTGAACCGGAAGATACAATTCTTATTGACCGTATTGATACTATCAGGGATATACGAACGATTCCCGAACTGGAAAAACAGGTTACTAATGCAGTTATTCATCTCCTTACCACTTCCGGCTCTCACATAAAAGCATAGAGATATCAAAATACGGCTTTCACAGCGTGCTACTCAGGCACTCAGGTTGTATTGGTATTGTTTTTAAGAAAATAGAGTTCAGATTTATACTTCTCATCATCGATATTGGCGGCACAGACCGGTGGATTACATCTCCTTTTCGGGATGGTATTTCTCTATGGTGTCGCTGAATCGTTGCTATCACGGGTAATTACCAGACTCAAAGTCCTGTTTCCTGCTGAAGTAACCGGTCTAGTGGTTACGTTTGTCGGAATCGCTCTACTTCCGATAGCATTTCCACGGTTTGTCGGGTACAATGCAGAGACCGGGATTTTAAATCCGGTTGATATCAGTATCGCCGTTGTCACGCTCGCGGTCATGATAGGCCTGAATCTCTACACCAAAGGGAAGATAAAACTCTATTGTGTTTTAATCGGTATGCTCTTTGGATACTTCCTGTCAGTATTCCTTAGAGTACTTAACCTGTCAGATCTCAGAAAAATTCTTGATGCACCATTGTTCGGGATTCCAGCACTTTCTCATCTTGGTCTCGCGTTTGATCTCACTCTCCTCCTCCTATTTATCATTGCAATGATATGTTCAACCCTGAAATCGATAGGTGATCTCACGACATGTCAGTGAGCCAATGATTTGGACTGGAAACTATCGGATATAAAAAATATCAGGGATGGAATCCTGGTGGACGGACTTTCTGATGTCATGCTGCCATTTGACAAATGTAGGATTCAGGCTATTGTCTCTTGTAATATGTTTCTTTGTTGGGAATGGAATAGATAATCTTCTTCCTTCTCTGTTGCCTGACCAGTCCAGCTTTCAATCAGGGAAGAAAGATTACTAAACACGGGATTCTGTACAAGAGAAGATCCATTGGAAAAAAGCCCGGTTTCTTCATAGCCGGGCACAAATGAACCGTTCAAACCTCTCTGTACCTCCCGGTACACAACTGCATCAAGGTTCTTGACAACCGAGCCCAGGATGATTTCTGGTGCCAGTTCTGACTGATCTGAATCAACCCCGATGATATACAGGCCGGTGAGATTCTTTGCTGCTGATATCGCTCCGGGTCCTGAGCCACCTGCCACCGTGAAGATGACATCGGTCCCGTTGTGGTACATATCCTCTGCAACCAGACCTGCTTTTTCTGGCATGGTAAACCCGGTATCATCATTGGCAAGATAGGTGATGGTTACCAGAACGTCCTGGTCTTCTCTGTGTGCCCCGTCAATAAATCCGTCAGTAAATCTGCTGATTACCGGGGCATCCTTCCCTGCAATGACGCCGATTTTTCCGGTTTTTGTCTGGTTTGCAGCAAGAATGCCGGCAAGATAACTGGCCCCGTACATAGAGAACGATACCGATCTTATGTGTGGGCCCTGAACCGGACCGGCGTCGATGATAACAACAGGAACCTGTGGGTAATTATGAGAAGTCCGCTCTGCATACCCGGCCATTGCATCCCCGAGCATGAGAACCATATCGGCCCTGACACCCTCTTTGTCGGTTACCGGATCTATCTCAGCAGATTCGTTCCAGACAATTTCCCTGGTACTTATCTGCATATCTTCGACAGCCCGGGTAAGACCAAGAAAAGCCTGATCAAGATACCCAAGATCACCTTTTTCCCCAATATACACGATGGTTACCACTGGTCGGTGGTTAATTTCCTGGAATATAAAAAACCCAGAGGCACAGGCTCCGCCGATGAGGATGACCATAATGATAATCCATTTTTGATTCATGATAGAACACTTCAATTATGGTAGATGAAGATCTGATACGTTTTCAGGACAAATACCGGGTACAATCCTGTCACCTGTTTACCTGTCTTTTTATATAGACAACGTAACGTTTGTTCTATACCGGTATTAATGAGAATCATTGTGAAGTCATCGGAGAGCCACTCGCGGCATCTGGTTTTTTTGCCCCACCCCTAGGAATTGTCATCTCAAACCTGACACCTGACTCATATGTTCCGGTTTCATGGATCTCAATCGATGTAATGGATAGTATCTCTGAAACCAGAAAAAGACCAAATCCTGTATTTTTTCCAATTCCCCTGGAAAAAACATTTTTTTTATGTTCTGGTTCAATGCCACATCCGTTATCTTCGTATACCAGGATGGTCTTTTTGTCCTGTTCACAGGATGAAATTGTGATGTTAGTAACTGTTCCTCCATGTCGCAGGGAATTTTCCATGAGGTTAAAAAAGACTTTTTCAAGGAGCATATCTGCAAATAGCACCACATCTGTGGTGATGTGCAGGGAAATAGAATCAGGTGGATGCAGGGTATTCCATGCTTTTTTTGCAACCCAGGATACATTCTGCCATACTGGTTCTGAAACACCAAGATCCTGATATGTTGCCGTGAACCGAATCAGTTTCTGAATTGAGTCAGAAGCATTTTTAATTCGTTCAAGCAGGATCTGTGAGTTAGCATCACCTGGCGGAGAATCACTTATTAAATCAACATACCCTGATATTATTGCAACCTGGTTTAAAATATCGTGCCTGGTGACAGAGTTGAGCAGGTTCAGTTTTTTCCCGGCTTCGCTTAATGCCTTATTGGTTTTTGCAAGATCAGTTATGTCCCGTATGATGATCATCCGGCATTGTAACCTGGAAGAAGTATCCAATACCGGGTACATCTCAACAAAAAAAGAAAATTCCCCTCCTTTTTGCATATTGTTGGTTCTTATGACTGCATATGCATCCCCGGTCAGTACCAGGTTATGCTCTTTTAGGAATGTATCAACAGACGCAAGTTCTTTTCCCAGGACGGTCTCTGAATCCAGGGTAAGTAATGTAGCAGCTTTTTTATTGATCTCAAGAATTCGGTTTTTTGAGTCAAGGACCATGATACCTTCTTCAAGGTTTTCAAAGATGGAGTGATACGGGATATTGATGAGGTCAAAAAACTGGTACCTGAATATTGCAGTAAGAAATACTAATCCGACCAGGGAGATAGAAATCGATGAGATATCAAAGTTCGGATACATTCTTGGCAAAAAAATATACACCACTAGTCCGGTTAGTATCAGGATGAGAGCACAGAGGGAGAGGAGCATTTGAGGCCTGAATATCCGGGGAACCTGATAAAAAACCCTGATTATAATGATCAGGCAAAATATGATGGAGCCTATATTTGCAATATCCAGTAATCTGTACATGATATTTGGAGTAATCGACATTACCATCAGATTGTCGATTACCAAAAACGAGACATCCTGGTAATAGAGGTGCAGATACCTGTTAGTAAAGAAACTAAAAAATATCAGGGCAGGAATGATGAAAAGTATCAGGAGGTTTTTTTTGGTACAATACTTCTCATATCCTCCGAATTCAAGGGAACACCATATTAATAACCCTGATATCCAGGGGATAGCCAGGTATTCTATCTGCAGGAAAAAAAACTGAAGACCGGGTTGTGCCATGATGACTTCAAAGCCATAGAAAAAAACCCACCAGGTGACAAATACCATCAGGATACTAAACGTCCGGGCACTTCGCACCGTCCGACGTTTCCAGGCATAATATGCAGTACATCCGGATATAAAAGAAGACAAAAAAAACAGGTAAAAAAAGGGGTAATTCTGAAATACCATTATTAACTCCTCAATTTAGTTTTTCCTGCCATAAAATATTTGTATATAGTTGGAATGAATGGAACGGTGAATATACGTTATCGATAATCATGGGTTTACTGTGACATCTTTATTAGTATTACATCATAAATAACATGAACTACTGTTTAAAGCCGGTTATTCAGTTCACATATACATTAATTGTTATCGTTTTATCAGTATCTCTGTACGGAACAAGATAACGGACAGGCTTTACTACCCATTTCATAACGAAGACTGCCAGGCGTAGGAAACACTGAGCAGAAAATCTCCTGGTTCATTGTTCCCTCCTTTTCTATTACCCGGATTATTACCACGGCAGGCTCTGTCTGAAAAACAAGTGATATCATATCATCATGTTCAGGCCGGATGTAATTACGTGATATTCTGACTTTTATATTTACAATTAATCACATCCCTTAAGAATTCAAACCGCAGAGGACGCAGAGAGCATAGAAAGAGGTCTAAATAATCAAGTGATTATACATGACTATTTCATATCACCTGTCGACGGGAAAAGTGGTATAATGGATTGCGTGTGGAATAACGCTGTGGGATTTGTTCCCCGTATCCTCAATGTGACATGCGGCATCTTTTCAGATATGGTGCGACGTAAAGCTCACATGGAATGTGGCAAACCTGGGTTGCTTGATCCAATTAGCTGCTAGGAGGCTGTCCGAGAATGGCAATTTACAACTTAGGGTTGGATCAATAGGAATGATAATCCTGGATCAAATATGTATGAATAGAAACACAGGATCTCCTTAATTCAGGACTAGATATCATTGATAACTCAATATGCCTATCATTAGATAATGATATGTATTATTGATACCTTTAAATATCTATCACTATATAGTGATATGTGTGTCTCATACTCCGGAAGATTCAGAAAATGAGAAAATAATTGATTATATCCTCTCTATCCTTGAAATTTCACGTGAATCTGTTACAATAAGCCGGGAAGTACCGATTGATAATGACTCCCCCGTCCTTGCAGATATTGTTATAGAGGATACTATAATCACCTATTATATTGAAATTAAAAAGCGGTTATCCGTCCAGGCATTGAGTCAGATTACATTGTATCAGGCTCTCATCAGAAATGAAACCCCGGAAAAAAAAGCAGTATTTATCATCGCAGCATCTGTTATCCCTTCGGAATTTCACACAATCGCGGAAAAAACCGGGATAAAACTTATTCAGCTTCCCCATCCCCTTGTAGTCAGTCAGAAGAATCTCTCTCCTACCTCGAAAGGAAAAATAACCGCCGATAAATCATGGAGAGTCGTAACCCGGCTTTTAAAGGAAAAATGTATCTCCATCAGACAAATATCAATTCAGGAAAAAATCTCGTATGGACTTGCTCACAAAGTAATCCAGGAGCTATTAGAATCTCATATCGCCACAAAAGAAGAGTATTGTATAAGGATATCAGATATCTCACCCCTGCTTAACATCATTGCATGGGAGAGGAATATGAAAAAATTACAGCAGGATGAATTCTGGCTTCCTCATGATCAGGCACACGCTGCAGCACAGGAATTGAGTCAGGTAGGCGAAAATCAGGGTATTTGGTTGGTATTTAATTCATTCACTGCTGCCGGTCTCTATACCGGATATGCCCAAAAGCACGATGAAGTACACCTCTATATGCAAAGCTCTAATCTTTCCTTCCTCAAAAATACCTATTCCGGGCAGAAAGGGGCTGTCAGGGCAGTTGTATATCGTCCGGACAGGGAGATCATGACGAATTCCCGGATAATAGAGGGTGTCAGGGTCACCTCTCCGGCTCAGACACTTCTCGATATTGCCGGAATGGGGTACTCCGGAATCACTCTTGCAAAGAAGATGGTGGAGATCTTTGACCGTCTATAATCCAACGTCTACCATCATATCAGAATCACTTGAAATCCTACATGATATCTGTCAATGGACCGGTAATCATGAATCACCTGATTCTGCGTATCTTCCCGTTCTTGTAGGAGGATGGGCTGTTCATGTGTATAATCCTTGGTTTGGCTCCCTTGATATTGATCTCGTTACGAGTAAGAAGACCCGGCATAGTCTGAAATGGTATCTAAAAAGAGAAAAGGGATTTTATGATTATCGGTTGCCATATGCAACATCAGGGAGTACGGTAAGCAAGTTATCTTCACAAGGCCAGCAAATTATTATTGATTTTGCAACATATGAAAGTAAACAGCCATTTGAAGGGTTAAAAATAGCATTATCAATGGAAATTCTTCAGGGTAATACTGAACTTCGGTTGGTGGAAAAAGATGTTTTTATCAGGGTTCCAAACCGGTCAGTACTCCTGATCCTCAAACTCAAAGCAGCTTGGGACCGGTATTTCCGGATTATGAACAAGACTTCACACGATACGGAATGGGAGCATGGTAAATTACTCAAAGATTATGGAGATATTCTCGCTCTCCTTGATCCTGACAAAGGGGGAAGAGAGGTTATGTTTGAGATTGTAGGTGATCATCTGGCCAGATACAGTTTTCTGAACGAATGTTTTCTCCGATTAATCAATACAGATGAGCCATTTCATTTCTATCGGGGGATGACTCCAAAAAAGGGTAAGAAGGTTGTAACTGATCTGCTTGAGATGGTTGGGTAGAGGAATAGGCCATATTGTCTATAAAATCTTTATAACGTTGACAATTGGTGTTAATTTGCACGATTCAGTTTAATAGTACATTAACTGTAATCTGAGTTACAGGCAATCTTTTGTCTCCTAAATCTCTCCCACCTCTTTGACCTTAATCCACACCTGCATATGAGAAACTGTGATAGGGGCTTACCATTAAAAAACAGCTCACATTATCACGCTACAATTTTTAT
>CAYRYR010000095.1:0-10274 GCA_964428385.1 uncultured Methanoregulaceae archaeon
CTATACATGAATTCATTTTTCTGTTCTATCTTCCCAATTCAAAATGTTATTTTATATAGCATATATTTCTCCTAATCGATAAAAATGTTTATTTTATTAGAGAAATCTATTTTTTAATCTGGTCTGGTGATTGAAAAAAATGTATGCTTATTTTCTCAATGTCGATATGATTTCTTTTTATCTGGGAATTATCAAATAGAAAATTAGATCTATCGCACAAATGGAAATATGATATATATTCTCATAACCAAATAATCATGTATGGAAGATGATGGATATCGCATCGCTAATGTTGAAGGACATCCGGTAAAATGGGATCCGGAACAGATAAGAAAGATCAGTGAACATCCTTGTTATAGTGAAAAAGCCAGCCACACATTTGGAAGGGCTCATCTTCCAGTTGCGCCTCATTGTAATATTCAATGTAATTATTGCATTAGAAAATTTGATTGTGTTAATGAGAGCAGACCGGGTGTAACGAGTGAGATTCTTTCACCACAAAGAGCCATAGAATTAGTCAGAAAGATTGTTTCTGAGTATCACTTTATTAAGGTTATAGGTATTGCCGGACCTGGTGAACCTCTTGCGAATGAAGAAACATTTGAGACTTTTGAACTTGTTCATCAGGAATTTCCCTATATGATTCTCTGTGTCAGCTCCAATGGTCTTTTATTGCCGGAAAGTATCGATCGTCTGGTATCTGCCGGTGTAACTAATATTACTGTTACACTTAATACTCTGAATCCAGAGACCGGAGCAAAAATCTGTAGTTATATTGATTATGGGGGACGCCGTTATTATGCCGGAAAACAGATGGCTCAATTACTAATTGATCAACAGATAAAAGGAATAGCACTAGCGATAGAGAAGAAAATGCTGGTTAAAATAAATACAGTATATATTCCTGGGATTAATGAGAATGAAATAGTAGACATTGCAAAAAAATCAGGAGAAATGGGAGTTTTTACACATAATCTCATTCCATTGATCGCCCAGGCAAAATTTGCGGATATAATTCCACCCACCATGGAAGAAAAAATAGCAAAACAAAAGGAATGTGAACCTTATGTTAAACAAATGACACATTGCCAACGTTGCCGTGCTGATGCAATAGGGTGTCTTGGACAGGATATTCAATCATGTATCGGTGGATGTTCATCTCCTAAATAATAATGTAATCCATCCAGCTTAAAATATATTGTTTTCCAAATCATAAAGAAGGTGTATAAAAAATGACCGATAATGAAAATGTATTCAGGATGTTAGACATTTTTCTCCTTTTGTGCGCCTTTTTTTTAAGTCTTTCTCTTGTATCTGCCGATTTGATAACAGATCAACTACTTTACGAGAATGATTTTATTCTTACCAAAGATCCTCTAAATGCAACTGCATGGGAATATCGTTCTCTTATCTTTTTTAATGCCGGAAACTATCAGGAAGCTATTGGTGCAGCTCAAAAAACACTAACTATAAATCCGGAATCCGAATTTGCTTGGCACATTATAGGAACATCCTGGGGAAATTTGGGGTATTATGACAAAGCAGATGAGGCTTTTGATAAATCACTTTTTTTAGGGTCATCAGATCCAGGGCAGTGGAATAAAAAGGGAGTTGCTCAAAGTAAACTGAAACAATATAATGAAGCAATCACCTCTTTTATGGCAGCACTAGAGATTGATCCTCAATATGCAGTGGCCTGGAATAATCTTGGTGTGACACAATACAATAGTGGACAATATGATGATGCTATCACTTCATTTGAAAAAGCATACCAGATAGATTCAGACGAATCCTTGTTTATGAGCAATAAAGCACAAACTTATTTGCGTAAAGGCGATCTGGATTCAGCAGAGATAATAACACGATTAATAACAGTCAAAGATCCTGGTTGTGTTCCTGGTTGGTTTGTAAATGCAGAGGTCAATTTTCTGAAAAAAAATTATAATAATGCATATTATAGTTATGAACATGGATTTAGATCATTTGAAAAAGATAATACGTGGTATTATGCAGGAGTAAAAAATATTAAGATTACCAAAGATATGGATGCGGTTACCTCATATTATGAATCAGTTGCAAGTAATATTAATATCACAGATTCATGGGATAAAACAATAATTATTGATTATAAACTACGTCGATATAATGACACACTCATATCATATGATCAATTAATGGTAATTGAACCTGATTATAAACAGGCAAAAGAACAACAAGCAATTTCGGCACTGAATACTGAACGGTATGATACTGCACAATCATTATTTCAGAACATACTCACAGATAAACCACAGGACTCTCTTGTATTAGCGGGACAGGCTCTTGCATCCGCACATTTAGGGGATTATCTTGGATCCCTTAATAAAACGGATGAAGCATTAAATTTTAACTCAGAATCGGCTTATGTATGGAGTATAAAAGGAGATATTTATGCTTTATATGCTCAATTTGATGATTCGATACAATCGTATGACCGATCCCTTGCAATAGAAAGGACAAATGATGTTTTACTCTCTCTAAGTGATGTTCAATTCAGAAAAGGAGATTATCTTGGTTCAATAGTGAATCATCTTCATGGAACTCTTGGTATTTGAAATACCTCTGTTATTTGGTATAAAAATTCTCATACATCTGGCAATTTATCTTGTTTTACATTTTTTAAAACTTATAATACAATACAGTTAGTAAATACAATTTTCTTAAAAGATGAGGGTAGTAACTGATACTTTTTTCTCCAGTAATTTTGTTTACTTTCTCTAAATGATAGGAATTTTTTCCTGAAAATTTAATGAAAAATTACCTGCATTTAATTTATTTTAAAAACCAGTAAAGACGTCACCTTTTATTTTTTTAGGATAGGATCTCCTTCTTTGGGTCGTTATCAAAAAAAAAAGATTTCAGATATGTATTGTATGACCAATAAAGAGGAAAAGAAGAGAAGTAAATATATGAATTATTGCCCTTGAATAGTCTATAGGCTACGATTTAAAAAATTTATCCGAAATATTGTTTAACAATGATACGATTTGAGAATTGTTCATTATTATCTTCGACACTTTCGGTAATTGCCCCATCTTCATCAACAACCACACACAGATAATATATTCCCTTTTTAAGTGTTGTAGGAAGTTCCACAAGAGCATTTCCATCAGTTTGCATACCAGGGGAAAGAGGATCAACAACACCGGATCCTAACAACAAATCACCTGCATCAAAAAGACGATCTTCAGATATGTACAAGTGTGCTGTAGATGCTCGTGTAGGTTCTGAACCCTGATTTCTAATAGAAGTTTTTACCGTTATAGTCTCCCCGGCAGTAGCAATATATGGATTAGATATATCCATAACAACCAAATCAGGTCCATTAATGGTTTCAGTATATGTCCCTTTAACAGTCAATGGATCGTAATGCGCTCCTGCTGCCTGTAATTGCTCATTAAATCCTAAAATAGTTATCGGTACCGCGGTTGACTTTGCATTATTATTCTCACTGACTTCCATCACTGAATTTGCTGGATCAGCAATTACACCAATATAGTAATCACCAGGTTTTACCTGGGGTATCTTCAAAGAGCCGGTAAATGATTCTCTCTCTCTGACTGGAATATTTTGGAAAAACCGGAATCCAATCGCCAGGTCATCAGGTGTTATTGTTTTGTCAGCAGACAGATAATACGTAACATAAAAATTTCCTGAATCTGCTTTACCATTATTAGATATTTCTGTTTCAGTAAAAATTCCTGTGACAGATGTATCCATTATTGCTTTAATAGTATCAATGATAAGATCCGGTCCCAGAGGATCAGGATGTTTTGAGACATCAACATTACTTTCTGTTTCAAATGGTTCTTTTTCGTCTTCTTCTTCAAGTCGTGGTGCTGGAACTGGAGTGTATATAATATCCGCTAGATCTCCAATTTTTTTTCGATATATGTCTCCAATGTTTGGATCTATTTCCTGAGAAGTTGCTATTGAGGTCTGACCAGCATCTGAAAGTCCCATATTAGTAAAAATCGTTCCAAGATAATTCCATGCTGCAGCGTTACCGGGATCCAGATCAACAACATTAGCAAAAGCAACTAATGCTTTGTCATCTTCTCCTATGAGCATAGATTTCACTCCATATTCGAACCAGAATCCCGGGTCATTCATCATGGCAGGGATATTACCAAAAATTTCTGTGTTTAATTGCTGAATATCTCCAATTTCATTCATTTCAGCTGCTGTTCCTATTGTAATGATTATTATCATGCAAATAAAAAAAATTACAATCAATCGGTTCATACATATTGTCTCTGAATTTTGAATCATATCAGACTCCGTGTTAGTATCTATCTACTGGTCAGTCTATGAGTGTTTGTGTATCTTAAAAGAGGAGAAGCATCATGCTGTCAACGCAGCATACATGCATGGATCACTAACGAGGCACCAATACCCCTGCATTGGTGTCAGATATTGTCTATCTGAGTGTTCTTCTCCTCCTCCATTCAGGATAGCCGGGAGAGATACTTGTGATTCCGCATCAAAACCAATAATTTCTATCCAGGATTTTTTAGCAGATAATAATGCATCGCGGGCAGTAGCTGGAGTAAGAGAAGCAAAGCCAATCGCATTCCATCCGGTTTGTAGATCACGCAGAGGCGGAGTAGTTAATGGGTCTTGTGAATATGAAAGTTTAATTACTGCAGGATTCACCGAATAAACCCAATAACCATTGAGGGGGGATATTTTATCAGTTGCTGAAAGAGTAATCCAGGAACCTGAACTGGTTCCATCTGATTCATACGTCCATATAGAACGGCCATCAGAATTAAGAGCACTAAAAATCATTGCTGAATTCTCACCTGAAGCAAGTCTTTTTGGAACTGAAATAAAATTCCATCCAGGTTCTAAAATCATTGATGTTATATCATTTGTCAGACTTGTTGTTGGAATCGCTCCATTATCAGGTATATCCCCATTATCTTCAGCTGCATTCACCAAAGAAATGCACATAATAGAGATGATGAGAAACATAAAGATAAACTGAATTATATCTGGCACATGTATTTTTTGTTTCATTTGTTAGTATCCGGAATGAAAACCTGTTTTTTGTTCCTTGCTTTATCAGGTATAAGATCAAATAAAGGATCTTTTGCTCCATCAGAAAACCATTCAAATCCACACCTGGAACAGAATATTGCACGTACCTGGTCGTTTTTTTGAATATACATCAGGTCTTCATTACATTTGGGACATTTGTGCATGGTTTACCTCATTTTAATTAATTATCGCATTGGTATATTTTGTTGTAATTATGTATAATCTTCGTGTATTATCATTGAGTTAACAGTGTGAAAAGTTTTCATAATTACGTGATATAATGAAGGAGTTTTTTCTCGATAGTAGAAAGATTTGCAAATTCATTCCATCTAATAATTAATTTATTATATTGCTATTAGAATATCATAGTAATGATATCTAATAAATATTTCTAATTTATATGATATATAGCATCATATCATTTATTATAAGAATATTTCTATTTGCCGAGCGGGAAGTGATCCCGATAGACTTGTTTTCTCTCATCAAGATCCGTATGAAGATACACTTCAGTCGTTCGTATTGAAGCATGACCTAAATTATCCTGTACAACCCTAAGATTTTTAGATCTTCGATATAACTCACTTGCATAACTATGTCTGATTTTATGAGGAGTGATTCCGGCTGGTGCATATTGTTTAAAAATATGTTGAACTGTTCTTGGAGAAATGGGTTTATTCTGTTGTCCAATAAATACAGGTCCAAAAATCCGATTTTTAATATACTGTTCCATATCTGACAATGTTTGTGCATCGATAAAAACCACGCGGATTTTCCCACCCTTCCCTACAACACGTATGGTTTGTTCTTCAAAGTCAATATCTTCAATAGTGATGGAACACAACTCAGATACTCTAAGGCCCGTAGCATATATAGTTCTGAATATAAGATGATCACGTGGATCTTCTATGGTAGAAAGAAGACGAATAACCTGGCTGTGTTTTAGATAGGTAATCTCTTTATTTTTCAATTTTGGGCGATCAATTCCAGGAACCGGATTTGCAGGTGTTATTTCCTGAATTGTAAGATATCGATAAAAAGAGCTAAGTGTTGAGAGAATTCTATTCAATGTTGTAGATTGATAAGAATAAAATGATGTAATAAAGGTAAGATATTCGCCGATCTCTTTGGAATTGATATGAACATCGACTTCAAGTCTTAACGTATCTCCGTCTTTCCAGGAGGCTTTGAGGTCATTATTACCCATGTGTCGTCTCAACCAGATATAATAACCAAACCGTTTCAGACTTTGTTCATAACTTGTCAATGTTTTGGCAGAATAGTTCCGCATCCTGAGATACTGAATGTATCTTGGTATCCATTCTGAGAAATAGCAGGATTCCATAGTAGTAATAGAATTAACAATTATTTGAACTTTTACGCAGAATACCTATTCTGCGCAATAATCTTCCATACCAGATATGATTATTTTCAGACCTCGACTAAGAGAAGTCAACCTGTTTCTTTTGTTATCCGGTTCCAACAAATGAGCTATTTATTCATCTATTTTTTTTAAAGAATCTCATTAACCGCTTAATTCTTTTATATGAAACATCTGGATTTTTCCCTGTCTCTTTTTTGTCTAATTTGATATGAATAAAAAACCTCTATTCATCGGATATATCTCTCTTCAGATCAATACGTTGTAATGAATAAGAGAATGCATTCACACGATCCTACAAAATATCATAAATTTAAAAAAGTTGATGGAGCCTCCTATGAGAAAGTCAATCAGTTTTTGCGTAAGCGAACCTTTATTACTGCAAGAGAATGGGCGATTTCACGCCTTTGCGCAGATTTCCAAACCTCATCAGGCGCTGAAATGACATTTATAGGTCAAAATTTACCTGAACTGGTCCCTTTCATGACAGGTACTTACTCTCCACAGGCAGTTAATCAAGCGCGGCACTCATTTAAAAAGAAGGTGAATAAAGCTGGAGCTACTTTTTTATATGGAGCTATGTGTGGATTTTATACTCCTGAAGAACTTGATGATTTACTCTTTGAAGCTAGCGAAGTGGCCAGATTCCTGCTTGAAATTGAAAGCACCGATCTTGATGTTGATGAAGAGATAGAAGTAGAAGACCGGGTAACAAATATTATGCGACAGGTCGCACAAACTTCAGCCCGTCTGTTACAGGTCCGTGAAGAGCAACAAAAACAAAAAAAGAGGGCTGATAAAAGCCATACTGATAATCTAACAGATATAACTGATGAAATGGCGATTCCCACACTAAAAAATGATGCGTATGACAATTAAACGAAAAAAAGAGCTTTTTGGCACAAATGGTATACGGGGTATCATTGGGAAGGATATGAACCCGATACTGGCACTCCATATTGGTATGGCAATCGGAAGCATCCGTCCAGGTAAAGTTGCAATTGGCAGAGATACCAGAACATCAGGCCCTTCCCTTGTTGCTGCAGCAACATCCGGTCTACTTGCAACCGGATGTGATGTTATAGATTGTGGCATCCTGCCAATACCAGCACTACAATTTGTTGTTAAAGATAATTTTACTGCTGGAATTATGATTACTGCCTCACATAATCCTCGTGAATATAATGGAATTAAGGTTATTGATTCTGATGGAACAGAGATGGGAGATGATGAATCGATACAGATAGAAGAGCTAATCGGTAATTCTGACTATATTTTGGCATCATGGGAAAAAATAGGCACAGTTATACAGGACACACGTGCGATGCAGAGATACATTGATGCAATTGTGCAATCTTTCCCTCCATCCATTGGTTCAGGCACAACAGTAGTAGTTGATCCTGGATGCGGTGCTGCATATATGACAACAGCATTACTTATGAAATCATTAGGATGTCATGTTATCACCATCAATGCACAGCCAGATGGAACATTTCCAGCAAGAACTCCTGAACCGAACAAAGACAGTCTTATACCTTTGATGGAGTTAGTCAGAAAAACACATGCTTCATTTGGAATTGCTCATGATGGGGATGCAGACAGGGCTGTTTTTGTCGATGATACTGGAGAATATGTGGAAGAAAATAAAGAATTCGCTCTTATTGCTGATGCAATCTGCCACAATGCCTCTGATGCAGGGATCATTGTCACACCTGTCAGCACTTCCCGACTCGTGGAAACCATCGCAGAACGACATAATAGTTCAGTTGTTTATACTCCTGTTGGAAGTATTTATGTTGCCCGCATGATGCGATCTTTACGTGACGAAGGGAAAAATGTTATATTTGGAGGAGAAGGAAATGGTGGATTAATTTATCCAAACCATCAGTTCTGTCGGGATGGAGGAATGTCAGCGGCAATGATGCTTTTCTTAGTAGTTACCAGGCAAACATCTCTATCTAATCTTATTCGTTCCTTACCCCCTTCCAGTATGATTAAGAAAAAAGTTCATACAGCAAAGATTCAAATCCTGCTATCCTCGGTTATGGAGAAATTTTCAGAGGAACGACAGAATCTAATCGATGGAATTCGAATTGATCGTGATGATTCATGGGCATTAATTCGTCCATCGGGGACAGAACCATTTGTGCGTATTTATGTAGAAGCAAATGATGAAAGTACAGCTTATTCATTTTGGGAAGAGATACAATCGACAATAATTGACACAATATCTGATTGTACAATAGAATAAGTTAGTAAGTGCATCTAAATTGGAAATATTTAAATAATAAATCTCATATTGCTATAAAGCCTATAATTATTAATTATGAAATCTTTTGGTTGAAAACAGAGCTCTGAATTTTCCATTCTTTTTCACCCTGAAGAGATGCAATATATTCTGCAACCTGTGCTGATAGTATCGTCTGATCTATGGAAGTATGAATCTCCTTTAGTAACCTTCGTATCAAATTGTCTGATAAAATACATCGATTCTTACTTAATTCATAGTCATAAGATTCGATTCCATCAAGAGACATAGCAAGTATGATTTTATCAATCATAGCTACTTTATTCAGTCCGGCAAAATCATACGCCAGACCCCATCTCCCCTTGGTAAGTATTGGATAATCAAGATCGAGAAAGGCTCCTATAAGATGTACATTACATAATCCGGTTAAAATAGCATACCCGAATCCAAACATCGTATTGATGAGATCACTATAAGGACGTTCAGTTCTCCGTTTAAAATTATAAGGTGTATTAAGAAGAAGTCGACTCATAATTTCATAATACATGTCAGTTACAAGTCGTTCAATACGTCTTATTTCATCCATGGTAACAAGGTACGGAATCTCATTCAGACTTTGATGAAGAATATCAAGTTCTCCGGCATATAACAAATTTTTCTCTGAAACATCATTCCAAGCTTCAATTGCAAGAATTCTGGTTTTTATAATATGTTCTGCTAAAATGACAGCATATGTAAATGGCGGTGTATTTTTCTGAATTTCCTGTATATATAGATCAATTGTAGTATGATATGGGCGTATAATCGCTATGGGATTTCCATCAGATTTGAAGAGTGTAATAGATATTCCTGCATGAATAAGTGATGATATGGCTGTTGTCTGCAGGGTGTGTCCACCAAGTATTAAGAGATGATTAATATTGTTTAAAAGAATTACGTGTTCTTTTCCTTTTTGCTGTATGATAAGACTATGATGAGTAGCTTTGATATGGGCTCCATATCCTGCGACTACATGCCAATCTGATTTCATTGATGAAGGTGTTACCAAACCTGTATGTGAAGAGTTATGAAAATAATTTTTTTCAGAATTCACATGTACATATATGGTGGGAACTGTTTTATCTCTCATTGTTCCAAGTATATTTTTTTGAATCCTGATGATTATAAATACGAAAAAATTGAATACTCTGCCATACTATAATCGATCATGTTACAGGAACGTTATATTTATGGATATATTACCGGTGCATCATTCATATTTGCAAGTATATTTTTGTATCTAGGCATAACAAGTGAAGAACCGGATGTATTATTAAATATGCTGATTGGAGCAATAATCTGTTTGTTTTTAACTTTTTTTTCTTTATTGTTGCTAATTACAAGTAATAAAATGAAAAAGCGAGAAAGAATTACAAAAATATAATAGTATCAAATAAAGAGATACCATTTCACTATTATATTACAAGATTTTAGATTGAATTAGATTTTGTAACTAGCTTTCCATTGTTATATTCATCTATAATTATTCCCTAATTTACGAGTAATATCTCCCTATATCCTATG
>CAYRYR010000096.1:0-10014 GCA_964428385.1 uncultured Methanoregulaceae archaeon
ATATCGTAGATTCAAGGGTCATTCATTTTTACAGCAATTTTCTGACACTACCTTCGTTACCGGTTAGTATCGCAAGGTTCGCAACGCCTTTTGCTGCATCACCTGAAAGGACAGAGCTTGAGTAGGCTATTACTGCAGTTTCTGCAGCACTAATGGCACCAGCTATTGCCTGTATGATAGATGCATCAACACCACTAATGGCAACATCTGATTTCTCAAAGACCAGTTTGCATTCATCATATCCTGTGCACTTCGTTGCGTTCTTCACCGCTTTTCCTGCATTGACTATCTCTTTCTTGATAGCATTGAGGAGAGCAACTTCGGTTCCCTCTTTGTAGAGAACAGTAATATCAGCCAGTTTTGCCATGGGTGTCTCTTCTGGATAGGCTGCAATGACGGTAGCTCCGGCTTTGCGTGCAGCAACGACCTGACTGATAAGGATAGGGTTTTGTTCATAGAGGTTAACGCCAAGTAAGAAGACTGCTTTAGCCTCTAAAATGTCTGCAATTGAACCGGTTGAAGCATCAAATCCGACTGAATCAAAAATACCACTTCCAATTTTTGGGTTGCACAGACTTGCCGTATTATCAATGTTTTTGGTTTTAATAACCTCAGATGCTAATTTAACCATAGCATAGGCATCTTCATTAGATCCTCTGGCTGTGGCAATGCAGGCTACCTCTTCAGGTTTAGCTGTTTTAATCTTATCAGCAACCAGTTTAATTGCTTCATCCCAGGAGGCTTCCTCAAGTTTGTCTCCCTTTTTAATCAGAGGTTTGACAAGCCGTTCTTCACTATTTATATATTCTTCGCAAAATCCGCCTTTACGACAGAGACGCCCTTCGTTTACCGGAGAACGGTGGTATGGCTGGGTTCCTGCGACTTTGCCATCTACCACTGCGAGGTTCATGGAACATCCGGTTCCACAGAATGGACAGATGGTTTGGATGTACTTTAAATTCATAGACTCTACCTTTTAACAATTTAGGTCTGTTTTAAAGGTATATAGTCTCTTGTTTTTGTCTGATATTTTCGATTAATAGTTGTGGATTTTAAAAACATATTCTTAAGAAGGATCTCAAGAGGAATATACCTGGGTTATCCCTTTCATTTGGTATTAAGAAACTCTCCATGATAAATGCAAGGATTTTTTTCAGAAAGGATGCAGCGTGCTTCAGATATGTTCACATAAAACCAGGGCCACATACTATAAGAAAGGAAGATGTTTGACATCTGTCCCATTGATAATCTTTTTACCATACATGTCAATTGAATGGTGTAGATCCAGATGAAGCCGAATCTCATCCCACCAATGGTTACCGAGCTGGTGTATACTGCATGCACTGGCGTGGAAGGGGCTATTTTTACTGGTATTCCCGTCTGTCATGTATGTGGTGGGGAAGGAAAGGTTCATGATACCATCAAAAGGCGGTTTTCGCGTGTTATTGCAGGCGGAACTATAAAAGATATCAATATTCTGGTCAGACGGTTTATCTGTAGTAAATGTGGACATCTCATTGTATCACCTGCTCCTTTTTATGAAAAGACACGTTTCGGTGCTCCGGTTGTTGATCTCTGTCTGACTATTGCACGAAATCATCCGTATTATCAGACTGCACGAATACTCGAACAGATGGGCATCATCATTGATCGGGGAACAGTACGAAATCTTGTTTTGCATCACAATCATGCAGTTGAGGCTGGATTTTTTATTAACCTCTTAATTCCGGTCTCTGTAATCAATCTCTCATCACTCATTATGTCATGTGATCCAAAAACTCCTCCAACAGGTGCTGATATCATGGAAGTTATTGGAATGAATGAATAAAGGGCTGAAAACTATGGAGAATATATCGATTGTTTCTCGTACCGCATCATCGGGAACAATACACAATATTCATGTCTCTGGTTGTCCATGTTGTTAATGAGGAACAGACATGGAACTAAATGGTGTACCTATTGATGACACCTTTGCAGAGGGTTTTCCCATCTGGATATCCCGGGTTATCATCACCGCAGTAACTGAAGAATATGCGAAATTGGCAGCAGTTGAAGCAACAGGATTTGCCACATCAGCGATAGGCTGCCCCTGTGAAGCAGGTATTGAAGGGACTCTTAGTGGAGATGAGACTCCAGACGGACGTCCGGGGGTCTCAATCCTCATCTGTGCTTCAAAGAAGAAAGTAAAAGAGCAGGTCCTTGAGAGGATAGCTGAGTGTGTTCTCACTGCAGCCACAACGTCTGTCTTTGATGGTCTTCCTGATGCTGAAGAGCGGTTTGACATCAAGATGCACTTCTTTGGAGATAAATTTGAAGAAAAGTGTGAAGTTGGTGGCAGAAAATGCTGGAGGATTCCCATCATGGAGGGAGATTACATTGGCGAAGAAGAGTTTGGCATGATAAAGGGTGTTGCCGGTGGAAATTTCTTTGTCATGGCAGAGAATCAGATGGCCGCTCTTATGGGTGCACGGGCAGCATCAGACGCTATCAAGGGAGTTAATGGGACAATAACCAGTTTTACAGGAGGTATTGTTGCATCTGGATCAAAAGTCGGGGCTAAAAATTACAAGTTTCCAATCCCTGCAACAACCAATGAACAGTATTGCCCAACATTAAAGGGAAAAGTCCCAGATTCCAAGATTCCTGACGGTGTCAGTTCAGTCTATGAACTTGTCATTAACGGTTTAAATGAAGACCGGATTAAGGCAGCGATGAAAGCAGGTATCAAAGCTGCGGTCATGGTTCCCGGGGTGCGGTTCATCAGTGCAGGTAATTATGAAGGAAAACTGGGCCCATTTCAGTTCCAGCTTCTGGAACTATTCTAATCTTTTTTAGTTACCTCTGTTCATGAAACCGTTTTCATCGGATATGAAAAAAATTGAGTATCAGAGTAATCAATCGAGATAATAATAACAGTGAAAAATCATCAGGATATATCCTTTCCCTTCACATAGATACGTATTCCCCCGCCACTTTCTGATACAACAATACCAAGAGCATTAGTTACAGACGTAATGGCAGCGACAGATACATGTCGTGTTCCAAGTCCTTTTGGTACCAAAACGTCACCCGTGTCGATACTGATATATCTGCCGGCGGCCTCAACAACCCCGTCATCACTGATGACAAATGCACCATCCAGTTGTGCCAGTTCTTTAAAGTACTCAGTCATCGCGGGGTTCATTATTGAGAGTTCATCTCTGGGATGACCTGATACCGGGTTGAGGATGAGCTGACGTGATCGCTGTAGTACTTCGTCACTATCTCCGACGATAAATGCGGTACCTACTGGTTTTCCTTCTCTGCCTTCAACAGATATCTGACATGCAATAGTAAGAACAGCTCTGATAACAAGAGGGTTGCCTGGATGGTGTGCTGTTGCAGCATCAAAAAGGCTCTCAAGAGAATTGGTATCATATCCGTTTCCATGGTGATTAAAACCGTTTGCATCGAACCCTTGTTTTTCTGCACTTTTATCAGGAGACTTTTTCTTCGTTTGAAATAGTGTATTTTCACGATTGAGATAGAAAAAAACTCCGACAACGATTATAATGAGGAGAAGGATTCCGATGATAATATCAGGATCTACCAGGGATACTCTCATAAGACCATCTATACCTGTCAGATTACCTGTTACATTCCCTCTGAGATACGTCAGATTACTGCTCTCTTCTGTCGATGTATAGGAGGGATTAATTGCGAGAAGAATGACATATGCTTCTTTTGCCGCATCAAACTGGCCCTTCTTCTCAAGCGTCACTCCTTTTCGGTACCAGGCATCTGCGTATGATGGATCTTTCGCAATTGCTTTGTTGTACTCTGATATTGCATCGGTATACTGACCAATATTTTCATATGCAAATCCCCATTGGTAGTTCACATCAGGACTGACTGATTCATCAGCAGGTTCAGAAGGTTTAGGTGTAGTTTGTGTTGTTGAGAGAGGGGTTGTGATTTTAGTCTTTGTAGAAACAGGTGTCGGGATGCTTGTTACTGGTGATAGAGAAGGTTGCTCTACAGGTGGTTTAACCTCAGGGGCTTTCGTCTGGATAGGTGCGATTGTCGTTTGTGTTGTGGTTGATGTGGTTGTTTTTGTGGTGACTGATAGATCTAACGTCTGTGTAGGTGGATGGAGCTGTATAGGTTGTGGTATTTCGGTATCGGCGTATATAGATATTGTACATCCGGATAAAACCAGGATTATGGTGAGGAATAAGACAAATGACCGTAACGGGAATACCATATACATTAATCATTGCAGTAAAAAGAGATAAAGCTGTTACTTTAGATGGTTCAACCCATCCCTATTCTTGATTCTTTCAGTGAAACACATCTGAAGGAAGGATTTTTCACTCTTCAACCGGCAGGGCAACCGAGTAGAGTCGTGATGTACACCCTGCCATTAATCCGGCAAGTGCTTCATGAAGAAATGGTGAAGCTGTGCAAAGAATACCCGGGCTTTTTTGTGAGAAACGAGTGTACTCAAAGTATGCATAGGATCCACCGATAGACTCTGCGATGGCAGTCCCAATGATAGCAGGACTATACAGGGGAGTTGAGGATTCAGATGTTTCTGTTATTGTCCCGGCGGTATCAAGGTATATTGCAGCAGAGATAAGGGATGATATGGTACCATCTTTCATCTCCTGATGAATGATTGTTGCAAGTTCATTGTGTGCCTGTTGTGGTGATATTCCATACGGCTGGTACAGGTCCAGAGCAGTTGTTATGATTGCATCTGTTGATATTCCGATTGCCTGCAGTTTTCTGACGACATCGTACATACAAAGTATATGTTGTATCACAAAAAACAGTATCCGGTTGATGAAAATAAAAAGATGATTTTAAGGTTTCTGGTTAAAAGAAGCTGTAAATGAATGATCTGCGTCCAAATCCTCAAGGGTAAATGTCTGGGCTTCTCCTATCTTTACTCCATCAAAGAGAAGATATGCAGTCTCATAGCCTTTATCAGGAGTAATGGTAAAGGTAATATTCTCTCCTTTTCGTACCTCAACATCCCCACCTGGAATTATTGAACCACCGCTCTTTTTGGTGACTGATATCGTTACGGTGTCATCAGACGTATCAGCAGGTGTCTCATCGACTTCCTCTTTTACGTTTGTACCGTTATCGTTTTCGCCAGATCCTATATCTTCGGTGATATCAATAATAATTGTCTCATTTGTCTCTGGAAATTCAGTTATTTCACCGGTAACACTCTCAAAATCGATTCCTTCGATGGAATATGAAGTATATGAGATACCACTGACAGGCACCGGGAAGTCAAGGGTTCCATTCTTTATTTTTCCCATATACACTTTCACTCCTGCATCAGTGATGAAAAAGACAGTTGCATCATCGGGACCATAAATTGAGTAGTACCCAACCGTATACAGGGGAGGTGTTATACCGGGGGTGGGCGACTGTGTAACCTCAGATTCGGTTTTGTTTTCAGCCACCGGGAGGTCGTCAGCAGAGATGGTATCATCGGATTTATCATCTCCATAGGAGTTTGTCACCACAATAGCATGGTAATCATTCTCCTGCGATCTCACATCAGTTATGTTGTCCTGTGTCAGAGAAGAACCCGTTTCATCTTCTGATACGATATCTGGATTTTTAGCTACGTCTGATGTTGGTTGTACTGTTTTTACCGATTGAGGAGGTTTCTCTGTCTGATTCGTGGTTTGCTCAGCGGGAGCAGATTTTCCTGTTAGAATCTCTTCAACTGGTTTGGTCTCAGTCTCTGTTATATTTTCAGTTTCCGAGGTCATATCTTCGAGTGTTTCAGGTGCAATGCGTTTATCGGTGTAATGGAGAGGGAGATAGTCGGTATGTATTGTATCTATCTGATACGGATCGTCGCAGATGCCCCATCCCTCTGTATCAGGACTAAACTGGGAGTACCCTTCATCTCCTTCGTTTGCACCCCAGAAATTACCGGCAAAGTACGGACCGCCGACAATATTGGTTCCTGGCTGTTTTGTGACATTCCAGGCGATATCTGCAGCTATTGATTTTACCTCGACATTCTGCCGGTTTCTTAAGTAATTGTCATACACAAGTCCGTTACTGACTCCGGTTCCAAGTTCAATACCTCCGCCTTTGACTGATCCACTGATGTCATTGCTGACAATCTCAAAATCATTGACGTTAACAAATTTGATTCCTGCATACTGGTTTTCTGATGCACTGTTTCGTGTCAGGTTAGTATCTGTTGCATCGCTTATCTGAATACCATAGGTATCACTGTTTATAGCCTGGTTATTAGTGAGTACGATATGGCTTGTATCAAGGATGTTGATTCCATATCCGTTATCATCAACGATGTTTTCCAAAAGGGCAATATTATTTGAATAACCGCCTATCTGTATTCCGGTTCCGGTTTCTGAAATTTCATTACGGTCGATAGTAATATAGTCAGAAGCATCTATCTCTATCCCTGTCTCACACTTTAAAATAATGTTTTTCGTAATAGCGTTTGTATCCCCTTCCTGACCAATGACATACCGGTATATTAGTCCCGTATCCCAGTCATGGAGTTTGATACGCGAAATAGTGACATTTGTCAGGTGATCACCACGTTTGTTCACGAGAATGCCTATAGATTTATCCCGTCCAATTCCCCCGATATAACATCCGTTCCCATCAATTGTGACATCTGAAGACTCGATAGTAATAGCAGTCTGATCTTTTATTGACTGGACGTCGTTGGTTATCTCATATGTACCTGGGGTGGTTATTACCACCGGTGGTACAATGGTTTGCGCTGTTGCAGATGAACCCATCGAAAAGAGGCAGACCATTATGATGCATACACAGAGCATCTGATATGTTTTTAAATTCTTCATCTTATTCCCCGGAAATGGTTGTTAGCTGTATGGATACACGAAGTATGTAGTGTATTAGTTTCATATGCTAGATTATAATTTTTCTCCCTGAATATATGGTATCTGTAACTAATTTGGCGAATGGTGACAAACGGTGTGTTTCTACTCTGATATACTAAAGAACAGACTCTGATGAGGATTCCTAGTTTATCTCCAAAAAACAGAAGGTTTAAGGCAAATATGATTAAAAGGTTTTCTGATATACACGTATTCATTATGCAGACTGAGCGCTATAACCTGAAGATAAACATTCTGGCTTTTTGTTGTCTGTGTCTTGTAGAGGATCTGCAAGAAATCACGACAAGTGCAACATGAGTGGCAGTTACTCTACAAGTGTCTGTTGTGCATTGTGAGGTATCTCTTGTAGCGCTGCTATCTGTCGCACTGCCATGATATTGTCTGCATCACTACGTTCATCAGTAACCGGTGTTTCACATATCAGTGGCAGACATATAATTACAGGATGGTGAAGAATGTGGTACATCCCCTGCATGCCAATCTTTCCAAGACCTATATGAAAATGACGGTCACGCCCGGATCCCAGATCCCCTGTACTGTCATTTAAGTGAATAAGATGCAGATGACGAAGTCCGATTGCATCATCTATCAATTGTATTGTACTGGATACGCCTTCTTTCGTTCTGAGTTCATACCCGGCAGCAAATGCATGACAGGTATCGAAACAGACACCTGTTCGGTTCTGGTTATCAATGCCATTAAATACAGCAGCAATATCTGCAATCTTACTTCCAATTCCGTTCTTCTCACCTGCAGTATTTTCAAGAAGGATGCGACAGGAACCTGGCACAGAACCAAGGGCAGATCTCACTGCTTTTATCACTTGTTCTCTCCCGTTATCACCATTCTGATTGTGACCAAGGTGGGTGACTAAAAACGGGATTTTGAGTGTCTCACAGCGGTGCAGTTCATCAATCAGGGTGATAACAGATTTGGTGTACAGATCTTCTTTCTCACTGGCAAGATTTGGAAGATAGGGCATATGGTCAACCACCGGTCCGATTCCTGAACTCTTCACAGATGTGATAAACGCTTCTATCACATCAGGAGTAAGATCTTTTGTCTGCCAACCTCGTGGATTTCGCGTAAAGATCTGAAAACAGTCACATCCACGTTCTTCTGCCCGGGTAACGCTCTTCTCAAGGCTTCCCGCAATTGATACATGCACTCCTGTGGTAACCATCTGCTCTCCTTACGGTTTTATTAGAATTGTCTTTTCGGTCTGGTACTTCATAAGTGCTCCATACCCGTTTTCCTTTCCCATACCACTCGCTTTTATACCTCCAAATGGGACTTCAGGAGGTATTTTCAGGTGCTGGTTTACCCAGATAATTCCAGCCTGTATTGACTTGATTGCATAATCGATGGTTGAGATATTTTCAGTCCATACCGAGGCACCAAGGCCGAATTGGGTGTTGTTTGCTATCCTGACCGCTTCAGTAATATTTGGTGCGGTGACAACCGGAAGAACCGGTCCAAACACTTCTTCTGTCATTACCGGCGCATCTTGTGTGACATTAGTCAGAAGGGTCGGCTCATAAAAGGTACCCTTTTCACCACCCGAAATCCTGGGAATCCTGCCTCCTGTCATGAGGGTGGCAGATCCTGCATCAAGTGTCTTTGTGACGATATCCATTATCTGTTTCTGCTGGAGCTGGTTGTTTACGGGTCCCATCCTGACTCCATTTGTTAGTCCGTTTCCCACAACCAGTGATCTGATATGGCCGGTGAGGAGATCAATGAACTGATCTGCAATATCTTCCATTACAATAAGACGCTTCACTGCGGTGCAGGTCTGTCCACAGTTATAGAATCTGCCGTTCAGTGCTCCTAAAGCTGCTTTTTTTAGGTCTGCATCACTACAGACGATCATGGGATCACTTCCCCCGAGTTCAAGGGTCATCTTTTTCATCATCGGACCGGCAATCGATGCTACTCTTTTTCCTGTAGAGATCTCACCGGTAAATGAGATTGCTTTTATCGCAGGGTGCCTGACAATAGCTTCTCCTGCCTCCTCTCCATGGCCTGTCACGATGTTTAGGACGCCTGGAGGAAGACCTGCATTACAAAGTGCATCACCAAGCCTGATACAGGTGAGCGGTGCGAATGATGCAGGTTTGATGATAAGAGTATTACCGGTTATGAGTGCTGGTCCTGTTTTCCATCCCATAATGATGGCAGGGACATTCCAGGGAATTATGGCGCCACAGATGCCAATTGGTTCTCTGATTACGACAGAATGACCATATGCCTCTGAATTTGTGTATATTCCTCTGCTAGTTCCCCCGATAGAAGCATAATATTCAAGGATACGGCAAAATCCCTGGATTTCGTTTCTTGCTTCATGTAGTGGTTTTCCCTGTTCAGAGGTGAGAAGGGTTGCAAATTGCTCCTGCTGTATTCGTATCTCCTGTGCAGCCTTAAAAAGTATTTTCCCACGTTCAGAGGGATCCATTTTAGCCCAGTGCCGGAGTGCATTATCTGCTGCAGTAACTGCCAAATCAACATCACGGGCATCTCCTGCCGGTACAGTATCAATGCAACCTCCGGTAGCCGGGTTGTGAACAGAGAGGGTAGCACCGGATTGTGCCATTACCTGTGCATCCCCTATACGCATCTGCATGATATCAGATATGATTCATAAATGATTATGAAACCTTGGTTATTGTATCTCAATGCTGCTGGTGTCACGTGTTGGATATTATCCCTTCCTGTTGTTGCTGCTCTATCTCAAAGGGATTTTCTATATCACGAATCATAGGGGCAATAGTATCCTCACCCTGTGGTGTAGGAAAGGGATCGGTCATAGAGGATGTGGATGTAATAGAACCGGGTTGTACTACGTTATCATTTTGTTCTGTAGAGATGGTCTCATTACTACTCCCTGGAATCCATCCGATGATGAAAAGGATGCCAAAGATGATGAGAAGGACAAATACAATTATGATAGCTATTGCAGGTGTCATACTGTTCTCTTTTTTGGTTGCTTCTGACATTTTAGCCTGTGTAATATAAACAGGCCTATTATATATTCTCTTTTTCATACGGATATCTTGATGGATATCAACAATAAACCCATGTAAATACCTGATTTTTCCTATTGTAT
>CAYRYR010000097.1:0-9992 GCA_964428385.1 uncultured Methanoregulaceae archaeon
TATCACTTATCTATCCGATGATATCGACTGGTTTTCGCATTGAACAGGATTCATTGCCATTTTCCCAGTTTTTTACGATATTTAATTCAGTTATCCCGATAGGCTCCCCGTTTGTCAATTATGGAATTGTCTTTATTATCTTTACAACCGTTGCATTCTTTCTGCAGCTCTATTACTTTCGTTCGGCATACCGGTTTACTTCTGCCATAATCACAAAGATAAAGATGGATATCTTTAGTACTGTAGAGAGAAACGATTACCGTTTTTTTGTCCAGAAAAAACAGGGAGATATCTTATTTCTCTTTAATGCAGGACCCAATACCGTCAGTTCAACAATCGAGACAGTGATAAATATCACTGCAGATCTGGCTCTTACGGTCTCAATTCTCATCCTTCTCTTCATGATATCATCATTTGGCCTTCTCCTAATCATGGTGGTAGGTCTGCTCTTTTACTGGGTTCTCCATCTAATCGGGGTGAAAATTTCTGAACATCTGGGCAGGCTTGCCGTCCTGTCAGGACAGAGTGAGTATAAAGTAGTGAATGAGTATGTAAACGGATCAAAGATGATAACTGCCTCAAACACAGTCAGATTCTGGAAAAATCTCTATGTCACTGCTGTCAGACTGTACTGGGATCGGTATGCAGATGCGAAATTTATCGAACGGATACCGATCCTTGCAATAAACTCACTTTTTTATATCGCAGTCGGTGCGATTGTTCTGATTCTCTACATCTACTATGCAGACAACTTTATGGTGGTTATCCCGACACTGGGCACGTTTGCAGTGGGCGCTTTTAAGATACTTCCACGGTTTACCAACTTTGGGAACTATAAACTGGGTCTTAAAAACCAGTATCCGACATTAAATACTCTGTACCAGTTTCTTAATGACGACACCTATTTGTCGATGCGACCGGGAACAGAAGAATTCCATGGACTTTTCGGGGATATCGTCCTTGAAGATATCTCATTTGCCTATCACCAGAAGGATGTCCTCTCTCATCTGACTATCACAATTGAGAAGAATAAGGTCACTGCACTTGTCGGTGCATCAGGATCAGGGAAGTCAACACTCACAACTCTCCTGCTCAGACTATATGACCCACGGGAGGGAACAGTCCTTGTAAACGGAAAAGATCTCAAAGAGTATGATATTGGGACATTCCGGAACCTCACAGGATATGTGAGCCAGGACTCATTCATATTCAATGCCTCCATCCGGGATAATATCACCTTTGGCAAAGATTACACTGATGAAGAGGTCAGATGGAGTGCAGAACGTGCACATGCAGATCTCTTCATAGAAAATCTTCCCGATCGATATGACACAATTGTTGGAGATCAGGGAGTCCGACTTTCCGGGGGTGAAAAGCAGCGGATTGCAATTGCCAGGGCTATCATCAGGAAACCAGACCTCCTCATTCTTGATGAGGCAACGAGTTCTCTTGACAACATATCTGAAACCCTGGTCCAGAAAGCAATCGATAAGGTTGCTCTTCAGTGCACATCAGTTATTATTGCTCACCGCCTCTCAACAATCAGGCATGCAGACCGGATTTATGTAATACAAAAGGGGGAGGTAGTTGAGACCGGAACCCATGAAACTCTTATGGAGATGCATGGAGTATATTATGCGATGCAGATGGCTGCAGAACGGCAGGATGAACATACATCATATCCCTCTATGAATCATGAGGAGGTATCTCTATGAATTTTCTCTTCAATTCTGGCAGAACCGTTAACCAGGGATCATATATTGATAAAAAAAATTCACGCCAATACCAGGATGAAACTTCCTGCTGCCGAATGAATCCTATTGATGCATTCAGACTTGGTATTCAGAAAGAAAACAGAATTTCCCTTGAAAATGAACATGGTTCGGTTGTCTGCACCGTCTGTGAAGACAAAAATCTACCTGAGGGGCAGATATTTCTCCCGCTCGGGCCGTATGCCAACCAGCTGATTCCGGGAACGACCCAGAGTACCGGTATGCCTGATTTCAAGTCAGTAAACGTTGTGGTGACACTGACAACAGAACCTGTTGCAGAGGTTGGAGATCTTATGAAAGCATGTGGGGGTGTGAAATATGAAGGTTGAGGATGCCATCTGTGCCTTTTGTGGCTGCCTCTGTGACGATATTGTAGTAGAAGTAACAGACAATCAGATTGTCAGTGTGGACAATGCATGTTCTCTTGGATCTGCCCGGTTCCTTGAAGATCAGGAGAACAGACTAAAAGGACCAATACGACAGGAGGGAGGAGAATGGAGAGATATCTCCTATGATGAGGCCATCGATGCAACGGTCTCGCTTCTTCTGGAGGCAGATCGTCCTCTCCTCTTTGGATGGAGTAGTAGTGCGACTGAGACCCAGGCAGCAGGAGCACATCTTGCCGAACTCATCGGCGCAGTCATTGACAGCACAACCACCGTATGTCATGGACCCTCAATCCTTGCCATTCAGGAAGTAGGTCATCCCGGCTGCACCCTGGGTCAGGTTAAGAACCGGGCAGAGACAATTATCTATTGGGGTTGCAATCCAATCGATGCGCATCCAAGACATATGTCCCGGTATTCAACATACCCTGACGGTTTTTTCATTAAAAATGCCTTTCGGGACCGGCAGGTCATTGTCATAGATATACGAAAGACCGAGTCATCTGATATCGCAGACATTTTTGTACAGATTGAACCCGGGGGAGATTATGCAGTCCTTTCAGCCCTGAGGATGATTGTCCTTGGTAAAGGCTCCCTCGTTCCGGAGACTGTTTTTGGTGTAGCAAAAGAACAGTTACTGCATATTGCAAATCTCTGCAAGAAAACACGATTTGGAGCCCTCTTCTTTGGTCTTGGGATTACCATGAGCAGGGGAAAACACAAAAATGTCAGGAATGCCATTGAATTGATTGATGAATTAAACAGGCATACAAAATGGACTATCACACCGATGCGGGGACATGGTAATGTCTATGGTTCAAATGAGGCGTTCACCTGGATT
Organism: uncultured Methanoregulaceae archaeon; assembly: GCA_964428385.1. Lineage (GTDB taxonomy): Archaea > Halobacteriota > Methanomicrobia > Methanomicrobiales > Methanospirillaceae > JAFGOM01. The sequence continues at coordinate 3,000 of CAYRYR010000097.1, forward strand.
AGTGGATACCCGTATGCAATCGATTACTCACGGGGAATCGCGTTTTATAACCCTGGTGAGACTTCAGCAGTTGATATACTGAGGCGAAAAGAGTGTGACCTGTGTCTTATTGTCGGAAGTGATCCAGGAGCTCATCTGCCACATATCTGTTCATCATATCTCGCACAAATCCCGACCATTGTAATTGATCCGTATCCGAATGCAACAACTCATCTTGCAACAATTCAGATCCCCTGCGCTATTAATGGAATCGATGCTGCCGGAACGACGTACCGGATGGATGGTGTTCCGATTAAGACGCGAAAGGTAATTACAACCAGATACCAGTGTGACAGGGATATCATACATACGCTCTATGAGCGGGTAAAAGCGGTGAAAGGACATGAATGAAATTCTTCTGAAGAATGCCTGTGTAATCGATCCGATAAACGGCGTCTGTGGTGAATTAATCGATCTCTGCATGAAAGATGGCTGGATTACCGATTCGGTGAGTGAAAAGGCACTAATACTTGATGCGCAGGGATATCTGACCCTCCCTGGTGGTATCGATTCCCATTCTCATGTCTGTGGAACCAAGGTCAACTTTGGGAGATACATGTCACCCAATGATATGCGTGCCGGCAGGGAAGTTTCCCGTGGGATCATGCACCCGATATCAGGGTACAGTGTCCCGACAACATATGCCAACAGTTACCGATATTCTGCAATGGGATATACCACCATCCTTGAGGGCGCTATGGCGCCTCTGGAGGCACGTCACACCCACGAAGAGTTCATGGCAACCCCTCTTCAGGACATGATGGCAAACACCCTGTTTGATGGCAACTGGAACATCATGGAGGCGGTTCATAATAAGGATCTGAAACGTGCAGCAGCCATTGTTGGATGGACATTGTCAGCAGTGAAAGGGTTTGGCATCAAACTCACCAATCCGGGAGGTACGGAGGCGTGGGGATGGGGCAATGATATCCAGAGTATCCATGAAGAAGTGCCTGATTTTGGTGTCACCCCTGCAGAGATTATTACTACCATGATACAGGCAAATGAAATGCTCAACCTCCCTCATTCAGTTCATCTTCATTGCAATAATCTTGGGATGCCTGGTAATTATGCAACAACGCTTGAGACGATGGATCTTGCCCCTGATCTGAATGAAAAGAGGCAGACATTGTATCTTACTCATGTTCAGTTCCATTCCTATGGAGGTTCAACCTGGGGTGACATGGACTCACGGACTGAAGAGATTAGCAAAAAACTTGCAGCTTGCCCACACATCGCCATTGATATGGGTCAGGTTCTCTTTGGCCGGACAACGACCATGACTGCAGACGGACCGATGGAATGGCGTTTGTACACCCTCCATCATAATAAGTGGAGCAATCATGATGTGGAACTGGAGACCGGATCAGGGATTATCCCAGTTTACTATAACCGGAAAAATCTGGTAAACAGTATTATGTGGGCAATCGGGCTTGAACTGGCGCTTCTAGCCCGGGATCCATGGAAGATCATGCTGACTACAGATAATCCAAACGGAGCTCCCTTTGTACGGTATCCAGAGATAATTGCGCTCTTAATGAGTCAGAAGTATCGTGATGCGGTTTCCCATACTATCCATCCCCGGACTGAACACCGGGTACCCCTCTTTGCATTGGATCGTGAACTGGATTTTTATGAGATTGCCATCATGACGCGGGCAGCCCAGGCTAAGGCGCTTGGTATCCTTGATCAGGGAAAGGGCCATCTTGGTTTTGATGCCCGAGCGGATGTTGCAGTGTATCCAATTCATATTGATTCAATAGATCCTGCCCGTAATTACACAGAGATTGAAGAAGCCTTTAAAAAGACGCTCTTTACCATCAAAGGCGGCACACTCGTTACAAGGGATGGAGAGGTCATTGTCGAAGAGAAGAACAGGACATTCTGGGTCGATCCACAGATATCAGAAGAATACGATATGACAATTGATCAACAGTTCCGGACACAGTTTGACCACTATTATTCAGTCAGGATGAATAACTATCCAGTTTCAGAGAATTATATTCCCCGTGGAGTCTGTATTAAGACAAAAACACCTCTCTGATAGTGAAAAAAGGCATAATGCTGCTATTACCACCTGCAGGTATTTGTCAGAATGGGATGCCGATATTCATCCATAGTAAATAGTAAAGTCTGAAAAGACTCTTTTTTGAAAAATAGATATCAGGGATGAATCTGTAATCCTGCACGTAAAAACGCTTCTTTTACATCTGAAAGAACAATATTGACAAGAGCAGTGTCAATTCCAGCTGTACTATCTATTATAATTCCAAGCTTTGGTTGTTCAGTAGAGAAATGATACACCGGATGCAGGTACTCCACCCGTACAGGTAATTCTTTCTGAGCCAATGACGCCAGTATCACTTTTATCTGACTGTCAGGATTGGATACACCATCAGTCCCGGTAATCTTGAAGAGATACGATATTACACAGGTTGAAACAGCTTGTTCTTTCTGATGCATTCCTGCCTGTGATGGCATGGTAAAAAAGTCATCAAAGTCAGGCAGATGGGTTACGACATCAGAGACTGAGGGGTTGCGTAACAGAGCATCAGCCTTAAGATCTCCGATAACAACCCGTGAATACGTATGCTGTTTAAATCCCTCAATGATACAATAATCCATTCCCAGATCTGCAAGTGAACAGAGTGCCTTATGAATTGACGCTGTTCTGACAGTCATAACTGTTTTTTCATCATCAATTCCAATAGATGCATCAATCCCTGTCTCAAAAAAGAGTGTTGTATCTTTACCGGGAGTCAGTTCGTACCGATGATGACCAAGGTGTTTAATAGTTCCCATTCTCCCTTTTTTTTGCAGAACAGGACAGAGTTCCCTGATAAAAGTTGTCTTTCCAGACCCTGAACTTCCAACAACCTGGATAATTTTCATTCTTCTCAGATATGTTAGAGAGGATATCTTATAGAACACTACCACTTTCAGATGAGTACAGAATGATATCGTTATCCGATATTCTCACATCGTTATTGATATTCATATGGTAGTGGTACAGTATCGTGCAAGGTTTAGAATCAGAAATATTCATTGTACAAATTGAACCCCTATTTCTGACCGGTTCTCTGACAGGGAGTATGAAGGAAATGAAAAACCGTAAAACAATCCCTCTCTATAGTATACCTCTAAACTGAAATTGAGAAATTTCAGTAACTTTTTCCATCATCAACAGGGCATGGGATTTTTAGTCCTAAACTATTGAGCCGGATGAATCACAAAGGAAAAAGACTTCATGTACTATTTCCCACTAACCCATTGCATACAAAAACTGGTGCAATTCTCAAATCTGACAAACACCGGCAGATAGAATGCGGGATATGTGCAAAAACAGGTATGGAAATGAGTGGTCCAGGAATTTCTTCATTAGCGAATAATACAATGGTTCTCTGGTTTAAAAGGTGAGACATTCTCTCTCTAATGAATGGATCTCTGGTATCAGAATACCAATCTGAATAAGGATCTACTACAATGTCTGGATTATCTCATATGAGGCTCTGTCTGAAAAACAAATGGTACTATATCATCACGTTCAGGCAGGATGTAATTACCTGGCATTTTGACTTTCAAAGTGATAGTATTTCCTATAATTTTAAGAATTCCAACCGCAGAGGACGCAGAGGGGGGAACATGTGGCAGATACTCTATGAACCTCACTCCCCTCCGGGGTTACATCATTTCAATCATTAAACGAATGCCATTTCAACTGGAAAATCGTTGTAAAGAGTGAAAAACATGATTGACAATATCACTTGAAAAATCAACAGAGTCCATATGAAGGGGTTATCGTACAGAATTATACAACTATATCCCTGTACATCACAGGAACCTGAAAGAAAATCGCGCGTAACAATGGAATACTACTGTTTTTTATAAGAAAAATGAAAAAAGACGTGTTACAAATAGTTCTATTAGCAGGGAAACTCTTACAACCAGTAAAAGACGGATTCTGTCAGCAGAACAATTCTTGAAAATGCTGGTGTAATCATTGCAAAATCAGGTGAAATACAGGGGACTCTGGAAACGGTTAAGAAAACAGATACATACGAGGTGAGGATGAAAACTGATGTATGGACATTTGAATGCGATAGGAGAGTGGTAAGATGTTATGGAATATACCGTAAAAAGGCAAAAATCAGTATGTATATCCCAAAAAAGTCTGTTACAATGCTTTTTCATTCTGTTTTCCCTTGTTTTATAGAAAAACAGAGATAGTATTGTTTTTATATCTGGTATTATCAGGTTTATTTAGGAGATAATGATGGAGATTAATATAACCTTTTTACCCCGTGAAAAACCCAATATCCCTATCGAGGCTGAGAACATCATCCCCTCCCGCTTTCTCAACCGGGACGAAATTATCGTATGGGAAGGAAATAAAAAACGCCTTCTCTCTGATATTGCAGAGATTCAGTACACCGGCAGTGCAAATACTGTTGAGGAAATTCATCTCATCCTAAAGGGAGAAATCAGCAGAGTAAAACGGATTGGAGAATATATGGATGGCGGTCATATCACTGTTAACGGAGATATCGGGATGCATTGTGGCAATTTCATGGAATCCGGACTCATAGAAATTGTCGGTAATGCTGATGCCTGGCTCGGGCGGGAGATGCGTGGTGGCACTATTATCTGTTCAGGTTCCTGCAGTGATTACTGTGGGTCTGGCTATCGGGGAGAGAAGCGTGGTATGCGTGGTGGCACTATTGAAGTAATGGGTGATGCCGGTGACTTCTGTGGGGAGTACAACAGTGGCGGGCAGATAATCATTCATGGATCCTGTAAAGATATGGCAGGTGTTGAGATGAATGATGGGAAACTCACCATCTATGGAGATTGTATGCGACCTTGTGGAAATCTTACGGGAGGAAATGTTATTGTTCACGGAACCGTTTTGGAGATGCTTCCCGGATTTCGAAACGATGGACCGGTCATGATTGATGGGGTATCGTATACCCGGTTTACCGGAGATGTGGCGAACCGGGGGAAAGGGGAACTCATCGTCAGGGAGTATGTAAGAAAATAGTCGATTTCATCTACAAAATCGTGAAACAAAACAGAATGTTTGTTTATTTCATTACTACATGAAGAATATGCCTGATGTAACTTGTGATAATCTGCTTGCCCGGTCGGGTCTTTCACGAGAACAGAGAGAGATGGTTTGTTCCGTAACAGAAGACCTGAAACAATATGGTTACGTTCTTGCAGTCATGCTCTATGGTTCTTATGCTTCAGGTCGTGCAAAATGCTATTCTGATATTGATATTGCTGTAATTACCTGGAATATATCCACACGAATGCAGCGGGAAGAGATCGGATCCTATGCATCAAATGTTGTTGATATCCAGTTATTTTCAGATCTCCCGCTTCCTGCACAGTTCTCACTCCTGAATGTTCACATCCCATTATTCATCAGGGATACCAATCAATTACGGACCCTCTCAAAACAGGTTATTCTTTCGTATTTAGATCTTGAGCCTATGCGAACCCGTTGGAAAAAACGACTGATTGGAGGGACCAATGAATTCTACAGATAGAATCGTTACCATTATCGGTGATATTAACAGATATCACCATGACTATGTGATACTGTCGCATAATGGCATTCCCACACCTTCCGAATGTGCCAGATATCATGGACTTTCCATGGTACTTTTCACCATGCTGAATCTGATATTTGAACTGGGAGAGGAGATACTAGTGATGGATAATGCCGGCATTCCCCATTCCTACCGTGATATTTTTTCCAGACTCTTTACCATTGGAGCCATTACTGAAGCTATGAAATGTGATCTGACAAATTTAGTTTATTATCGGAACCGGCTTGTTCATCAGTATACTGGGATGGATATATCTGATCTTGTGGCAATCAGTGAAAAGATGGAGGTAATCTGTGACTTTGTGAAAATAATGAAAGAACACATTACCAGTCACCGTGCGTGATATAGTGCGACATACCAGTCACATTCGATTATGGTGGTGATGATGTCTCCCAATGTAGATTCAGGTTTCACCTGATTCAGTCGGTGAACAGTGGTTTTTATGCGTGGGTGTGAATACGAAAAACCAATATGACAGATACCTGTTTGTAATGCATATAAGAGGTTGCCACCATAAAAGCAGTGATGGATGTGTATTAGGGGATTCATTTCGTGTGATGATACCATGACAAAAAAATATCTAATTACCGGAGGAGCAGGGTTTATCGGGTCTCATCTTGCTGATGCTCTCGCTGATAAGAACGAGGTGATCATTCTTGATACCTGTGCGGCAGGAACTGAAAATATCAGGCATCTGTTGAACCATCCACAGGTGACGGTCATTCAAGGAAGCATCACTGATCTTGATCTTCTTTGCGACATATGTGATGGGGTGGATGGTATCTATCACCAGGCAGCTATCGCATCTGTTCCGCGTTCAATAGAGGATCCGGCATCCTGCAATGAAGTAAATAGTACCGGTACCCTTCATGTGCTGATAGCTGCACGCGATTCTGGGGTCAGACGGGTTGTTGCTGCATCATCATCAGCGGTATATGGGAATGACCCGACCATGCCTAAGCAGGAGGGCATGATTCCCCAGCCACTATCGCCCTATGCAGTTGCCAAGTTGACTGGAGAGTATTATGGATCTGTTTTTCATGAGAATTACGGGCTTGAATCGGTCTTTCTCCGGTATTTTAATGTCTTCGGGCCACGGCAGGATCCGGTCTCTGATTATGCCGCAGTTATTCCGAGATTTGTTTCTGCCATGCTCGCGGGACAAAAACCGGTTATCTTTGGTGATGGTGGACAGACCCGGGATTTTATCTCGGTACATGATGTTGTGCGGGCAAATATCATGGCAATGGAAGGGACAAAAACCGGTGTCTATAATGTTTCCGGAGAAAGAGAGGTCAGTATTAATGAACTTTTTCGGATAATTGCTGATAGTATTGGTTTT
>CAYRYR010000098.1:0-9951 GCA_964428385.1 uncultured Methanoregulaceae archaeon
TAGTAAGGACCGGAGAATAACTCCCGGAAGTTACATACCGGTGAACAGGATTCTGGTCATCTGATGTATCTCCATCACCAAAGGTCCAGTTCCATCCATCAACAGGGCCACTACTCTGATCAATAAAAGAAACCGTGAGCGGTGCATCACCTGCAATAGGGGTAGCGGTAAACCCAGGGATGAGGAGAAACGGCTCGGGGGGTGTGACCACAACGGGGTAGCTCATCTCAACGTCGTCAGATCTGCCATTTGAGGTTATGAGAAGGGTAATGCTATACTCACCTTCTTGTGTATACTGGTGTACCGGATTTTTTTCTGAGGATATGGGAGTATTATCTCCAAAATCCCAACTATACACAGGGGAGAGATCAAGAGCAGGATCAACGAGAGACTGATCAATACAGGAAACATTCAGGGGAGCCGGGCCGTAAAGCGGAGTTGCGGTAAACCCTGCCTGTGGATACGACAATCCGGTCCAGATATACTGTTGCTTCTCGAGTGAATCGATTCGTCCCATCCAGTCGGTGACCGTAAGCGAGACATCATAGGTTCCGTTTAAATACTCAATTGACGGATTTCTGTCAGTTGAATCAGTGGTACCATCTCCATCAAGATCCCAGGCATAAGAGAGGTCGGCCCCGGTTGAGAGATCAATAAACGTTACATTCATATCGGCATTGCCACGTGAGGGTGTAGCAGTAAAGTTTGCAACCGGAGGTTCGGGCTGATTGACAGTTATATAATTGGAGATGAAAAGAGTGGCATTATTATCAGGAGTAGTATTCCAGATAGTAAGGACCGGAGAATAACTCCCGGAAGTTACATACCGGTGAACAGGATTCTGATCATCTGATGTATCCCCATCACCAAAGGTCCAGTTCCATCCATCAATATCACCCACACTCAGGTCAATAAAAGAAACGGTAAGAGGTGCATCCCCTGCGTTTGGTATAGCAGAGAATAATGGGACCATCTCATCTGCTCCGGACAATCCGGTTACACAGAAGAGAATCATACCAATGCAGATAATTGCATATAGACCGGGACCTGAACCACCATTATTCCCGCATTTTTTATTCATGTTTCCCTCCTCACCCGGAAACACGAATATAATTGTACCGGATAGCCCGGTTGCTCTTTGCACCTGTTGTTGCGGTCAGACGGATTGTATAATCACCTGGTTTTGAATAGGTATGGGTTGCATTTCGGATGCCGGATATCTCTCCGTCACCAAAATACCAGGACCAGGTATCAGGTGCAATTACGGACGTCGCATTGAACTGGACAGAAAACGGGGTGGTACCAGAGGTTATATTAGCATAAAACCAGAGCGGCATCGATCCTGCTTTTATGTATCCTTGTTTCTCAGTGCTGTCAGAACCGGTAGGGCCTGATACTGTGAGATTTACCGTATAGGTACCAGGGTCATTGTACAGATGAACCGGATTGTGATCGGTTGAGGTATACCCATCACCAAACCTCCAGAGCCAATCTGTAACTGACCCTGTTGACATATCACGGAAGGTAACACTCCCCGGGGCAGCAAATTCACGGGCCCCGGCTTCAAATGCGGCGACTGGCTCATTGTATCCGGTCACGGACAGGATGCCATTGACGGTATCGGGATCTACCGGCCATCCGTTTTCGTCAGTCATCTCATTGACAACTGGGACAATTCCTGTGGCACAGCAGCCATTTGCATTATAAATTATATTGATAAGCGGGAAATTCTCAATATAACCTTCTACAGAGCAAGTGGCATTCACGGTAACTGACTGATCAGAGAGGAGAATATCCCCGGTTACGCCAGCAGGGAAGTAAGCATTAGTTATCTGTGCAACACCCGGAGTGTCAAGAGAGATAGTCATATTATAAGAGACTAGACCATCATGAACCGGTGCGAGGGTTATTGTACCGGTGCTGGTTTTTCCCTTCTCAATGGTTAAATCCTCGGCAGTAACAACTGGCCGATCTTTGTCAAATGAATATGGAATGTACTTACCCTCATCGGATATCTTATCAATATAAGGTTCAATACATAAAATTCCGACTAAAGGATAACTTTCAATTGGAATAACAATGAGTTCTTCATCGGTTGATGACGTGAAATTCCCGCCAAACCAAATCGGAAGAAACTGCTCAGACACATATTCCGAATCCGTTTTAGTCGCTAAAAAGTTATACTGGGTACCAGGCATCTCCCCTGAAAATTTAATCTGAGATGGTTCTAAGGATTCATCAAAATACTCTATATATCCATAGCCCAAGCCATAATCTGTCTGTAATTCACCAACTAATATTCCGAAATTATGCTCTGCTGAGTTATAAATGGTTGCAAGCAGGATATCAAACAGCATATTGGTATCAACCTCTGAAAACTGAACAAATACTTCATTGCTGTCCGCATATAATCGATCCGGTGTAACGGTACAGAATGGAGCAGCCATTGCCGGTGATATCACCAGTATTCCAAGAAGAAAAAAAAGAATTGAAATAACGGCATGGTTCCTCTTCTTTATTGCGTAAGAGACGGGATCACTTGGTTGATACCTACCATCAATGCCAGAAGAATCGGACAAAGAACGGTTTCTAGAATTTTTCATAATTTTTATCCTCATCTGTAATGATTTTTTACAATTTTGGCAATTTTTCCTGATTTATGAGTAAATAGTCATCAGTTATCTAATATCAATTCATTCATATATGATATGTAAAATACTACCAGATTTAACTTAATACTTTCCTTCTTCCGGCATATGAGGTGGTTCAATGAATCACAAGAATATTGGGAGGTTTTTTTTAATATTCAGTAATGTAATTACCAAAAGGCCTGGAAAACATGTAATAGGTAAATAGTGGAAACCAGAAAATGACCCCTTCAACGACTATCAAATAGAAAGTAAACTCTGGGACAGGCTCCAGGTGGAGGGTAATTACCAAATCAATTTTTTCCAGGGAAAGTACTAATCTTAATTACTCATTTTGAAGAGGAAGACGACTGGATAGAATGGGGAAATGCCATAGACCTGGTCCAAAATCTCTTAAAAATTAGGAGCTGTGTCATATTTTAGTTATCAAAACAGCAACCTTTAATCAAATATGCATATCACTTTGTTTATGAGTCAGGCGTTCACAGATGGGATAATGTACCACATCATCCATATATTGCTACATACCCCTATCATTATCATCTCAATGAAAAATTTTTGATTCAGTTCCTATGAATATAGAGTTAGTATTAGAGAGAATTTATGCAATAACTAAGTAATGTGGGGATCCCTGCCTTTTGAATTACAGAGAGATTTGACATTGAGTAATATAGATCTGCACATCTGGGCTCTGTCGATTTTTCAAGTGATATTGCCAATCATGTTTTCACTCTTTACATCGATGTTTCCAGTTGAAACGACATTCGTTTGATAATTGAAATGATGTAATCCCGGAGGGGAGTGTGGTTCAGAGTATCTGACACTTGGGTTCCTCTCTTTGCGTTCCTCTGCGTCCTCTGCAGTTGGAATTTTAAAGTAATATAGTAAATTGTCAATATAAAAGTTAGAATGCCATATAATTACATCCTGCCTGAACGTGATGATATGATATCACTTGTTTTTCAGACAGAGCCGAAGATCCTGTCCATTCACGAGATATCAATTACATACGCAATGGAATATGTCGAATGCATATTGCTCATTTTTATACCGCTTTTTTCACTGTCCTTCCTGACTGCGTCAGGATTCTGGATGTTGTGACTATTGAACAAGCTCACAAGAGATATAAACGGTTTTAACAAGGTACGAAGTTCAAAGGCGGTACTAGTGGAGGGTAATTCCTAAATCGATTTTGCACCAGGAAGATAGCTATCTCAATTACCCATTCAATTTCACCGTTACAGGTCTATTCTTACTGGAAATATACCATTATTAACTCTTTGAAGGCTCATAACATCAATTAACAGGTAAACGATGTCCTGCCAATTACTAACAGAGTATAACATTGTACCCCCTATGTACCAGGAAACAGAAAAAAAGGTACTAATCGCCTCCTGTTGATGTAATGCCATAGAAAAATCCAGAATATGGAATGTGTATCAGAAGGTGGTATTGATAAAATCGGGAGTTTATATAAAGAAATCTTCCAACTCCCATCAGGTACCACATAGCAATGCTGTAGATTACGGGTATTTTTAGGAAATAGACTCAAATAATGAGATTTATATGTCTCGTTTCTTCTCTGAATAATAAAGGCCCATAATGTAACTGGATTTCAATATACTCAATGAAAACCAGGAGTACCATGGGCCGCTATTGCCGTGTGATTCAATATATCACTTAAACCATAGGATCCATTCAATAAAGGGAATAGCGACCCTCCACCAAGCTGGATATTCACTGCTTAATCTTATGTCTGACAAAATTGATAGTACAGAGGCATTTATCACACTAATCCAGATATATACCCTTTCAGAGGATGGGTGATTAGAGGAAATTATATATATAATTTATCAGCCATCTTAATACATCTGCTTTATATTCCATTTCACCGGTTCTGATTATGTATCACCTGATATAAAGAAGTTGCTTCCTGAGGGTTATATACTGCTTCATCAATCATTTTACCCGGCTCTGTCGATTTTTCAAGTGATATTCCAATCATGTTTTCACTCTTTAATAAAATGGGATCCTCTGTAAACGTTATCACCCATCCGGCATTTCCGAACAAACAAGAGAGTATCCTGGATTGAAAAGATGCTCTTTTCTGGTGAGTGTCGGGTTATCATCATATCTTCCCTCTTGCATATCCGGAGGGAAAGTGAAAATTTCGGAACGGGCCAAACAATCATTCTTAAAAAAAATACCATCATCCATTATTTTAGAAGAAATAATCTCTAATTTCGGTAAGGCCATGAGAGAAACTGCCCAATCTCCTTTGCATTGTCAGGATGTACTAATGAGATACCTCCCCTGGTTTTTGGTGAAAATCCCAAATAATTAATAGAGGGAAGGTAAGATATGTCTTACTGATTGGATATGGATATTAGCATTATTCGAGTGAGTTCAAAAGGACAAATTGTTATCCCCGCTTCTATGAGAAAAGACCTGGCTGAAGGAGAAAAAATGCTTGTAATTAAGGACGGAGGTCGTTTTATCCTTAAACCTCTTTCAGATCTAAAACCTTACATACGAGAGGATATCTTGTTTGCAGAAAAGACTGAAACTGCATTCGCAGAATTTGAAAAAGGGAGTTTTATCAAGAAAAGTGGTACTGATTTTATCAATGAACTGTCATCATGGTGACGGTAGCGTATAGTTCATCGTTTGAAAAAACAATACGAAAGATGAAAGATACACAAACGAAGGAACGAATTAAAAATCAGATAAAAAAGATATTAGTTTGCCCGGATATCGGAAAACCAATGCGATACAGCCGAAAAGATACACGTGAGGTTTACATACCTCCATTTCGGTTATCATACTCCTATGATGCACGAAATGATCTCCTGGTGTTTCTCTCGCTCTACCACAAGGATGACCAATAATCCTAAAACCCTCTCTATCATTTCTTTTTTCTTTCGCTTCTGATTCCATGGCATTCAAGGAACACCCACATAATAAATGATGATTAGGGCATTCTCCCATAAGCCGTTTTTTGATATCATCATGACAATATTGTAACCAGAATATCGATAACAGAATCATCTATTTTCCAGCTAATCCTGACAGTATTGTAATTGTTAAGGTGGAGTGGTTAATTTCCTGCATGGATTAGCGTAAGGGAACTAATCACAGCAATGGACCCGGCCGTCCGGGAAACGTCCACGACTCCCTTAGGGAGACCTCTAAACCACCTGATATTTTTGGCTATTTCCTCAGTGCAATCTCCGGGTGGGTTTCTGAAGATGGGTGCGGAGATTTCTTGAATGAAGTGTAAAGGAGACATGAGCCCTCTCACTCTTCCATGAGGGTTGGTTTAATGTACAGTAAAACAAGTTGAGTCTGGTGGAAGTAAAGAAAAAGTCAAATCCGGTGCTAATATAAAAGAAGTCGATAAGAGACTGAATCTTAAACCTGAATGCCCGCTCTGACAAGGGCGTCTTCGATAGAAGTGAGTTTCTTTTTGATCTCCTTGAATTCCTCATCGAGATATCTCCTGGTATTTCTTCTAAGCCCGACAATCACTTCTTTTGTTTCTTTTCCAATATCGAGTATCTGACCCTGCATATCAAGCATCTAACCCTGCTTATCCAATGTCAAATGTTGCATTTTGAGACTCTGATCCATCTTAAGATCCATGTTATGGAGAACATTTCCGGCATAATCCATCCGTTCGAATGTCTCTTCCTGAATATCTCCACGAATGATCTCAAAGCTGCAGTAGGCTCCGGTTGGTTCTTCCCAGTTGATAGAAAATAACTGGACTGCTATTGGTCTTCGAATGATATTGATCTCCTGGATCAGATCTAAAAGATCGCTCTCTTTCCCTCCTACAACGATCTCAACCTCACCGGTATCAAGGTTCTTCATACCCAAAGATCTCTTTTGCAAATGTCTCGTTGAAAACAATGCTGCCGATATCCCACTCCCTTGACACGCCCTTTGGCAATGGCAACAAACCGTTTCATATCAGGATACAAATGAGGGTGGAGTTAATAGAGTTTCTTCTTATCTGATGTCTGTGGGCTCTGTCGATTTTTCAAGTGATATTGCCAATCATGTTTTCACTCTTTACATCGATTTTTCCAGTTAAAACGACATTCTTTTGATGATTGAAATGATGTAACCGCAGAGGTTCGCAGAGTCTGTTTCAAACTCAATAATTATTCATTCGATTGAAATGATGTAACCCCGGAGGAGGGATGAGATTCACAGAGAATCTGACTCATTTTCCCCCCTCTGCGTCCTCTGCATCCTCTGCGGTTTGAATTCTTAAGTGATATTGCCAATCTATGTTTTTACTTTTTACATCGATGTTTCCAGTTGAAACGACATTCTTTTGATGATTGAAATGATCTAACCGCAGAAGACGCAAGATTCGCAGAGTCTGTTTCAAACTCAATAAGTATCCCCTCCAAAAACCATGTTAATCCTTCCAATAACGCTACCTCCCAGGTTACTTCTTTAAAAAAAGGTAATATCTCCTTGTTTAGAACAAATCATTAGAAATTAATTTCGAACCTTTTGCTTGGATATCAAAATTAGAAAAAAAGCTGGCGATATAACTAATTTTCTTTTTTAAGGCAATTTTGATATTATTATACATAAAAAACTCCATGCATAAGGCCAAAGGTTATGTGTTCTTTGTGTTGAAGATTATCGGGCGATGTGATTTCCGTGAAAAATGATGTACTAATCATTCTGGCTATGAAAATCAGGCACATAAGTGAAATATATAAAAAGAGTCAATCCTGGTGAATCGTAGTTATGTACCATCTCAATTAAACTTCAATCCCCATTTTATTTAGAGCATTCTCGATCGAATGAAGTTTCTTTTTGATTTCAGAAAATTCTATCTCCAGATAATTTGCTGAATCTTTCCGAAGACCCTTTATTTCATCCACGGTATCATGCTGGAGAGAAATCATCTGATCTTGTTTTCCAAGCATCTGATCTTGTTTCTCAAGCATCTGATCTTATTTTCCAAGCATCTGATCTTGTTTCTCAAGACTAATTGTTGTATTTTCTACTAATTCATTGAGAAGTGATACCGCTACATCAATTCGCTCAAATAACTCCTCATCCTTATCTCCCCTGACAATAGTAAATCTTTTATACTCACCAGATGCATCAAGCCAGGTAACCCGGAAATCGCGGACATCAATTGGATATTCACTTACATTTATTGCATCAAGGAAAACCGTTAAATTTTCCTCTTCCCCCTCTGCCAGTATCTCCACGTCACCTGTTTTGAGGTTTTGGACAAATCCGGTTATATTTTTCCTAAAGGTTTCTTTTTTTATATATTCACGGTATCCTACCCCCTGTACCTCACCACCTGCTAGTATTACAACCCGCCTCATTTGAAAATCCATTGGGTGAATAAACGTATATATTTTCTGATTTACAGAAAAATCGGATGTTAAATATCCAGATGCCAGGAATGATAAACAAGAAGAAAACGGTGATGTCGATTATATCTCTGGTTTTCAGATTTTTTTATAAGTGCAATCCCTGTTTCTGAGGTCTCTGTCAATTCTTCAAGTGATGTAAATTGTTATGGTATAATTCATTTAATTATTTTCAACCTTTTTTTGCCCTCTGTGCTTTCTGCAATTGAAATTCCTAACAGAATATAAAACGAGATTGATTGAGGATGTATTTCCAAAAATCCTACCTGGTCGCAACTGCTGTCTCAACTGCAGTTATCACCCGGATCATACAGAGATAATACCCGGGGATCTTCTGAAAAATCTCTGATGCCACTTCTTCCCGATAGATATGGGAAGTCAGATTCCTATCATCAATCATGGACAGACCTATGATGACATCTTCCGGAGTAATAAGACCCGTCTGTAATGCCTGTCGAAAACAGCCTTTCGGACTATTGCAGAGAATTCCTTCCGATGCGTGATACACTTGTAAGACTTTCCATACGAGGTCAGTGCAGTATTCAAATCTCTGAATCGTTGCATCGCGGATAATATCAGAAGGACTCTCTTCTAATATAGATTGAAGTGTCGATAACGCGTTTCTTGTGGTGGTTATCAGCAGGGCTATTTTTTCCATATCTGAGCATGTAAAAGGGCTTTTTTTCTAAATGTCTCACTGGTCTGTGATAAATCAACAAATTCAACGATATAAGGGATGGTACTTTCTTCAAGTTCTTCTCGCAAGAGGGTAATAATCCGGGAATGAACATCCCCGTATGGAATCAGGCCGATATCGACGTCTGATCCAGGGTTCTCTTCTCCCGTAGCACGGGATCCAAATAGTACGACGGTAACAGGTTCATCTGAAAGCCGGGTACAAACGAGATCACGAATCTTTTGGAGTTCCTTTTCAGAAGAAAAACCCATGAAGTACCTATTGTATTGACAAATATTTAGGATACACTATACCAGGACACTGCATATACGATATGAAAACCTTTCCACGATGAATTTGAATTCTGCAAAAAATCGTTATCATGGTTTTTATTATCTCATTAATTACTCCCGGTTTCACCATCCATATCCTCTCATGCTATTGTTCCATGAGCATTTGAATAATGTATTAGATCATGATAAAAGGATTAATAACCGTTATCCAGGGAATTTTTTGAAAATGAGCATCCTCAGTATAGATAGTATCAATGCCATGCTGTTTTGGTCGCAACAAGAAGAGCATCCCAAAAATGGAGGGAGTACTTCTGCTGGAGGCTAACTGCATTAATAATTGTACCAGGGTTATAGCTGATTACCTTCCAGCCCTCAAACAAGACAATATCCCTGATAAACCATGTAACAATCTCTTCAGGTACCGGGTATTGTACCTTCTCTGTTATAACTACAGAGAACTCTGCTAGATTTTGGATGGAAACTGTGAGAATCAATCTTTTGCTCCAACATTGAAAAAGGAGAACTGCTGCTGCTCCCTGCTTCTTCTGCTCTCCGGAATCGAGTGCATAGCAGAGTATATTTGTATCAACAAGGGCCGGTTGATCAGTCATAGATATCGTTACGGGTCCTATACAGATGCTTACCGAGATGATGTCCTGACCTGATAAGAGTAAGTGCATCAAGAACTATCTCTTCCAGGGTTTGCTGCTTCATCCAGCACTCCAGGGCTTTTGTTGTAGCTTTGCCAAGGTATCCTTTCCGCTCCCCAGGTTTTTTCTTTGCTATTTCTCTGAAGCGTTTCTCAGTATCATCATCAATACTAATTGTAATAGTGCCCAAAGTTATTTTGTAGGTTTTTAATTTATTACAGATACGACAAGTGGCGACGTACTTAACTGTCGTGTTACTGATAGTGTACA
>CAYRYR010000099.1:0-9917 GCA_964428385.1 uncultured Methanoregulaceae archaeon
AAAAACCGGGTCAAAGCAACCAGTTGCATCATACAAAAATATATTGAGCTGGCAGGATATACGTACCACAACTAAAATTAGATAGTATGACATTCCAGAAAAAAAAGTGTAGCCTGGTATTTTGGAAAAAAATCTATAGATGCCTGTTTTCACCATCGGTAAAATCGTTTCCTTGGGTTCCCTACACGAGACTTTCATTTGTCATTGTACATAATCTGTAAACCTGCAAGACCGAAAATGAGTATAAACCTATGCGTATCCCCTGATTGCCATGACACAAAAAACGATTATCATTGTTCTTCTTCTGGTACTCTTCTCTCTGCAGATATATGCCTCTGCAGCAGAACTTCCAGAGAAGATACAACTCTATAAAAACGACTTCTCAACCTCACCTGATGACTGGCTGACAAAAAACCCGACACGATATTACTGGGACAATGAAAGTAAAGTGTACCACTACCTCTCTAAAGGAGGAACAAGTGGATATACTACGGTAAAAATCCCCTTAATAGAGACCGGTTTTATTCTTGAATTTGATGTCACTCCGATAGCAACCTCAAAAAATGGTGCCTTTCGGTTTGGGGTTGGAACCGCTGACGCAAATACCGGTACCGGACCGTTGGTACTTGTCAGTCTTGAGAATACAAAATATGGTAACATCTTCTACCTCTCATCGATCACCGATGAAAATGTCAAGACCTATACCAGCAGCAGCCCCCAGGACGGATCCTATGGAGGTACGACTATCAGATTTGAAGATAACAAATCATATCACATATATGTCAGGTTTGATCCTGACCAGGGAAGAACAACAATACGGGTAACAGATCCTACTACTAATGAGTTTATCTGGGGATTTTACACGGATGTCAACGGAGAAATGAAGACGGGTCTCTCGTACCTCTTTATCACCTCAGTAGGAGATGGATTAACAGACGCTACTGCTGAAGGATCCATTGATAATATCGACTGTTACATCCTTGACTACACTGGTGAGATTGCAAAGGCGATGGCAACACCCATAGCAGAGATACCGAAAAACAATGTTTATGATGATGTTATCCCAACGCTGGCTCCACATATTACACCCCCTCCACTGCACACAGAGATAGAGCCGGTCACTGTCAGTCCCAAATACAAACCAGTTGCAACCAATGATACTGAGCAGCAAACCCCTGCATCTCCACCCTCTCTCATGATACCCCTTGTATCACTTGCAGCAGGGATTCTCTGCATCTTGTACCGGAGGTGAAGAGAATCCAGCTTTTTGATGAACACATTCTTGAAGCAATCGGCAGATCCCGGATCGTTGTGCAGGACGGGAGGGTGGTAACGGTCAGTCCGCCATTGATAACAGACTGCCCTCTTGCAAAGAGATTTGCATTTCCTGTCGATGAAATGACAGATGAAGCGGTCAGAAAGAACATCGAAAACAGAATTGCATCGTTTGGGATGTGTACAAGAAACCGGGATATCTATGATGATACCGATTTTGTCGGATTCGGGGCAAGTGAACTCATCAGCAACGGAATTCTATCAGGAATACTTGACTGTGCCATCATCGCCTGTGACGGGGCAGGCACTGTTATTGTTACGGATCCCCGAATGGTTCAGGGAATTGGAGGTCGAATGTCAGGCCTTGTAAAGACTACGCCGTACTCAGAAGTAGTCATGAAGATAGAATGTGGAGGAGGCCGGGTGCTGGATCAAAAAACAGGTCTTCTCGATCCAGCTGCAGGGGTACATCTTGCTAAAAAATGGGGCTATACCCGGCCGGCAGTCACAGTTGCAACGGCACATGATGCAGAGGCTGTCAGGAGAACTGCATCAGATGTACTCATCATCGGTGTTCATACAACAGGGATATCAAAGGAGGATGCCGTTGTGATGAACAGTACCTGTGATATTATAACCGGTTGTGCATCAAGCCAGGTCAGAGATATATCTGCAAAGGATGCCTGTTTGCAGGCAGGCACAACGGTCCCTGTTTTTGCCATGACAAAAGAGGGAAAACGGCTCATTATCCAGCGAATCACTGATATTACCTACCCTCTTATGATAACCCGTGCAACCCTGCCCGTCAGCGGAGAGAAAGTACCTCATCCATTGATATAAATGTAGTACAGGAATGAAAATCACTTTTTTGCAGACCCCCTGGTTCTTAAACCATAGGGATCGGCAGATTAAAATTACGTACGTAAGAATCATTGTCCGTTTCTCATTGTCTTTTTCTGTATCGTCATTGTTCTTACGAAGTCATGTATCATTACCAGGTGTTCCAAAACACATAATTTTTTATACTGTTCTTCGCTTCTGATACAAATAAACAGATTCTAAACCAAAAAAACTACCAAAAGAATGCGAGGGAGGCGATTCGAACGCCCGAACACCTACGTGACAAGGCCCTCAACCTTGCGCCTTTGACCTGGCTCGGCAACCCTCGCTCGTGCCTTAACAAAGTACACTTCAGGACTATTATAACTATCTGTTTCATCTTTATTCTGATATCGCACCTAGCTTTTTGTACATCGGTATCCAACAGATAACCTGCAATGTGGGCTGAAATTCTTGCCACTTTTGACGACTCGCCATCACAGGCAAAAGTCATTCGTTTTCTCCTTGAAAACGGGTTTGGTATCACAAGAGAAGGTCGTATATCTGTAAACAATATTCTGGTTCCTTCAACACAGATAGCAAAAGAGGTGGGTGTCGACCGACGGGTTGTAGATGCAACTGCACAGCGTATCCTTGGAATGGACCGATTTGCAACCATATTTCTTAATATGCGGGCAACTCCGGATATATCTGAGATAGCAGAGATGCTCTCGCTCTCAGTTATCACCATCATACCAAAAGACGCCACCGAGCACGGCATTATCGGAGCTGCAGTCCGTGTTTTAGATGCACATCGGGTCGGAATCCGTCAGATATTTGTCACTGATTCCCACCTTTCTGAGTCCCCCAAACTGGTAATCATCGCTGAGGATGCTATCGCACCTGAAGTGCTCAGAGAGTTAAGAGATCTTGAACAGGTACGTCGTATCATCCTCTGAAGTTGCATTATTCCCTGCAAAGAGCATCAATTTTTTCTGCAAGAGATACAATTCGCTCAATACTTTCCGGAGGTATTCCCTGGTCCAATGAACGCTGCACCCGCTCTCCTATCGTAATAAGTGTGGTTCCCCTGACGAGATTATCAGCATGTGCCACAATCTGCTCCTCAAGGGTCGTTGGAATGCGATCCATTGGAGAAAGGCCGGCCTTTTCACATTCAGATGCAGTAAGCCCCCCCCCGACATGTCGTTCAATAATTAGACAAACCGCTTCCTGAAGTCCCGTTCTGCGGCACCACTCTGCTCCTGCTACTCCATGGCCCAATGAATGGGTTTGGCATCTGCCAATATCATGGAGGAGTGCACCAGCAGCAACAAGGTCCCGGTCAGGCACTGCATGTCCGGCAGCGAGAATCTTTTCAGTAATATCCAGCGCCACGCGTCTGACAGTTTCACAATGTTCAATAACACGTTTTTCACATCCGGCTGTAATAAGAAGAGAGTGTATCTCCTTTGTATGCAGCATCTCTATCAGGAAATACCAAGGGATTCTTCAATTGCTTCAATACGTGTTTTCAGTGCGTTTAAGAGAAGTTCGTTCTCAAAATGACCCATCGGCTCATCACATGTCGGACATTTAAATAACAGATCCATTGCCTGATTAAAGGTAATCGTAAGTCCACATTGTGAACAGATGAAAAAGTCATTATGTTCTTCATACCTGGCACGAGCACGTAATTTTCCAAGAACCACATCCACATCCTGAGAGAGGGCAGGCTCAATATTATCAGCCTCAAGGTGCCAGAGATATGTCAGCCATCCTGTCTCATTATTCTTAATTCGTCGATATTCTGCGAGTCTGCGTTCGTATAATGTATACAGAGTATTCCGGACAGAATTAAGATTGATTTCGGTCATGGCCGCAAGGTCTTCATCACTATGTTCTTCATTCTCCGGGAACTTGTCAATAAGTTCCATTCCCTCATCCCCAATCATTCGGTGTAGATACGAAACGATAGCGGGATGAGTGTTAAGAATTTCCTTAAAGGTGGCCATCACCGCATATATTGTGTCACACGGGATATAGTTGTATTGAGCATACTCCATGCTGTCTCTTCATTATCCCCCCATCCATACACACTGATAACTGCCTGCCCCTCTAAAAAAATCGTTCCCGGATATGGGATATCAGCAACAAGGGGTCTCAAAGAGGAGAGATCTTCATCAATTCGCATATTGTGCCTGGCAAAGAGGATAGTACGAACCGCAACCTGTTGTGAAACAGGCATTTTTGAGGGGAGGATACCATTACATGCATCACAGTGAAGCATAAACAGGTTACACCCCATTGCCATCTCAACCGTATCCAGCGTCGCCTGAAACCGGGGATTAATCTCGATAACAAAGAAATTTTCGTCAGATACAATAAAATCAACCCCGATCACTCCTTTACATCCACTCAATCCAACGACTGCCTCTGCACAGGTAGCCATCTGGTGTGCAAGAGGATGAGAAAAAGGCGTTAAAGATCCGGCAAACCCGAATGGAGCATCTTCACTCCCACGCAGTATCTGCTGATTTACTGCTATTGCCTGTGCACGTCTGCCGTCACAGACACAACAGACAGATGCAGGAATTCCGTTCACTATCTCCTGCAGAAGATACGGTTCATTGTTCCATTCTTTTTCCCAGGCGCGCAGATCTGCATCATTCTGTATCACCACATTTCGCCATCCCCCAGCACCCCGACAGGGTTTAAGTATGGCAGGATAGGTAACAGGATCGATAGAAGAAGGGACCGGAAACCGATTTTGTGTAAAAAACTGCTGTGTTCGTCTCTTATCAAGAAATGGTGCGACAATGTCAGGGGATGTTCCGATACGGGGGATTTTATTTACCCTGAGGTCCTCTGCTCCTGAAGTCAGAACAATTCCATCTATCTCATATCTCGTGCACATATCCTCAATAGCAGAAGGGAGCTCAGAAAGATCTTCAAACCTGACCCCCTCATCGACATACCAAAAGAGATCCTGATCACAGAAATTATCGAGAGCGAAAACCCGGAATCCTGCGTTTTTTGCAGATTTTGCTACATGTCTTGTGGTAAACCCGGCAATCAGTACTGACTGTTTTGCATCGTTCATGGTCCTTTTGTACATTTTCCCCTGGCTGTAGGAATCACTCTGATAGAAGCGTTTGAAAATTCCTTTGTGAGTGCATCCGGACCGATAATATGGTCAAGAAATATGGCAAGACTGGCAATCTCTGAATGTGGTTGTGACGTTATCGCAACATTATAATCTGCAAGTTCATACACCTCTCCTGGTACTTTCTCAGCACCAACCACTACCATCAGACGTTCTATTTTTTGCAGTTGCTCCTCGACATCAGGAAGATTCAGTCCAAACATGGTCAGATGAACTACCGTTCCTCCACTCTCTTTCCATTTCCTGATGCACGTGCGCCAGCTGACTCCGTCTTGTACAAAGAATGATCCGCCAAACCTGGTGGAGACATCACCTATACCGGTGACAATGCCGGCATCGTTAGCTGCAAGAAACATTCCATTAGCTCCAAGTGCCCGTGCAGTAAGACCTACATGAGTCGTTACCCGCTGGTCGCGCTGGGGTCTGTGGCCAATTCTCAGAACTACAACATCTCTATTCAACCCTATCACTCATCTGGCCGTTTTACTCTGATTATTCCGTTTTCTATTATAATTGATGTTGATTGACAGTACTTCAGCTGGCATTTGAGCATATATTCCTGAACTGAAATAACACGGTATACCTGATTACACTCATGTATTAAAAGAGAAGATAACAGCCTCTGCAATGAATTGTGGATTACCTCATCCTCATAGAGGGTCTCATCAATGATACGCGAGCGGGGACACCCCTCATCTACAGTCGCTATGATATGATAGATTTCCCAGTCAATATCTGATTCACGCACCCTCTTCTTTTATTATGAACCTCCGGATATACCTTTTGGAGAGAGACTATTGCAGACATCAGTAATGATTGTTACCAAACCACTCGAAGTCATGGAAAAGTGTATGTATTTATACGAATTACTGCTAGTATGAACAGAGGAATTGTGTTCGCTCTTGCAACTATCGTAGTGCTCGCTATTTTTATCGCTGCACCGATCTGTATCGCCGATGATAGCGATACTGTGGATGAAGACACCATCTACGTATCAGGTACCGGCATTATAAAGACAATGCCTGACGTCTGTCAGATCGCCCTCTCTGTCAAGACTACCGGGACTGATGTAAAAAACCTGCAGAAAGATAATGCAAAATCTATGAATAAGATCCTAACTGCGCTCAGTTCAATGGATACCTGTGCTCTGAACGAAAAAGAGATTCAGACCGGTGGTTTCTCCATCTCTGAAGTGTATTACCCGGATGATGCCCAGATTGCAAAGTATGGAAAAGATGTGACCATCTATCAGGTGACAAACACCATCAACATAGAGACCGACAAACTCTCGTGTACCGGTGAGATCATTGACACTGCTATTGCAAACGGGGCAAATGATATTGATTATGTCACTTTTACCCTGAGCCCTGAGAAAGAAAATGAGTACCGGGCAGATGCACTGGTTGCTGCAGTGAATGAGGCACGCAAAGATGCACAGGTTGTACTCGAAGCACTCGGTGAGAATCTCGGTTCAGTAAAGACCGTGAATGTTCAGGAATCATATAATCCGCCGGTTTACTATGGAACAACAAACAAAGCATCATACCTGATGGAAGCAGGATCTGCCCCTGCTGCAACCCCTATTGATCCTGGTGATGTTGACGTAACTGCACAGGTCTCTATTACTTTCCGGATTGCATAGAACAAAATCTCCTTTTTTCCTGAAATACCCTGATTTATAGGCACGATTCATATGGACGTGTCCTGTAATTATCCATTGTGCAATCTGTAAAAATGGTGGTGGATTAGAGGGAAAACGATGAGAGTACTGAAATGACGTACTCCTGTACGATATCACGGTAACGGGGTCCATCCTGGGTTCTCTGTATACCAATCAGAATAAAACGTGATGTATCCCTTGGGAGTGCATGACACCTGAAAAAAAAGGAAGATTCGGGATTACCAACCTCCGGCACCCCCACCACCAAAACCGCCTCCTCCACCAAAGCTGCCCCCGCCGGATCCTGATGAAGAAGGAACAGAATATGCCATAACCGGGAGGAATGCTGATGTCAGTGAAGCACGGTACAGACCTGGCGACTCTTCTGAAAAGGGCAAATGGATATCAAGCTGTTCCATGGCTTTCACAACTGTATCTCCTGCACCAAGAGCAGTTCCATAAATCAGCCAGTCTCCCCACATAACAAGATCCTCATGACTATACTTCTTCATCTCTGCAAAATCAGAGAGAAAAGCAGTAAAACTATCCCATTCAAGTTTTTCCTTGTAATAATCCATTTTCCATCTGCCAAACAACGTTGCAGGAAAGGCCAGAGCAATACCAGCCTGCACCGAGACTATCGCAAAGAGAACGAGTGCTGATATAAGTTTTAACAGAAACTCAGGAATAATTATGATACTGAAGAATGATATCACCGCTCCGGCTATACCTACTCCCAGAATTGGAAAAAGATGCGTTCTCCCGTTTATGATGTACTTCCCGATTAAAGCTTCATCAGTTGCAGAATTTACCATATTGAGGAGTTTTTGATAGTGCAGAACGGTTTTTTGTACTGATGAATCAGTATCTGCCTCCTTGGCAAGAGTGGAGAGAGTCGTCGTATCAACCACATTGTCTTCACCAATGGCGATGAGGAAAGTAAGGACATCCTGCTCATACCGGTCCGGACTGGAATTGTCGATGACAGTTATGAGTATATTCTTATCCGGTTTTGTCTGAATTGTTATCTTCCCATCCCGGTGAAGAGAGAGAAGTGTTGCATAAAATCCGTCATCATCAAACGAGACCGAATCACCTTTAAATATCAGATTCACCATCCATGGTAAAAGTGTACTGTTTGGAACAAAACTAAGGGAATTAGGCACGACAAATGCTTTTTCCCGTCCGTACCGGTACCAGATACCTATCAGGAGAAATGGCACGAGAACGGCGAGCAGAACTGCCAGAGAGAAGAGTATTTGCACACCACTCTCAATCAGACTGATTCCGAACTTGTTCGCATCCCGGGTTTTATCTTCAACGTTCTCATAATAAACAGGAAAACCTGGAAGAACCGTTAGAATTTCTGGTGTTAATAGCAATTCAACACCGAGATCCTCATTTTCGCCCACATTGCCTGTGATGATATACTGATCTTCCTGCTTTTTCACTGACAGTGTATCAGGGTGGGGAAACACTTCCTGAACATACTGTGCAGGAATGAAGATAGTAACATCAGTATACGGAATATGATCTGAAGCAAATTTCAGATTAAGGTGAGCACAAGACGTATCATACTCAACCGGGGGATGCATCTTTACCTGATACTCTACCGTATACACTCCAGCATCATAATATGACGGATTATAGGCTCCCATCTCTCCGGGTGCTGCATATTCTGATATTACGTCCGGGACTGGCTGGTCACTGCCGGGAAGAAAGACCCTGTTATAAGAATCCTTAAGGTAGGCAATTGAGCCTTTTGGTGCAGTCACTGAAAGAAATTCGATTGACGGAGATGACTGACTCTCACGATAAAGTGAATCATCAAACCGCCGGTTCAGACTTCGGTAAGTCCCTGCATCCCTGACTGTATACTGATACTCTTCAGAAAGGGTACCATCCCAGGAGAATGAGACATCATATCTGCTGACCACCAGATCCGGCTGTATCAGGGAAGGAAAAACGAGAATACACACTGAACCAACGAGACCGATGGTTAGAGTAATTAAAAAGACGAGAATAATTTGTTTGTTCTCGGTCATATGAAACCAGCTCGCTTAAAAACTGATATCTGGTACCTTCTCAATCTCTTCTCCAAACTCCAGATATTCCATCTTCATGATGGCAAAGATTCTGGCGATAATATTGGACGGGACAGTATCACACATCGTGTTAAACTGTTGACCAATATTGTTGTAGGTATACCGTTGTCTGGCTATCTCATCTTCTACTCCCCTGACGGCATCCATCAGTGGCATAACAGTTGTATTTGTCTTTAAATCAGGGTAATTCTCAGCAACCGCAAGAAGACGCCCGAAAATTGAACGTGTTTCCTGTTCCATTTTCCCAATTTCCGCTGGACTCGCTGACCCGACAGCTGCCCGCATGGCAGTTACCTTTGAAAATGTCTCCTTCTCAAAGGTAGCATAACTCTTCACTGCACCAAGCAACTGTTCAATCATGTCAAGACGTTTCTTCATTGCCACCCGGATTTGTCCTAATGTTGCTTCTCCAGCATTTTTAAGGGACATAAACCGGTTGTATACCGAAATTGCATACACGATAAAACCGATTATGAGAAGGAGGAGAACACCACCAAAAATCAATATAAAATCCATATTTATCTCCGTAGAAACTATCATAAATGCTCTAATTTCAGATATAAGTTCATTGTATACCCCTCAAATTGAGTGCTGAAAATGAGGCTTACATCAGGACGTGCACTTTGTCCTACATGGTATAAGGCTGCGTTCGCTAAAAAGGTTCGTCATTATTGCAATTACCCTTTCATACAAACCCTAAAATCATAAAAAGTTTTTTAAACGGTGGAAGGTTCTGTCTGAAAACCAAGTGATACCATATCATCATGTTCAGGCAGCATGTAATCACATTACATTCTGACTTTCACACTGACATTGTTCTACTGCACTTTAAGAATTCGACAGTGTAAGGAAAGTGTTGTAAAATTGTAAGGCCCTGTTTCTACTTGGAAAA
>CAYRYR010000100.1:0-6736 GCA_964428385.1 uncultured Methanoregulaceae archaeon
AATTACATCCTGCCTGACATGATGATATAGTATCACTTGTTTTTCAGACAGAGCCATTTACATTTTCCACCTTCTCTGTTGTTATTTACATTTTACCTGTTCTCTTTAAGGGAATTAAACAATTATTTTGATATTCGGTTTTATTGCGTACCAACAATATGCACATTCCTTTTTGCATTTCCCTCCCACAATTGAACAGAGATAGTAGTACACTATTATAGCGGTACAGAAAACACGAATGAGAATCGTGCAGATCGTAGACTTATTTCGAATTACCCGGAAGATACTGCCTTTCTCAATGGATAGACCATCAATTACATATAATTTCCAGATTCATAACCAGGTAATCAAACGATCCTTACAAGAGTATTTAACCGTGAACAAATAATTTAGTAAGGCATATCGTATTTTAAACCCCCGTAGTGTAGAGGTCAATCATATCGGATTTTGGTTCCGATGACAACGGTTCGAGTCCGTTCGGGGGTATAAAAAATAATG
The DNA here is from genome assembly GCA_964428385.1 of uncultured Methanoregulaceae archaeon. Lineage (GTDB taxonomy): Archaea > Halobacteriota > Methanomicrobia > Methanomicrobiales > Methanospirillaceae > JAFGOM01. Next base: position 499 of record CAYRYR010000100.1, read on the forward strand.
TTCAAATACCTATCTTTTGCAGTCCACTGGATTATCTGAATTTCATCATTCTGCTGTAGATAACAGATAATTTTATGCCGCGTGACACAATGCAGCTAATGTATCGGTGATGGTTCAACGTTTTAGAATGCTAAATCTTCATCTATGATATGCAATTATCATACATGCCCCTTACATACCCTCTTAAATACGTTATATATCCAGGTCATGATACACGAGTACCTTCATTTTTTGGTATCTGCAAGATTATCATAGGTGATTTTTCCATCACAAATAGTCATCCGAATGCCTATTGCCGGTGGAACGTCATTTTGTAAGTCGGTAACTATACCGTCCAGAATAACGATGTCTGCCAGCATCCCGGGTTTTAGTTTTCCTCTTTGATTTGCTGCGTATTCCGTAACAGCTGCATTGCAGGTATATGCATCAAGAGCCTGTTTGAGGGACAGTTTCTGATCTCGCCCTCCTTTACTCCAGGGTTTTCTGGTTACTGCATGATGTACTCCCTCCAAAACATCACAAGAAACAATAGGCCAGTCACTACCATATACCAATACGGCCCCGTTTTCCGATAATTCCTTCCAGGGAAAGGCTGTTTCCCACTTTGCCTCGGGAACCTTGGTATGCCATAGTCCACCAGGTGGCCTTTCATGGAGCGGCTGCATGGATGCAACAACATGTTCCTTACCAAACCGGAGAATATCCTGCGATGTACACATCTCAATATGTTCTATTCGATGCAAAATACAATGACCACGCTTTTTGTCCACCATACTGTGCTTTTTACGTGCCCGGCTGATGACGTCGAGCATGGATTGTACAGACGCATCACCGATAGAATGGGCAGCTACCTGCATACCCAGTCTATCGGATAGCAGTACCAGCATATCAAGTTCAGCTGGTGTGAATTCTGGTATGCCTTCTTTTGGTTTCTGGTCCAGGCGATATGCGGTATCCTTTTCAATCACGCCATCCATGAAAATTTTGACGGTGTCACACCTGACTTTACAGCCACTACAGAGGTATTCAGGAGAATTCCTTTTATTATGAGGATTTTCACGTTTCTGGTGTGGTTCTACAACACTAGTTCTGATTATATCGTGAAACAGCTTTGACCACTGTAGAAATCGTGATAAAATGGGATAGTCATCCGTATTGTTATGTGTTATTGTTGTGATTGTTTTATGTCGCCTTCCACCTGTGTGTTCAAGATGACTAATAAGAAAATCATGTATCTGGGCAGCTGTTAGCTCTTTTTTCCGTGCTTTCATCAGGGCATTGCGGATCATGTATGCCAGGTTAACATCTTGTATCATATCCCAATCTGCAATCGATGATATGGATGAATAAATACGAATGGGAAGATCTCCCCGTTGCTCCAGTTCCAGGGCCATAAGGAGAAATGATATATCTTCAACCGGATGAGACAGCCCCATATGGTGTACACTGGTAAATCCGAGACTGGCAAGTTCCTGAAATATACAGCACAGATCATCTATTCTTTCATCAATCGGTTTGGGAAATCGTGACTGAAGCAGACCTTCAACTAAAAAATACACTTCAGGTTCACGAAACTCCCCACCGGGAATCATATCCGGACCCAGCACGATATTACCATCCAGATCCAGCATTTCGAGAATCGCCGGATAAGGAGGCATGGGATGGAGAAGACCAGAAATTTCGATGGCACGTGTGTTGGCCCATGCGGTATGCAAATCATGGGCACATACAAAAACAGGCCGGTCAGGTACAATTTCATCAAGAAACGAACGTGCACGTTCAGCAGGGATTAATGGCGGGTCAAAGTAATGGACTCCATAACAATACAGAACAGGTTCATCAGTCTTTTTCTTGGCAAATTCCAAAAGGCGACGCCTGAATTCATCCGCTGATTTGATTTCTTCCATATTACACCATTTCAGCCGCTGTGCTGCAACTAAAAGATGAAGGTGGGAATCACAAAAGCCGGGTAGTACCGAGTTACCTTTTGCATCTACAATAGTTGTCCCATCTTCTGCAACCTGGTCAATTTCACCTGGATGTGTAATGCGAATAATGATATTACCTTTAATAGCAATGTCCTGCAATTTCCCAGTATCATTGGTAAATACCTGAGCATTCTGTATTATCAGATCCGGAACCGCTTCGCTGTCATATTCTAATACAGGTTCTATCAACGCATTGGTATCCGGCTCATATTCATCGATATTTAGTAATTCTTTTCCTGTTTGAAAAATATCAGGAAATAATTGCCGAAGTCTGGAATGCACAGCCTTGTACGAGTTTCTTGGAACTTCCATTTTCATTCCTCCAAAAAGGTGAGTTATTCTGGCCGGGTAACTAAAGAGTTACAGTTGAAAAAGATAAATTATACCGACTCAACCCTCTCGTGTCTTTTAATTATATCGGTAATGGCGAAACTTTCTTGAAAGTTTATCTTAGTCTATGTAGTGCGATTAGCTTGCACACCTTCTAAATAACCGCCGTTTCAATTTGATTATTAGAGGAAGTTTTTCAGTGCATTATAATCATACAACAACGTCAAAAATCGATTCACTCAACATTTTTATCCCATATCTAAAACACCCGAATCTCTATCGGTCATTTTTATGATGCGGGACCAATGTTATTCTTCTATCTCATATTCCACGGGATTACAAACCAGGATATCATAGTGTCCGGTTACTCTCGTACTGACCATATCAGCGGAATTAGCGATGTCACCCATACCATTCCGAAAATCATAAATCACTCTTTAATAGTCAGCAAATTAAAAAGGAAACGAGATATGATGACCAGGTAGTACAAAAAACTAACCAGCCATTACCGTTCACCAGGATGACGAAGTGCTCACATCAGTCACGCCCTGATTTATGAGAATGCCATTTAGTTCTTCGGTATGAGCACAGATCTGGTTCTGGTGCAAAAATCCAGATTTATATCATCCTCTGCAGAAACGTGAATCAACAGATCCGAGGCGACACTGTTTATTGAATTTACTTGAGGATCGAAACACCCAATAAGCTTCACTCCACATTCGCCAGAAATGAGGGTTTCAGAGGGGCCTTTCCAATCACGTTACCCCTCATAATTACCTCCCGTTCAACAATTTAAATCACGTTCCAAAGGTAATTAATTCCTAGTACAGGTCAATTTATATCCAAAAATTTCGATAAATCTCTCTGGATATTAGTTACATCCGTAATAGTCACCTCGTAATAACAATCCTTCTGATATCAAATTACAAAATTAATCTTTCTGATTTCATGCTGTTGAATCACAAGTGATTCATAATTAAATACCTTATGAAAAGAGAAGAATCAGGATCTCATTATCTGACTCTGTCCAGGGATAGTTTTCTTTCTGTAAAAAAAAACAGGGAGATTATTCTGGTTCGCCTGCTTCTGATATTGCCAGCTGATACATCCAGTCAAGAATATATGGACATTCTTCAACAACACATTCCAGTTCACATGCAATACAGGGTATCAGTTCATCGCCTGCCATTAACAGTGCCGGATCAACAGGCCCTTTACGAACAATAAGACGATATGTTTTGATACCATCCTGCCGGTACTCAATACGTTCGACATCCTCTGAATCCAGGAGTTTCTTCACAATCCGGGAACATTTTCGACTATCGACATCGAGCTCTTTCCAGAGTTCACTCTGTAATATCCCTTCCGGGTTTGCTTTTATCGCCTTAAGAGCCCGGATCTCAATATCAGTCATATCAGTCATACAACTGGTGCTATTGACAGGATGTTATTTCCCCGGATAACAACAGTTCCGAGGTCTCTTTCGTGTTCATCAGTATATTCTTTCGAGTTCTCCATCTGGAGATTGAGATACTCATCAACTGCGACAAGGCGTCCCTTTAGTATCTTCTGCTCGTCTTTAATCTCGACGCTAACCACGCTGTCCACAAGAGAGAATACTTTCTTGATCGGGAGTACAATACTGCTCACCATTCTGCTGGAATATAATGTCAGTACAACTAAAATAGGTTTGCATTCTTGTGTATGCCAGAATGAATATGGTGATGAAGAGGCACCAGATAAAAGTGTCATAAATTACCGTAAAGAGGCAATATATCAGTAAAAAACAGGTATAATAAAACCATTGAGATTTCAGTATCTTCTTTTTATTGCACGGGTACAACAAAAAAACCCTCATCTGTCCTGTCCCTCACAATAAACTAAAAGTGAATCTATTGTTGTTTTATCTTTTATCAGGCATATTTTGCATTGTTCACCTTATACAGCATGTATTTCCTCTATCGTTTTAATAATTCCCGGACTTCCAATATAGATAGGAGTCTTTTGATGATGTTTCGATGGAATGATATCAAGAGGATTTATTTTTCCATCACTGATTGCTCCACCTGCCTGAGTCACAATAAAACCAAGGGGATTTGCTTCGAAAAGGAGTCGTAATTTTCCATTCGGTTTACCTTTCAGAGCCGGGTAACTATAAAATCCCCCGTATGTAAGTATCTGGTGAACATCTGCAACAAATGATCCAGAGTATCGAATTTTATATCCTTTATCATTACAGTGACGAATTACCGCGGTATGCTCTGGGGTCCATTCATTTCTCAAACCTCCAGTGCCATATTGTAATCCTTCAGGTATTCTGATATCATAACAGAGAACAACAAATTCTCCATTTTCAGGATCAATAGCAAAACTGCGGACACCCTTTCCTCCACAGACCACAAGAACGGTCATTGGCCCATACAGAGTGTAGAGCGCAGCAGTCATATCTCTTCCTTTCTGAAAGACATCTCCATCAGCATAAATTCCAATGATGGAACCGACAGCAAGATTGGTTTGAATGAGAGAGGAACCATCAAGAGGATCCATAACTACTGCAATCGTACCGGATGCCTCTGAAAACCTGATGATATCCTCCTGCTCTTCAGAAGCCAGCTCTCGCACAAGGCCAGAACGTGAAAAGAGATTCACAAGATAGCCATCAGCCCAGGTATCCATTGCAGCCTGTTGTTCTCCGGATGCGTTTCTTCCTGAACAATATGTCTGATTTTTAAGAAATGCTCTGCGGATAGCCTCTGCTTCGTTTGCAAACTGACAGATGAGACTGATAACGTCTGAAGGAAGATCACACCAAATCAAATACTCTTCTAATGCTCCCATATAACCACCTGAATCTGATAGTATGTACTGATAAGATTATTTTATTCCTCCGCATCATGCTGATAATATATACCGATAGAAAAAAAGAGAATTAATTTTCCTGATTGTCTGAATATTTCCTTACAGAAACTGGCTCCAGTAAAAAAGGACGACGAATTTGAGATTTAGTTCCAGATAGCAAAATCAGGTTTACAATCAGACACTATCCCCTGCAAGCCTGAGATTATACCCTTTCATATCCTACGCTACTGCTATGAAATGCATGAAATGTATGATATGTGGTCATTTGTATGATCCGGCTCTGGGTGATGAGGGGGTACAACCCGGTACTGACTGGAAGGATATCCCTGATGACTGGTGCTGCCCCATCTGCCTTGCAACAAAGGATCAGTTCATCTCTGTCTGATTCTGCGTCATACTATTTTTCTGGCTGTACATTGTATTTAAAAACAGATTTTTCATTCTAAATCAGATTAAAACACTCTATAACGTTGTCTGATTATATCCCCATTACATCATCTACACCACAGTAACTATTGAAGTGTATATGATATACCAATGAACATCTATTCTCACACAATAAGAAAATTGCACTGCCAGTCTGGCATCTGTGTAAAAAAAGGCATATCCATCAGCATTGGCAAATGAATGAGAGATTCACAGGATGATACAGTATCGTTCCCGGGAGTATTAAGATAATCACAGATGACATGAGATAATCGTCAAATATATGGAGCACAGCATGTATCAGTATGGAAACGTGTCTTCTCCTCAGGTCATCAGGGCGTGTACAGGGTGTAGGATACCGGTTTTTTGTGATACAGGCCGCAAAAGAGCACCACATACAGGGATGGGTCAAAAATGAGACTGATGGAACAGTCTGTACCTGTGCACAGGGAGAAACAAATAATCTACAGGCATTCATTGAGACAATGTATGCCCGTAATAACCCATATATCAGGGTTGACAGGATTGATGTATCAGACAGTACACCCATAACAGATAAAGGGTTTTTTATTCGTCATGACTGAGGCAAAGTTCAAATAATTCAGACCTGAATAAGTACTCATGAATAAGTATGT
>CAYRYR010000100.1:6836-9764 GCA_964428385.1 uncultured Methanoregulaceae archaeon
CTGAGGCAAAGTTCAAATAATTCAGACCTGAATAAGTACTCATGAATAAGTATGTACTCATTCTAATCTCAATATTCCTTCTCTTCATCATCACCTCGGGACCCGCTGCTGCCACATGGATGTGGAATGATCCCAACGGGAATATGCCCGGAAACTGGAATTTTTATTATGATAATGAAGATCCCTTCACAATAGGTCTCTATTGCTGCTGGTTTGATCTCGTTCAGCGGATGATAGACAATATGACAGGAGGGTATTCATCACTCGGGATGACAACAGACCCCTATGAAGGATATGGAAACCTGACCAGTGGAGCAGATTCTGCTGGAGCGGTAGAAGTAGATGCGTGGACCGGTGAAGTGGATGGAAAACCTGATGCTACCACGACGTACTGTCCGAGCTGCCATCCTGAAGAAAACATCAAAAAGCCCACAGCCACCCGGAATCAGGTTTCAGCAGAAGTAGCCTATATTAGAAGTCTGATAGAAAAAGATGAGACTCTTCAGAAGCGGGGAAATAAAACCTATATGGCTTCATTAAGTAAATCAGAACTCATTCGTGAATTTGGAACACAATAACCTGAACTGATATTTCTTACCTTTTTTTCACGATTTTATCAACTCTTTTTTCTCTTCTTTTTCTCTAATTCATCAGAAGAGAACGTATGTCAGACTATCATTCTGGATAATGGTGATTTGTAGGACCCTGCATCTGATAGTATAACTCATAGTAGCTTTTAGAGGTAGTTCAATTCATGGAGTGTTGATATGAAAAGGGAATGTCTCTCAATTGTCTGGTTTTTACTTCTCTATCTAACAAACCTTATTGGACATTACAAAAATCTGTGTTGAACCTACAATGTACACCGATTTTTTAAAAATAAACCTATCACAATCTAAAAAGAGAGATGAACTCTATCTCATCCTAAATTATGCAATTGGCAACAAAAGGGTAATCAGGGTTTTTCATGTAAACCCCAGCCTTACACTATATTATAAAAATCACCGATTGCTCTGAAATAGCCTCTATCTCATATAGGTTTTTATACCGTTTTGCCTGGAACAATGCAGTGCTGATTTCATTATTATGTCACATCAATAAGTTCAGCTTCAGTGATATCAATCGAGTCACCGAGTGTGTCACGTGTGGCACTGGCAGTCATCTGTTCAGTGAGATCCCGATCTTCCATGACATCGCGAATCCGCTCAAGATATATATCCATCTCCTCATCTGCCTGGGCTTCGAGAACATGCCGATATTCACGCAGTGTTGAAGGACTAATACCAAGCTCTTCACTGATATCCTTCATTGTTTTTTCAGACTGTAAGAGGTCAATCATCTTCTCCTGATCAAAGGGCATCTTAAAGTCAAGGTCACGGAACAGTTTCATTCTGACCCGTGCCCGGGCTACCGTTTTTGAAAGTTTTTCATCGCCCAGCTCGCGGGCGATCTCAGTGTCGTTCTTGCCGCTATGATATGCGCAAACCAGTTTTGCCATCTGAATTGGTTTCAATTTTGTCTTAAAAACTCCTTGATCTAGCATTTCCCGCATAATAAGAGCGATTTCACGTTCTACAGCATCACTGTCACGTAGAGTACCATGAATCTTCTTCATCGGCTCTACGATCTTGGTATTACCGGTCATATCAGTGAACAGTTGAAAGAGCTGTTTCTTTTTTTCTGTCTCTACAGGCATAAATTATCACGCAACAGCCGAATACCGATATAGATGCTTGTAAAATTATTTAAACGCATCGATTTGATTTCTCTAATTCACTGCTGTGAATACTATTATGTATTATACACGATGCATTACGTTTCCTATGTGTGTCAGTGTACTGAGTCGATACAACTACATTTTTTGCATCTCTACGAGATGGTGCGGCATCGGTTCACCTGATTCAAGGAGATACCACCTCATAGGGTTTATTGTATTGCAACCCTATAGATAAGAGAATCTGGACAAATACGTGATCTTATGAGTGATATTTTTGAGAATGTTATGGATCTTGCACGCCGTCGTGGATTTGTCTGGCCCACGTCTGAGTGTTACGGTTCAGTTGCCGGTCTGATTGATTACGGTCCCCTCGGGACAATGCTTAAACGTCGAATAGAAGATATATGGCGCAATTTTTTTGTTATTCAGGAAGGATACTATGAGATAGAATGTCCAACACTGGGCCAGGAAGCAATGTATATCGCATCTGGTCATGTAAAAGGATTTTCAGATAAGATGTGTCAGTGTCCGCACTGTCAGGAATACCTGCGGGCAGATCATATTGCTGAAGAGCACCAGGTAGCTGGAGCTGCAACATTAAACGAGAAAGAACTATCCGAATGCATAGCTGTATTTCCCTGTCCTGCATGTGGTGAGATACTCGGACAAAATGAAGTTTTTTCCTTTAATCTTATGTTTCAGACCACAATAGGTCCCGGTTCACAGCGACGGGGTTATCTCAGGCCAGAAACCGCACAGGGAATCTTTACTGATTTTTCAAGACTCCTGAGGTTTTATCGGGACAAACTTCCTTTTGGAACCGTTCAGATAGGAAAATCGTATCGCAATGAGATATCTCCACGTCAGGGTATGATCCGGTTACGTGAATTCTCTCAGGCTGAAGCTGAGATATTTGTTCACCCTGACGAGAAAAAACACCCCCATTTTGAACGGTATGCCGACTATGCCTTTTCTCTTTTCTCATATCATCAGCAACAGGAAGAGAAAGAAGCCAGAGTATACACCATGCAGGAAGCAGTATCAGAAAAAGTCGTGGCAAATGAGTATGTCGCCTATTATCTTGCCCTGACACATGAAATTCTTACGACTGTTGGTGTTGATCCCAAAAAATTACGGTTCCGTCAGCATCTGCCTGATGAACGGGCTCATTACGCTGATGACTGCTGGGATGCAGAGATTTATTCTGAAAG
>CAYRYR010000101.1:0-9706 GCA_964428385.1 uncultured Methanoregulaceae archaeon
AATCATTTCGGCCTTTCACGCCGAGGACTGGGGTTCGAATCCCCATATCAGCATTATTGATTTTTGTCTTTTCTTTGAGATGTGTACCTGACTCAGTGAGCACTCTTATACCGGCTCTTTTACCGCTACATGAAATACGCAGGTAGTACTACATTCTCCAATGATATCATTCTCATTTTGAGAAGATCGTGATTACTTACTGAATAGGGAGCATTCAATTTAAAAAGCATTCAGCATTATTTTGTCATGAAAATGGATCCTCATTTTCATAAGTTGAGCCTGATGTCTTGCATCATCGCGTTTTATTAGTAAAATAATTGAGTTGATTTTTCATATACCAAAGACTCCTCTCCCCTGCACTGAATTGATTCTATTTTAGTGGTTGTATTTTTCATAACCTAAAAAACTATAAGAAAATTTTTCCTGTATTGAAATTTTGAATAGTATTTATTATAATCCATTAAAATTTTCCGGGGTTTTAACTGGAATAGAGGTTTTTCCTATAAAATGCCGGGTATTCCATGTGATAATCATGGATATATCATATAACTCGGCAACCCACACTATCTTTGCATCACCATATCGTACCCCTCTGGCAATTACATCCATGACCCCGCTACAATACTCCTCCCAGAAAACATCTCCTGAAATATATCCGGTTCTGGGAAAGAGTACGCTTATATCAGCAGCGTTGAGATAGGTTGTCACTATCTTTTTTCCAAGATCTACTTTTCCAGCAGAAGAAATTATCCCTGCAAGTTCGAGCAGGTTGTAAATGGTTATTGCTAAATCCTCTTTACAGACTGTATCGATGCAATCCCTGGTCGCCTGATATCTGGAATCATGAGTGAAAAAATGATAGATTGCGAGAACATCTGAATCAAGAAGAATCATCGCCTGACCTCATCAATTATCGCATCTATTGAATCTGTTTTGTACGCCTCTGATAATGCCAATACAATATCGTCCGGGTTATATTCCTGTGCTATATCACGAAAAGAACCAGATCCTGCTTTTCCATGAAGTGAACGAGCTACTGATTGTTTTATTGGATCATTGGTCTGGAATGCCATAACCAAACGTCTTACACTATCGAGGATAACTTCTGTCCGACTTGTGTAGATTCCTTCCTCCTGTAAGGCATCAATAGTTCGTACAAGTTTTTCCGGCATCCTCACCTGGACAAGTATGGTTTTAACTGTCATGACAGATACATTACAATTGATACTATATATATTTCATAGAAGTGATGAGTAAATTAGAAATATATCCTGGAATTTAATTAAAATTCAGATCCAGGTGAATATAGGTTGATAGGAGAGAGGAACTTTCGAGGCCGGAGGATAGCAGGGGGAGTGATCTGAGTCAAAGTGAGATATGTACAAAGGATGAACATTCCTACTAATCCTGGGAGACTGTTATCGAAAAAGAGCTGATACCGATTATCTCAATTTGATCTAAAATTGAAAATGCATTCAAATTTTGGAAAAATGTTTGCCTGGGAATGTTTATTGTGTTATACCTAAACGTCTGTAATAAAAAACACGTGGCTTTGCATGTACATTATTGGATCTTGCAGCATATGCCGATTCTTACCTGAAGAACTCATTATATAAACGGCAGAGTTGTGGGCTCTGTCTGAAAAATAAGTGATATTATATCATCATGTTTAGGTAAGAGGTAATACATGACATTCTGATTTTCATATTGACAACGTTCCCGTTTACTGTAAGAATTCCAACCGCAGAGGACGCAGAGAGCATTTCAACCTCAATATTATTTCTAATTGAACCGATTTAACCCTGGAGGGGGCTGAAGTTCGTAGTATTTAACACATGTTCCATGCTCTGCGTATTTCTGTGTCCTCTGCGGATAAATCAATTCAATCATCAAACGAATGTCGTTTCACCCACAGTTCCAGAACTGTTACTGGAAAGATCAATATAAAGAGTAAAAACATGATGGTAATGTCACTTGAAAAATCGACAGAGCCAAAAACGTCATAGATATCTGATAATTCTACAATTCCTATGAAAATGCATATGAAAAACAAATTGGGACTCATTTATGAATTTTCATCGATTCAGCCTGTAGCTACCCCCATCAGCGTTTTTTTATGAGAATTGAATGCACATTTTTTTGGAGAGCATGTTAATGCATACCTTTGTCATCGGTGAAAAGAGGGATTTTTCCAGATAAGCTGGTGAAATTAAATACGAATTAAATCCAAAACTGCTTTGACTCCGCAATCTTCTATGAATTAGTAAAGACATCATCTTCAGATCCCTGTGTACTGGTTGCATACAGCCGTGATGTAATCTTCGTACCGGTTATCTCATTACTACACATGACGGGGAACCGCAGTTACTTCGACGATACAAATCCTAAGTATCCGGACTCCTATGACATGATCTTCAAAAATTTTGTAAGATGCATGCATTTTTGGTGAGAAATGATTTGGGTGGGAAAAATTCTATATGAGAACCCAAGAATCAAGGACACATTCATTCATTTTTTTTGGTTCTGTTGAACCCTTTGTAAAGTTCATTCCCGGTTGCTAGTTTTTATTATATCACCATGATAAAAAGCCGAAAGAAGAATTTACACAGAGCCAGCATCCCGATATTTTTATATCACTGATTCCTCATTTTAGGTTTCCCATATACAATATCCTTCTACAGTATCACAACCTTCAATTCTTTACGAGATAAATCATAGTTTATGGACCTTACCATCAAAAGTGTTCTTACGGTAACTGGTATTCTCTTATTCATGATTTTTTCTGCTTCTGTGGCAGACCAGCCTGCTGATATTAATGAGGTCATAACAATCGGAGCGATATATAATTTGGAAGGATCACAAGCTCCCCTTGACGTCCCCTCATATCAGGGTGCATTACTGGCAGGTGAACTTTTTAACCAAAAGAGTCAGGATAGAAAAGTACTCATCATAGAAAAGGACGGAAAAAGCGACCTCAGTCTTATAGCCCCTATAACTCAGGATTTGATAGATTCATCTCAATGTCAGGTAATAATTGGTCTGTCTGACACTGATATGCTCATGCCCGCAGCAGAGACTGCAGCTGCGAAAAATATTACGTTTCTAACCTCCGGGGCAACATCACCCCAACTTCCAGATAAAGTACAAGATTATCTGTATCTTGCCTGCTTTGGAGATAACGCACAAGCTGCTGTTGCAGCAGAATATGCAGTGAATAACCTGACAGCACATACTGCGGCAATTTATTATGATAAAACCATGGACTACACTACTCTGCTTAGTAGTTATTTTAAAACCCGGTTTGAAGAACTCGGCGGGGAGGTAACCCAATACTCAGGCATTTCATCCGGGACCGGAAACCTCAGTACAGATATTGAGAGTCTCAAAGAGAACAATATTCCAGATATCATATATCTGGCAACAGGTCCTGATGATGCACCGGGAGCTGTTGGGTCAATACGAGAATTAGGGATCCAGGTACCCATATTTGGGGGTGACTCTTATGATACGAAAAATCTCTCTATTGCAGCAAATCTATCCGGAGGCAGAGTATACTACACTACTCATGCCTACTTTGGAGGAGAAAATCAAATCCCTGAAGTACAGACGTTCATTGAGGCATACAAACAGAAATATGGTACAGCACCTGATGCTTTTGCCGGTCTTGGATACGATGCTGTCAATCTTGTGCTCAAAGCAATTGAGCTCAAAGGAAATGATAGTGATATTCGGGATGGATTTTCTCTTATAAATCAATATCAGGGAGTAACCGGTCTTTTTTCATATACCAACTCCTCTCATATTCCAAAAAAATCTGTTACTGTGATGCAGGCAGGAGATATAACTCCGGTAAGAGTTGGAGCCTTTGTACCTGAAAGCATCCCGACTCCATAACATTTGTCATGAAAAGCGTTGCATTTTTATATGTGCAGTCAGGAAATCTCTCAAACTTTTTTATTTAGCCGGGGGGGATGGCGAATGAATTATCCGATTCCATTGCATAAGTATCTTAATGAAGCAGCATTCTTCATTTTCTTGATTATTGTGTCTTTATCCAACCGGCCTGTGATCTTTTGGAAATGATCGTGCGACCCGGTCATAGACCGTAAGAATCACCGGGTTTTCCATAGTTACCTGATATTCCTGCACATCGGTCCAGAATACACAGGATTTTTTGAGATACCTGATATTTCTCCATGGAATGATAACTGCCCGAATGGTAGAGAGGGAAACAGGAAATCCAAGCGAGATATACAACCCTTCTTCTGCAATGATGACATTTGCACAGTTTTTATACCAGACAGTATTTAACGCGATGTTCTGACGGGAGAACGTTGTTCCCGGAGGTGTTGTAAAGGCAGGCCACTCTTCAGCGATCCTTGGAAAATCACTTGTGGAAACGAGTTTCTTTGACATTTTAAAAAAAAGCCATACCACTGTTACGACGAGTACGGTTGTTATCAGGAGTATCATCCCGACAATGAGGAAGGTGGTGTTCTCGGTCATTGTTATCTTTTATCTTCTATCTGATCGAACTTTTTTTTGGACGCGTATCAGAGGATGGCGAAAGATTTTTCCGTTTTTTCCCGTTACATCGACAATCACCGATAAATAAAAAAATCCTGTTTGGGATGGGAAAAACCTTTCAGTTTACATTTTGATTCTTTCTACGGTATTTACGTTGTACAGTGAGAGGAATAATGGTTCTGTGACCAGGGAGCGGTTATTGCCTTATGTTCTGTCATATGAGGAGAGGCAAGGTGATCATCGAGATGTTTTTTGCTCTCCCATTCTTCAGGAATGATGTATAACCCCGGCTCCTCAACATTCGAGAGGGTTTCATACCGGAGGCATCCTGTTTCCTTTCTGACGATGGGTGTCAGTTTGCTCATCTGTTTCAGAAAGTCCTGTCGTTTATTCTCTATTATCCTACGCTCTGCAGCAACGACTATCATTATGTATCTTCATTTCCCTGCAGGTGGTAATTAAGTATCCGGGAGAAGACTTCATACCATGTTGGCAGCGAAAGTAGTCGGATGCCTGGGTATCGCACTAAAAATGGGATGAGTGAGATAGAAAACCTAAACGAGATGAAAGAGCATGGTATGGATGGTTTCCTGGTTCATCAGGCAGAGAAATATACCTGTACCACCTGCCCGGACCTCATTTGCGTGCACCTGTCCTGCTGCTTTACGTGTGAGCTGCGAAGGAGTTGGGTATAACTTTCTGACATGTATCTTGAGGTAAATTATAGAATCTTGTTGATATGGTGTTCCCAGATGTGGGAAACCGGTGGTGATAAGCGGGTTTGTAGCTTTCGGTCCTGGGGGAAGAGGCAACAGTTTCAGTATCAGGATCAATATAAGTATCAGTATCAGGAGTGGGGGTAACGTGGGTCTGGAGGAGAAGAAGAGGGGGAAAAATCTGACATGAACAATGATAGTCTTCTTATACCTCAAAGGGTCTATTCATTTTTTACCTCAATTCCCTATCCGTCGTGGGATTTGATCGTCCGGAATGAACCTGAATGGATTGAGTTAAAACAGTTTCATAAAGAGTATTTATTCGGTCCGTTTGCAGTACTCATGCTTATGTGTGGCCTGAATGCCTATCAACTCAAAGGCCGTGCAGAAGTAGGGTACTTCCCTGCAATCCGGGACATTCTCTTACAAAATAAGATACCCAAAACTCCCGGAGATCTGGTACAAATCCTTTTCCCGTTGTATGAATGCGATCGGTTACCAAAGAATAAATGTTCACGGTTATATCGGTTTCTGGAGAGCAACCTCGCAAACCAGATATGGAATAGTTCACCCGTTGAGATTGAACGAATATTCATATCCATATGGCATGATCTGGCAGTGGTTATGGGGCAGGAGAAAGATAAAAAAACAATCGTGTTTGCGATGAAATGCCTCGGGGTTGCTCTCCTCATGGAACACAAAGTAAATTTTCATTTTGAGGAGATTCCTGTTCCTGTTGACAGCAGGGTACGAAAAATAACAGCCGAACTGGGAGGGCCGACCCAGCCGGACCGTATGGTACAACAATACTGGCATCAGGTAATCGAAAAGATTCGGCAGAAAGATCCAACGATTACTATGATTCATCTGGATAGTTTTCTCTGGCAGGTTGTGGGAAATTTTGGAGAGGAGAGAAAAGAGTGGTTTTGTAAGCACGGGATCTGCTTTTTGAGAGATTCATTTGAGGAGATTACTTGTGAGATATAGGGGGTGAGTGATAGATTTTTATTGATTCGGAGGTTTGCAGATCTGTCTACCCAAACCATCCAAAGGAAAACGAAAAAACCGTTCTGGTTATATTTTGATTCTTTCTACGGTATTTACGTCGTACAGTGACAGAAATAATGGTTCTGCAGACCAGGGAGCGGTTATTGCCTTATGTTTTATCATATGAGGCAAGGCAAGGTTATCATCGAGATGTTTTTTGCTCTCACATTCTTCAGGAATAATGTATAACTCCGGCTCCTCAACATTCGAGAGGGTTTCATACTTGAGGCATCCTGCTTCCTTTCTGACGATGGGTATCAGTTTGCTCATCTGTTTTAGAAAGTCCTTTCTGTTATTTTCTACTATCCTACGCTCTGCAGCAACGACATTACTCTAAAAAAAAATGTATTAAAAACTCCTTGGTGAAAATTATGAAAGAAATCTCAATATTCATATCTGACTTCTCTAAAAATCAATTTGTAACACTTATCGCTGATAAGAAACTATATAGGTATACTTCTTGATGTGATATCTTGCCTCCAATTAATTTCTCTGATAAAGTCTCATTCATCTGGTCTGTAGCCGAACTTCTTCGTGGTCCCTGGAAACCGAATCAATATAAGGATGTGATGCTCCCGATGGTAGTTATTCGGAGGTTGGATTGCGTTCTTGAACCAACGAAAGACCTCGTATTGCAGAAGAATAAGGAACTTGCAGCACGACCCGATGACCTCCGGGCAGTCTCTCTCAATAAAATAACAGGTCACAAATTTCACAATATCAGCAACTTCACGTTAAAGGGGCTGCTTGGTGATCCTGATAATATTGCAGCTAACCTTCTCAATTATATCAAAGGATTTTCTACTCAGGCCCAGGATATCATTGAACATTTTGGGTTTGAAGAGCAGATAGGAAAACTCGAGAAGAATAACCGGTTGTATTTAGTTATTCAGAAATTCTGTGAGATTGATCTCCATCCTGAAATAGTCTCCAATATCGAGATGGGGTATATCTTTGAAGAATTGATTCGGAAATTTAACGAAGCATCTAATGAGGAGGCAGGAGACCATTTTACTCCCCGTGAGGTTATCAGGCTGATGGTCAACCTCCTCTTTTCTGCTGATTCTGATATCCTGACGAAGAAGGGGATTATCAAGACCATTTATGATCCCGCCTGTGGGACCGGAGGGATGCTCTCCGAATCAGAAGCTTATCTTCGTGAGTTGAACCCAGATGCCCGGCTTGAACTGTTTGGTCAGGATTATAATGATAATGCGTTTGCTATCTGTGGTTCTGATATGCTCATTAAAGGGCAGAACCCCGAGAGCATCAAATTCGGTGATTCATTTACTGATGATAAGCTCCCCTATGAGAAGTTTGATTATATGCTTGCCAATCCTCCGTTTGGTGTTGAATGGAGACCCCAGGAAGACTTTGTTAAGAAGGAATACGAGAAACAGGGATACGGAGGCCGGTTTGGTGCCGGGCTTCCCCCGATAAATGACGGTGCTCTTCTCTTTTTACAGCATATGATCTCAAAGATGCAGGCACCTGTAGATGGAGGAAGCAGGATTGGAATTGTCTTTAACGGGTCGCCACTCTTTACCGGGAGTGCAGAGTCAGGCCCGTCAAATATCCGGAAATGGATTATTGAGAATGACTGGCTTGAAGTAATTGTTGCTCTCCCTGATCAGCTCTTTTACAATACCGGGATCTCTACCTATGTCTGGATAGTCACGAACCGGAAGTCTCTTGGGAGAAGAGGCAAGATCCAGATGATTGATGGACGGACGTTCTATAAGAAGATGCGCAAAAGCCTTGGGAACAAGCGAAACGAGATCTGTGATGAACAGAAGAACGATATCACCCGGCTGTATGGTGATTGTACCGAAGGGGAATTTGTCAGGATCTTTGATAATGAGGATTTAGGGTACCAACGGATTACCGTTGAACGACCGCTTCAGGTGAATTTTGTGGTAACTGATGAGAGAATCGAGAAACTCCGACAGGTATCTTCTTTCGTTGCCCTTGCTTCGAGTAAGAAGAAGAAAGATGAAACACTCATTGCTGCTGAAGAGGAAGAGGGAAGAAGGCAACAAGAGGCTATAATATCTGCTCTTGATACCCTCCGGTCTCTTGGAACCGTGAAAAATCGCGATTCCTTCTCTAAATCCTGTAAGGATGCGTTAAAAAAATCCGGAGTTACGGTATCTGCAACCCTGATGAAAGCCATTATATCAGCTCTCTCCGAGCGGGATGAGACTGCCGATATCTGTACCGATAGCAAGGGAAATCCGGAACCTGATTCAGGCCTTCGTGATTATGAGAATGTTCCTTTAAAAGAGGATATTGAATCCTACATGGCCCGTGAGGTGCTGCCCCATGTTCCTGATGCCTGGGTTGATACCAGTAAGACGAAAATTGGGTATGAGATCAATTTCAACCGGTATTTCTACAAGTATACACCGCCTCGTTCATTAGAGGAGATAGAGGCTGATCTAGAGAAGATAGAGAGTGAGATAGCGGTACTGCTCAAGGCACAGTGAACGATGAAGATATCATGCGTCAGGTGAATGTATGTATGAGGGATATGAGATGATTGATACGATTCAATATGTGTATGACGGGGATGGTCATAAAACGGCAGTTATCGTTCCGATTGATCTTTGGGAAAAGGCAGGGATAACAATTATAGAAGGGAAAACCTGCGACATTTCACATTTTTATGGAGCATACCGGGATTGTATGCCAAATCCTGATACTATTGCCAGATCAATGAGAGATGAATGGGATAGGGAATGAATCAGTATATTATTGATACGAATATTCTTATTCATATTCTGGTCAGCTATCTGCCTGAAAAATCACATGATTGTATAAAAGATATATGTGCCCGATCTTTTTGTGTATCCATAATATCCAAAATTGAACTTCTCGGATATAGGGGGGAAACACCCGATGGATTATCAATCGCTCGTGAATTTCTTCAGAATGCAGATATAATTCCACTTTCAGATTCGATTTCAGAGATAACAATCAATCTTATGCAGAATCATTCAATCCGTCTTCCTGATGCGGTTATTGCAGCGTCTGCATTTTATCTGAATGCCATTCTGGTTACGCGGAATGTTAAGGACTTCATCGGAATTGAAGGGATTTCTATTTTTAATCCCTTTGATAGTAGAGGATAAATTTGAATAATCTGTTGTCTGAAATTGAATTCTGTGAACTTCGTCAGCAAGTTCCTGAAGCCTTGCCTGATATCAGTACGATGAATGTTGGGTATGAGACTCCCCTTCAATTGCATTTTAATACATCTACTCCTGCCCGTCTGTTAGGAAAGATAGAGGGAGAAATTACTGAACTCCAAAAAAACGGTGATCAATGACAGTTCTGGACGTAATATTCAATGTTTTAAAACAATCCGGAGAACCGCTTCATTATATGGAGATTACCCGGCGGATTCTCGATCAAAA
>CAYRYR010000102.1:0-9662 GCA_964428385.1 uncultured Methanoregulaceae archaeon
TTATTTCTGTTATATCTGGTGGTTTTGTAGAAATCAGGTGCGCAAGTTCGCTCCCTGCGGCTGCAATATCGGGAATGAAAATACCCAAACAAATCAACCGCTCCTGTATCTCAAACATTACTTTCATGATCCGATCCTGGCAGAGTTAAGTATTCCCATCCTTGGTTTTGCAATCTCATGGTATGCCAGCGTAATATTGATGTCTTTTCCATAACGATATATAAATCATGCCTTTTGTCTCTATAAAATCAGATTTCATTCCAAATAATCCTATTTTTTGTGGAATACTGGCAAATACTCTTTTATCAACGGTCCCAGGTCTTTCAGGAGCAGGACCTAATCCACAGGGAACCCTTCTCACGCCGATTCTGGATGCAGAACTGATACTAAACGGGGCCATTACAAGCTGCGATGCTACTCCAAATACACCAACCGGATGCCCCACTCCTGCATCTATCACCTGTTCAATGATGCAGCTCTGTCAGCTGACACCTCTCTTTATCAATGCAGGTCTTGTCCATACTCCAACGATTCCATGCATGGACGTATATGGGAAAGCGGGTCTTGATCCACGATATCATGATGCAGTACCAGACGCTGAGCAGCTGTTTCTCAAGGGAAAGCAGATAGGAACTTATCTATCAGCTTCACATGATCTCATCGTCCTTGGTGAATCGGTTCCAGGGGGGACAACAACAGCGTTATGTATACTCAGAGCGCTTGGTTATCCTGCACAGGTTAGTAGTGCCTTTGCCAAAAATCCCAATGAATTAAAAGAATCGATTGTGACAGATGTTCTTACCAGGCTTCATATCGGTACCAAAATAGATGGAATATCACTTATCACAAAAACAGGGGATCCTATGATGGCGGTTGCTGCCGGAATCGCTGCATCATTCACAAAAAAATTATACTTTGCAGGGGGTACCCAGATGCTTGCAGTCTGTGCTGTATTGAAAATTATGAATATACCACTTCCTGATGTCATCACTACCATTTACGTATCAGAAGATGTATCAGCGAATGTCTGTACGATTGCACAAGCCATAGGAGTCAGGATGATAATTGTAGACCCTGACTTTGGGAGACTCTCACATGATGGGTTGAAGCGCTACTGCATCGGGGAAGTCAAGGAAGGTATGGGTGCCGGAGGTGCAATGTATCTGGCACATATGATGGGGTACACACCTGATTGTATCAGAAGTTCTATCCTCCAGACCGTACAAATTTTTTCTCCATACCCTTCATCCTCACAGTAAGTAACTGAATCGGGTAATATTACAGGCTTTCTCACACCAAATTTTATCGAAGAAACAAAATAAATTTGTTGATTATTGTTCCAGATATAAGAGGGAGATCTGCTCCTATTTGATTCTGATAGGATTGGATCATTGCGATTATATTATTTATATAATACTATACCTATAAGCCGATCATGTGACTAACTTAAGTGATCCTGTTGCTAATAATATGCTGCAGATGCGTCCCATATATGTTGTCAATAATTTTGGACAATTTAATCATCTGATCATCCGATCACTTCGTGATCATGATATTGATGCGAAACTTATCCCAAACACAACTCCTCCTGATGATATTACTGAAGGATGCCGGGGGATTATTTTGGGAGGAGGGCCGGATCTGTCACGTATTGGTAATTGTATATCATACCTTGATGCAGGGGTTCCTGTTCTTGGCATATGTCTTGGTCTGCATATCATAACCATCAGCAGGGGAGGGACTGTTCGACCCGGAGTAAAAGGCGGATATGGTGCAATTGACGTGATTGTTCAGAATGATGAGTCCATCCTTTCCGGGTATCCGCAACAAATGCAGGTCTGGGCATCTCATGCTGATGAAGTACAAGAAATCCCGCCCGGATTCATCAGGCTTGCAACCTCATCTATCTCCCCGTTTGAAGCAATTGCAAGTACAGACAATCAGATATTTGGAATACAGTGGCACCCGGAAGTCAGCCATTCCTTTGAAGGATTCCGTGTCTTTGAAAATTTTGACTTGATAACACAGGAATCATGAATTACGGTACGAGAGAAAGACATACCTGCCTTACCTCAATCGCAACTGAAATACAGCGGTTGGGATTTCAATGTGTCGGATGTGGTGAATGCTGCACCGATACAGATGAGGGATCTGCTCTGGTTATGGTCTCACCCGATGAAATTCGGGCAATCATGAAGGTCACAGGACTGTTGTGGAATGAAATCGCAGAACCATTCCCTGAAATGACAAATATTGAAGGAAAGGAAGTGACATTTGAATGGACGCTTATACGCCATAATTCTCAATGCCGATTTCTCATAGGAGGAAAATGCAGTGTATATGATGCCAGGCCATGGATCTGTCGGACGTATCCTTTTAATCTGGAAGACGAGAAACTGAGCATACCATCGCTGTGTCAGGGTATTGGTTTACCTATCTGCAAAAGAGAGGCACAAATGCTCGCAGATGATCTCCTGAACAGGGCAGAAGCAGAGCGTCTCGAAGAAGATAAAATCGCCTTCTATCTACAGTATTTATCGCAATCAGCAGGAACTAATCTGGTTATTGACGGGGAGGGAATAAAGAGTATATATGGCTGAAATAAAGATTATCGGAACCGCACATGTCTCACAAAAGAGTGTGGATGAGGTTAGAGAAGGTATTGAGACCTTTCAACCAGATGTTATTGCAGTAGAACTTGACGAGGGTAGGTACCTGGGATTAAAACAGGAAGGTGCACAACCGGATGTTGAAAAGATACTTGATGCAAAGAACTTCAACCAGTTACTCATTCAGTGGGTGTTAGCATATATCCAGCGCCGTATCGGAATGGATGTTGGGGTTGAACCCGGAGCCGAGATGAAAGCTGCCATTGCCATGGCAGAAGAACACAATATTGAAATTGCACTCATCGATCGTGATATCAGAATGACGTTGCAACGATTCTGGGGCACGATGGGAATCTGGGAAAAACTAAAGATGTTCTACGCCCTGGCCGCATCCCTGGTTTCGAATGATATTGAAGAGCTAAACATTGAGGAACTGAAAAAAGACGATATGGTTACTTATGCAATGGAAGAATTTGAAAAATTCTCTCCTAATGCATCAAAAGCACTTATTTCAGAACGTGATGCATACATGAGTCATAAACTCCTCAGACTTGCATCAAAAAAAGAGAAAATACTCGTAGTAATTGGCGCCGGACATAAGAAAGGTATTGAAAAATTTCTTGCTGATCCATCCTTACTTCCAGCGATGGGTGACCTTATTGAGCCAATCCACCACCGCCCATGGGGAAAGATAATTGGCACCTTAGTTATACTCCTCTTTGTTCTTCTCATTGGAGCCATCATCTTCTCAGGAGTCGGAACTGAAGTCCTGATTCTGGCAGTTGTCTGGTGGATTCTTATTCATGGTACATTTACTGCTGTAGGTACTCTCCTTGCCGGTGGTCACCCGATATCTGCAGCTGTGGGTTTTGTTGTCTCTCCGGTTACTACATTAAACCCGCTTATTGCTGCAGGATGGTTTGCTGCAATTGCAGAAGCAAAGATTAGAAAACCAGGTGTTGGAGATTTTAAGCGTATTATGGAAGCTGAAACCTTCTCAGAGATGCGAAAAGTCCCTATTTTTCGAGTAGTACTTGTAGCAGCACTAGCGAATCTTGGTTCTAGCATGGGAACAATCCTGTACTTTTTATTCATATTCCCAATATTAGGCATTGACCCGGTAGTAATCATAACACAGGGATTTACTAATATGGTGAATTTTTTTACCGGATTATTCTTCTAATTTTTTGCAAATATGCACATTTTTTTTAACAGGTCATCAAAAGGAGTCTATCCTGATCCTTACCAGAATGAAAGTGCTCCACGAAGAATTTGTGCTTAAGGCTACGATCTGAATTTCACAACAAAACAGATCTCATAAGGGCTTACAGAATACCGGGTGAACACTATCATTGTACATGATGGAATCTTTTTCCCTGAATCTATAATTATAACTGCGTGATTGCAGCATCAAAGGACAAGACCGTTCCACAACCACAATATTTGACAGGAAGCTTTTCAGCAAAGGCAAGTGTCGCTTCAAATCCAGTGCAATGACATGGATAAAAATTGTGTACCTGATGTTGCATAAGAAACTGTATTGTCTTGTCAATCCGCTCATCTGAAGCTGTTGAGAGATGTAACCCTCCAATAATTGCCTCTATTCGTGTTTCTTTGCATATCTCCTCAGCATAACTGATGATATTACATATGCCACTGTGTGCACAGCCAGTAATGATAACGAGTCCTGCAGTTGACCGGTATATCAGTGCACTGTCGTCTTGCATCAGATCCGGCTCTTTTATACCATTTCTGATTTTCATCCTTCCTTTCTCTGGGGGTTCAAAGGAATGGAACCGTGGTATCTCTCCTGCATAGAGAAGTTGATCAGTAATCCAAACTGGGTTTTTAGAAGATGTAATACACATATAATTCCGAAGGGAATCAGCATCAATAGGTACCCCAAATTCCTCTTCTCCTTTCCATTTTTCCAGAAACAGATCTGGGTGAGCAATACAGATAAGATCTGGGTGAAGTGACATGGTAATAAGTCTGATTAGACCACCGGTGTGATCACGATGACCATGAGATAAAACAAGAAAATCAGGATTTAAGGAAATTCCAAGTTTCTTTGCATTATCTGCAAACAATCCGGTCAATCCGGTATCAAAGAGAATACTAACTGAATCCTGCTCAAGATATGCGCTAAAACCACTCTCACCGAGTACGTCTGAATTGATGATGGCGGTATTATCACAGATTATAGTAATCTTCATGTACTATCATATCACGCATCTGGAAAAAGAAGTTGTCTATATCAGGGCAGTTGGCAGGGTAACTTATATAAACTTTTAAAAAATAGACTTGGCCTGATTGAGACCAATATCATGTTTATGTACCATTCGCAAGAACATGCGTACATTCTGTACTAATTCCCGGATAATAGACAGTATCACTATTCAAAACGTCCCATTTGAATATGGTACATGCAGTATCATCTGTCTATAGATATGTTTCTGCCTCTGATAACCCTGTTTTTTTATGCAACCGTATTCAGTGCTGTTGTAATCATCTTTTGTGTGTTCTCATCCAGATTTAACATTCCAATTGTCTGGTTCACAAATTGAATGACGAGTCCCTTTCCTTCTGGTGAACCAATAAACTGTTTTAATTGTGCCTGTCCCTCTGACGATGTGAGAAATTCTATTATCATCTTTTGTCCTTCAGGTGAGCTCAAAAATTTTGTTGCCATACTCTTAATATCAAACATATAAATCCTACGTTATTACTCGTTTTGCATGCAATTTGATAAAGATGTATTATTATTGAGTGTTACTCATTTCTGTTCCGATGTCTTCTGATAGACTCAAGTTTGTGCATCCAGCTATCAAAATGACGACATGAATTTCGCATTCTTGATAGGTGAATCCGGTGAGCAATCAGAATTCCATCAGATATTTTCTGGTAACCAGGATAGATCTGCTTTAGCCGGTGAGATGGGGAACTGATTGGATGCGAATTTATCTGTTCCGGATTATGATATTCATCTCGTATGGCTCGTAACTCCTCTATCTTTGATTTGCCATGAACCCGCATCACTTCATCAATTTTTTTAATGTCTGAAAAGAGAAGTGATTCAAATTCATGAAGAGTAATAAAGGGAATGAAAAGATTTGAATCAATATCTGATGCAATTGCGTTCTCTATTATGCTGACCTTTTTATAGGGATCTAATTCTAGTAGTGCCTGTTCACTCCCGGGAAAATTACCAGGAAGGCCGTACAGGTCAAACATAGTTGTAACACAGACAGAATTATGGATCAAACGAAATATATCGGCTCTCAGTCGTCCATACGTTCCACTGCTCACCCCTCCCCGATATACCCGGTTTTTGTGAGATGAGTTGATGATGACATGCCAGTGTGTAGAGATGCCATACTGATACAGATAGGGGCGTATTATCTCCCTGATAAACGTCTCCTCAGTCTGCCCTTCAACAATGATATGCAGACGGGCCCCTTTATCCCTCCTGCTCATCTATCAGGCCGTCCGCCAATGACATTATGCTCCCAGAGTTCACCAAGAGTATAGTCCTTGAGCCAGTCCTGTATCTCATCAGTATCAATTCTGTTAACCACAGTCTCTCCTGCATGCCTCCCGACAATTAACAGGTCATCTGGCGTGCACTGATTAATGAAGGTGACTGACTGGGTAGCAACAATCAGTTGGGTCCGGGTTGATGCACTCTGCACCTGCGCTGCAAGGATAGCAATTGCATACGGATGAAGACCGGCTTCGGGTTCATTAATGATAATGAGAGACGGAAGAACTGGTGAGTTAAGAAGGGTACAGAGCACAATAAACCTTCTTATACCATCCGATAAATCCTGCATTGGGAAGATGTATTCAGTATGGTGTTCCCGCCATCCGAGCGTCTGAGTGTTTTCTTGCTCTTTTGAAGAACCTGTAATATTAAAATCATCAAAGAACGGAACTGCAAGACGTATGGTATCGCGAATATACTGATAATGTTGCGGATGTCGTCTATACAGATCTGCTATAACACACGCAAGATTACGAGCATCAGGTGTTATGAGAACATTCCAGTCATTGCATAGTGGGGGGCTGTCTAATCGGTGGAGTTCGGCCATCTGATACGTTCTGATATTGGTGAGAGCTGTTGCAAGTGGAGACAGTTCTGAATTGGAAATATAAGTATCACCACCCATCGCATACCGGCTTTCACTTCCCGGTTTGATCTCCTCTGGTACATGACGGGCAGCATAATCTCTTTTAAGATCTTCAGAAGAACAGAATATCTCATCTCCGATAAGGAGTGTGTTGCCGGTACCAGGGACCAGAGTACACCGGTATTCCTGACCATAACCTCTAACAAAGAAAGAGATTGTACGATGCGAATCTGACCGTTGCGATAAAAGTGCCTCTGCCCCTCCTGACTTTCTGACCGCAACCTGCAGATTTCCTGCCATCATTGCCTGAAGTAGAGTAAATACCCGGATAATATTTGATTTGCCTGCCCCATTTGCTCCAATCAGAATGTTAAGCTTTCCAAGTTGCAGCATCTGCTCTCGAATTGAAGTAAATCCCTGTATCTGTATTGACTCAATCATCATGGTATTCCTACTGCATTGTACACAATACTATCCAATCCCGGAAACACGGTAACCGTGGTATGAAAACGTGCAGATACATTGCCCTTGAATGAAGATCTGAACAGAGGCAATGTACAGGATTTGCACACGTAACGCACTACATACAATAAGGCGTATTCGCTAAAAAGATACACTATTACCAATATGGCTCTTAATATTCCAGGACAAAAGACCCTGATTAAAAACAGGATTCTCATCTTAATTACTCTCATATTTCAGGCAACACTGGTATGAAGGATTATATGTATCCCATAATTTTTGAAGCTCTTAAAGAGAATTAGAATAAGGAGAGAAAGAAAAATAGTACTATGCGGCTTGCGGTTCTTCTCTCTGGGGGAAAAGATTCAATTTTTGCCTGGTACCGGGCAATGAAGACTGATGATGTCATTTGCTGTATCTCTATCACCAGTGCAAATACAGAGAGCTACATGTTTCATACGCCAAACATTGATCTGACGGGCATGCAGGCACAGGCGGCAGGAGTACCATGCATCATTCATGCAACTGCAGGTAATAAAGAGGAAGAACTTTATGATTTAAAAGAGGGTATAAAAAGAGCCGTTTTACAATATCAGATACAGGGAGTGGTAACAGGAGCAATTCTCTCAGTTTATCAGGCGACACGTATACAACAGATCTGCTATGATATCGGTCTGTGGTGTTTTAATCCGCTATGGCATATCGATCAGAAGTCATATATGTACAACCTTATTAATCTCGGTTTTGAAGTGTATATTACCGGTGTCTTTGCCTGTCCCTTTGATGAAAAATGGCTGGGTCGACGGATAGATGCGACGCTTTTACATGACTTAATAGATTTTTCCGAGCGACATCACATAACACTGACAGGAGAAGGTGGGGAATATGAAACCTTTGTGGCCGATGCCCCATTTTTTACAGAACGGATTTCTATTCAATCTGCAGATACATCATATCATAACTACCATGGAACGTATCTCATCACCAGTGCCAGCCTGGAGGCTAAAAAGAGATGATATCACTTATAGATCTCTCATATCGCCCAGAATCACTTTCTTATTATGAATTTGTACTCCCGATATCAACTATCCTGATGCATCTTAATATCAGCCATACCATTCGATACTGGCGGGAAGAGGGGAATTTAAAAGGAACACAAGGTTGTATTCTTTGTGGCACTGCTCTTGCCGATAACGAATTTGTATCAGATATGTCACGCTTTTCCTGGATTGCTTCATCATCTATACCTATTCTTGGAATATGTGCCGGGATGCAGGTTTTATCACTGGTTGCAGGAGGAACATTAAAAGAAGAACCAATCATCGGGATGCAGGAAATTACATCACTGGAAACCGGACCCTATGAACTGATGGGTTTACATAAGCAGTTCAGCGGCTTTGAACTTCATAAGTACATAACAGATATACCTTCTTCATGTACTCCCCTTGCAATATCGGGTGAGCGGGTTGTTGCAATGAGGCACCAGACCCGTCCCTGGTATGGTGTTATGTTCCACCCTGAAGTCAGGAATGAATGGGTTCTTGACCAGTTCATCATGATTGTATCAACAAACACTGATAACCAGTGAGAGAATAGATAAATTACAGGGAATTGTTAATATTTCCAGCTTGTATTTAATAAAAAATTAAGTTTTAGTAATTATTCTCTGTCATCTGATCTCGATGCACCTGTATCAGAGTTTTTGTATCAGTGGTGTGCCACTTTCTGAATTATCGTTCATGTCTGCCTTCTTCACAAGATAATATCCAACAGTCAGCGATAAAATAACACTTCCCATACCAAGAAGGATCATTCCATCCATCTCAAACAGGTCAATTACAATTATTTTTCGTGCAATAGCTATTGCTGCCAAGGTAAGAACAATTTCAAGATGGATTCTTTTATCCATCAGGAATGCCTTTATCGTCTCCAGTAGTTCAAGACCTATGAGGATAAGAAGGAAAAACTCAAATGCGCCCAGCAACCCTGCTGAACCCATGAGATAATCAGATTGATTGAGAATCGCATGTAATATCAGATATATGAGTTCAATAAGAGCAAAAATGAGCACTATTGCAAGGATGCCAATTAGTGACAGATAGATTGCCATCTCAATTATCCCTATGATACTGAGGTACCGTCCTTCCATGTACACAGATATTACGAAATATGAGATAAACGTGTGGTCTGATGCAATCAATAAGGTATAAAAAAAGGAAACACGTAAAAAAACTTACTCGTTGTGCAGACCAAGGGTATCAGATTCAGGTATACAAAAAAAAAGAAATTAACATTCGTTCAGCTTTTCATTGTACAGTATCTATGGGATTAAAGGACGCATCTTATATTCCGGACTTCCTTGCAGAAAGGATTGCACAGATCCTTATCAAAACGGCTAATAATTATTTGTGTTTCTTTTCACAGACAAATCAGGTAATCTGGCTATGCTGATACTATAAGA
>CAYRYR010000103.1:0-9605 GCA_964428385.1 uncultured Methanoregulaceae archaeon
ACGTAGATTGTGCCCTAAAGAAGTTTAAAATCATGCGCAAAGCTTCGTACTGCACGATGTGGTGCTTTCTTCTTGTTTTTAGTCAGCAGGATTGTTATCTCATTCTGTTAGTGATTATTTAGGATTCAGATAAATAAGGATGGTATATTGGAGAAATACCTCTTGTTTCATACCATTGTATCCTGAATTACCAGGTAATAGTAATAGATTATACTTCGGTTTTTTACTGTTTTTCACTGTTACTGTATCTTTACTACAGGTAATGGGTAACCACTTCTGAAATCAAAACAGATTGCTCTTTTTATTTCCTACCGGCTTTGACAATTACTTCCGCAATCTCGTAACCGGGGAGGCTCCATATGCCCTGGCTGGAATGTCTTTTATTAACGTTCCGTCCTGCAGTGCTATTTGATTGAGACCTGTCAGATACCTGGGTCATCTCCTACTATAGGCTGGCGCTTCTCAATGTTTTACATCCCTCTTTCTTTCTCTCACAAACCCCTGAATTTGGGGTTTCATACTTATTTTAAATCAGATAATGGTTACCATTCAGTCTGGTTCATGCAATGTTGCTGTAGTGACGCTTGTACACAGTTTTATACAGACCCAGAATTTCTTTGGTTTTCTGCTGATCTGATGTATATTTTTATGTTCCATTATCCTGTTTTCTTTTAAAATCGTCGTTGATAATTCTTTAAATTATTTTTAGTTGTTTCATACTTATTGCGATACTCTGACCGGCATGCTGTTCTTATGGTTGCATGCATCAGGTCATGGCATCCAGTGAGATTTTGCAGGTAATACCAATTCGTTCTCTTTTGAAAATTTATTGACTTATATGTCATTTTTTCGCATGACTGACTATTATTTTGTACGACTATGCGTTACGTCAGGAATATCTTCTGCATGAACATATAATGATAAACATGTTGGATCTCTCCCTGATACAGAAAGATATTCTTGTCACCCTTATTAGCCTGTACGAGAAGAAATCAATCCCTATCAAAGGGGAAGAGATAGCTGCTATCATTCGAAGAAACCCGGGAACAGTCAGAAATCAGATGCAGTCCTTAAAAGCAATAGGCCTTGTTGATGGCACTCCGGGACCCAAAGGAGGATACCATCCAACCGTTCAGGCATACCGGGAGTATAACATTGATAAAGGAGGAGACAACTATGACGTCTGTATTTCCCGGGGAAATGAACAGGTAGCCGGGGTAAAGGTATCAGAGATAGCGTTTACTACCCTGACTCATGCTGAACTCTGTCATGCGATGGTGAGTATTGTAGGTAGTATACGAACGTTTGAGATTGGAGATATCATTACGATAGGCCCAACCCCGGTTAATAAGCTCCTCATTATTGGCGAGGTCTTTGGTAAAGATGAGGTGGAACCGGCACTGATGATCTCCATCATTGAGATGGTCTCACTCCCAAAAGAGCCAATAAAACGGTATATGTCTCACCCCATTAAAATGCTTAAAACCGACAACACACTTTTTGATGCTATCACTCTCTTTACAAAAGCCCATATTCATGGTGCACCGGTTATGGAGGGTTTGCTTCTCTGTGGTATCGTAACAATGTCTGATATTCTGACTGCAATAGCAAATGGAACTCATACTGATGCCTCTGTCAGGGAGATAATGACTGAAGAAGTAATACAGACTGATTCTTCAGTTCAGCTTTGGGAGGTCATCAGGATGTTTAAAGAAAAAGAAATTGGCAGGCTTATTGTTATTGAAGATGAAAAACCGGTCGGTATCTTAACTCGTTCTGATGTATTCAGAGTGCTTCCTTCTGTGTAACTCACCATTCAGACGATAAGAATTATAGTGCCCGGCATAACGTCTTGGAATAATCAAAGTGAAACGGCGGTTATTCCAAGGCGTGCACGCTGATCGCACTACATAGATTAAGGTAAACTCTCTAAAAAGTTTTGCCATTAACTATATACAAATACTTCCCCTGTCAGACACCCGATTTTATAACCATCATTTATAAGGGTTGGTTGTTCCATTACTGTATAGACCTCTGATGACCAGAACTGTGATAAAGACTGATCCTGGCTATTGTCTCTATGGTGCACAAACTATTCTTCCCCTTCTCTCGGCACTTTGTAAAGAGACTGATGGCATCAAAGGTGCTGAAGACTCTGAATATGTTCATCGGTGCCGGGTAGCCACCCGACGAATACGGGCAGCACTACCTCTTTTTTCCGATTGTATATCCAAATCGAAAGGAAAGGAATGGCGCAGAGATATCAGGGGTATTACACAGGCACTTGGTGATGCCAGGGATCTTGATGTTCAGATAGCATTTATTGAGCAGTTTATCGCCGGACATACAAGAAAGGAAGAGAAAAAGCCGATCTTCTCACTTCCAGAATCCCAGGAAGATATTACCGATACAAAACCATATGATATATCTTTGTATTCACTCTCGATTATCCCAAAAGCAGAGAAGAAAAATCATAGGATTTTTAGCAAATATTCGTTTCACTCGTTTTGGCACAATATCAAAAACCGGGAGAGAGCAGTGGTTCCATCAGGTACAAATCCTGATCTTTTAAGATATGATGAAAATCGGATCGGTCTTGAGTGCCTGCTCCTCCGTCTCAAACAGAGGCGTGAGGCGGTACAGCCAACGGTTATCCGGGCCGTTGAAAGTTTTGTAGCAGCCGGGACCATGCAGTCGATGCAGGATCATCTCCAGACCTTAATTGCGTCTGCATCACTTCACGATGCTGATATCCATTCTCCTTATGCCTATGAACAGGCATTCCTCGCCATCTCAAAGACGATGCAGGAAGTACTCTTTTATGAATCATATATCAAAGATCCCAGTCAGATACAAAATCACCATGCAATGCGGATAGCAGCAAAACATCTTCGATATACCCTTGAAGCATTTAACGATCTCTTTTCCGGCAGGTTACAGGAGGAGATTAAGGCACTTAAGAACCTTCAGGATATTCTTGGAGAGATGCATGACTGCGATGTCTGGAACGTGTTACTTCCCCGGTTCCTGGAAGAGGAAGAGGCATATCATAAACAATTTTTTGGCAATACTCATGTTTTTGAGATGATTATGCCAGGAGTTACCTATCTTATGGATCTCCTTTTATCCAGACGTTTTGCTCTTCATCAGGATCTGGTTCGATACTGGGACAAATTAAAGAAGGATGATTTTTTCAATCAGATACGAGCGGTTATCTCTCTCCCCCTCCAGACTTCATTTCATCATCTCATCGATATTGCTCCTGAACATCCGGTAACGATTGCTCTTATTGGTGATGTGCATGCAAATCTACCGGCATTGGAAGCGGTACTTGAGGATGCCAGGAAACGGGGTGCTGATGCTATCATCAATGTTGGAGATTTTGTGGGGTATGGAGCGTTTCCTGATGAAGTCATAACAACCATTCGGGGGCATCATATCCTTAGTACGATAGGAAATTTTGACCGGGACGTCATATTACAACGATGGAAAAAAGGGAAAAAATCGAAGGGACATGTCAAAAAGTTTGCGATGGAATGGGCATATCACGCGATTTCAGAAGAGAACCGTGCTTATTTAGGTTCACTCCCTAAAGACCTCAGACTGACACTACGAAATAAAACAATATATGCAACCCATGGCACTCCTGATTCTCTGACTGAATATATCACATCAGAGACACCAAAGATTCGACTGAGGGAATTTGCACAAAATACTAAAGCAGACATTATTGTCACCGGGCATTCTCACGAGGCATTTGCAATAGAGATGGAAGGGGTCTGGTTTGTCAATACAGGAAGTGTCGGCCGTCCTGATGATGGTGATCCAAGGGCCAGTTATGCACTGCTTACCCTGTCTCCCTTTTCCCTTTATCATTTCAGGGTGCCCTATGATGTGGAGAGAGCCATTACTGCAATATATGAGAAGAATCTTCCGTCTTCATTTGCGAGGATTATCAAAGAAGGAAGGCCCCTTGATATCATAAGGCATGCTGATGATAAGGTACCGTGATTCCCATTGATGCAATCACTTTCAGACCCGCCTGCCCGGGTATTGCACCAGCCAGATAATGCGAAAACAAAAAGGAAATGGCAAACGTATCAGAACGTTCCCCTTATGGTATGTAGTTATTCAGGTACATATCCTGAAATAGTCTCTGTTTCATTGTCATCTCCTGATGCCATGGTACCACAATCACCAGGGTGAAAAGTCAGGCTTGGAAATGATCACCCTCGAAACAGAGGGTATTTTGGCAGGTAATGTGAAGGACACGTCACCAAAATATTTCCGGCTTTCTGATATGGAGTCATGGTACAGATTCCTGAACACAGTGGTTAAACAATATGAGAAATTCCTATCAGTCATCTGACGATGAAACATCCCAGGTTTTTGGGTTTATTGATCTTGGAACCAACTCAGTCAGACTTCTTCTCGTCAGGATAAATCCAAATCATTCATTTACCATTCTTCGGAGGGAGAAGCAGGTGATACGTCTGGGAGAAGGGGAATTTACAAATAAAAGAATCCTCCCTGATGCAATGCAACGGGCAGTACTTGTCTGCAGACGATATTTTGAGCTCTGTGAACGGTACCATGTCAGAGAGATCCGTGCTGTGGCGACATCAGCTATCAGAGATGCACAGAATAAGGACGACGTGATTGCACTCCTGAAAGAAGAGACCAACATTGTGTTTACCGTGATATCAGGAGAGGAGGAAGCACGATTAATATGGCGTGGTATCAGTGCAGGAACGGATATTGGTGATGACAAAGCCCTCTTTATTGATATCGGTGGAGGAAGTACTGAAGTTGTTGTTGGTAATCAGTATCAGCACTGGGTTTTAAAGAGCTTAAAGATAGGAGCTGTCAGGACAACAAGTGCTATCTTCCCTGATGGATGGACCGATTCTGTAAGTGAAGAGGTAGTCGAAAGGATTCGCCAGTTTATTCAGGAGAGGATATCACATATGGTTCGTGAAGTTCAAAAACACAGACCAGTATCTGCATTTGGAAGTTCAGGAACAATCCTCACACTGGAATCAATTGCTGGAAAAATGCCGGGACTTATTCACGAGCATCGCCATGGGATCCTGACACGAAAAGAACTCCGCCAGGTCATTACCACCCTCTGTGGTCTCTCATTCAGTGAACGAAGAAAAGTGTCAGGACTCAGTGCAGATCGTGCAGATATTATTATTGTGGGAGCTGTTATCCTGTATACGATATTAAAAGAGACCGGCATAAAAGAGATACGCCGATCAGATATGAGCCTTCGTGACGGTCTTTTGATTGAGTTCCTCTCAAAGGTTCCAGGTTTTCCCTATTATGAAGAGATACCAGTACGATGGCGGAGTGTGCACCATCTTGCGAAATCCTGTCTGATTAACGAGTCACATGCAGAACAGGTTTCAGAACTAGCTTTATTGCTCTTTGATTCGGCAAAAGCATGTGGTCTGCATTCGCTCAGTGATTATTATCGTGAACTTCTTGAATATGCAGCGTATTTACATGATATCGGACAGTTTATTGCATTTTCAGGGCATCAGAACCATTCATACTATCTGATTGCTAACACTCCGCTTCTCGGGTTTAACCGCCAGGAGATAGAGATTATGGCCCAGATAGCTGGGAACCATCGTAAGAAGTTAAAAATATCTGCTGAAGAGGTCAAACAACCCCTAGATACAGAGACACTGACTGCAATCAGTCAGATGGCAGTTTTTCTGCGTATTGCTGAGAATCTTGACCGGAGTTATGATAGCAGGGTAGTGGAGGCAACATTTACTGAGGTTAATGAAACTATGGCAACCCTTGTTATTACCTGTATCAGGGATTGCACACTTGAGAGGCTGGCTCTTTTTGGCGAACAGAAATCGTTTGAGAAGGTGTTTTTCCATGAACTTCTGACCCGCTGGACCGGGACCGAGATGAAATCTGTTTTTTTATGAAGTTGTAATTCCTAACGCTATTTTTACCGCTTTTTTCACTGATTTTTGACATGATGCATTGCTCTTTATATTGAAATGAGCATCTCTCTTCCCACAAACAGTTGCAATAATCTTCATTTCATGCAGCTGAGCCCAGAGGGTAATAGACTCCAGTGCTCGTGCAGTTTCGCTTCTCTTTGATACCACAACCGCAATGATTCGTGTTCCTTTCAGTTGTCTTGCATGCCAGAGTGAGTATGTTCTATCCATGAATGTCTTTAAAGGTCCTGAAATATCATGAAAAAATACCGGTGATCCAATAATAATGAGATCGGCTTTGAGCATCTTTTTTGCAATCCGGTCCCAGTCATCAGATTTGATGGTGCACCGCCCTTTTTTGATACAGGCCTTACAGCCCTTACAGGGTTTGAATGCTTTCTTTCCGATTGAGTAGAACGATATTGTGTGTTTTGATGTTGTGTTGTTGCGTATCTCTTTAATAATCATCGAGATGAGAATTGCTGTATTGCCTTTCTTATGCTGACTACCTGAAATAGCAACAATGTTCATAGGTTATCATTCTGTCAGGGAATATATTAATAGCACGACCAGAGGAAGCACCTGCATAAATGAAAGGTATTGAACCTGATATGTTGGATGGAGTATCTATTTACTAATCAGTATGGAGTACGGGAATGTGCATCATGTATCCTGATGCATGACAAACACAGAAGTATTATGTATATCGCTTGATAGCGATGCAGATTTCATGTATCAAAAAATGGATATATGGCTCTGATTTTCTTTAAGCTCCATATTTCCCTGGTTAGTAAAAGAGGTTTTCAATCGTGTTTTTGCGATCAACAATTACCAGCGTTTTAGGTAATACTGTTGTCGCAGTTCGTTATTACCTGAAAAAGTGACAGATTCTGCATACTGGAAAAAGGAGTCCCGGAATTAGTATCTCCGTATTTCATAATCAAGGATATGAGGATTCAAAGATGGATGAAAGAGTACCATTCTGATTCATCCAGATCCAGTATGCAGTTCCCGGGTACAACAATTGGGTATCTGAATGGATGCCGTCTCCTCCATTGATAATGGAAATGTTATATCGTTGCAGATTGGCATTAAATCCGATGGCAGTCGCCCAGATGTCCTGCACAGAAAGAAGTGTATCCCGTGCTGACGTTGCTACGAGTCCTGAAAATCCGATGGCATTCCATCCTTTGTACACATCTTTTTTTGGTGGTGGATAAATTGGGTCATCTCTGAAATAAAGACCCAGAGAACTTGATTCTGTTACATATATCCAGTACCCAAAAAGGGGCTCAATAGGCGTGTTTTTTGTTATAACATCCCATTGTTCTGAAATGGGGTTATATGTTACGATACTTCGGCCTCCGGTATTGAGATCAGAAAAGATTTCTCCGGTATTCTTTCCTTCACAGAGGGTCTTTGGAACAGCGACATAATTCCATCCTGATTCCAGAACAAGGAAGTAATCAGGTCTGTCCACAGGGATATAGAATGATGTTTCATTGATTAAGGGATATGAATCGGTATTGTTTCCTGCTACCTGATAGTTTTCTTCTCCCACACCATTCCCATTGGTATCGGTTCCCAGATACTCACTCCAGTAATTACCAAGGTATCCATAAAATGTCTCATCATGATAACGGTATACGACCTGTTCAGGTGTAGAAAACCAGTTGTTTGAATCAGAACTCATACCATATACCTCAGATCCTAGGTTTTGTGTGGTAATAAAATCATTCAGCATAAACGTATTGTTATATACGTATTCTGATGCTGGATCTATCAAAAGTGGCTTATTTAGGGATTCGAATTTATTTCGTTCAATGATATTTTCCATTGCGGGTTGAGCTTTTCCTGCACCCCCATATGCATCAACCTGAAGACCGTCTTTTGTTCCGGTAATGGTGTTATCTGATATTTTCATATGTGAAGACCCCATGACAGATATACCACAGGAGCGTGATTCAGATGTGTTAGTTATCTGATTTCCCTCAATGATGCCATATTTTGAGACTTGTGCTACGATTCCTATTTGAGCATCATTGATGGTATTAAATTCGATTCTATATGGTTCTTCAGGGTTTGTGGCTACCTCATCAAGATTAATTCCAATAAATCCTCCTGAAATGGTATTACTTGTAATATCAGAGGAAGTAAGATCGGCAATCGCTGCTATTGCGTTGATGTTATCGATTGCATAATTGTTATTAATTTTGATGTGAGATACATTTAAAAGGCCAATTCCTATATGTCCGTTATCAGATATCTGATTGGTAT
The DNA here is from genome assembly GCA_964428385.1 of uncultured Methanoregulaceae archaeon. Taxonomy (GTDB): domain Archaea; phylum Halobacteriota; class Methanomicrobia; order Methanomicrobiales; family Methanospirillaceae; genus JAFGOM01. The sequence continues at coordinate 8,244 of CAYRYR010000103.1, forward strand.
AGACATCCCCTTCCTCTGTCTCTGCCAGCAGTATTCCCTGATCAACATATCCTGATATTTCACAGTCATGAATTGTTACATTTTGTGAATCTGTCACAAATAGGCCAAACCCATCAGAAGAATGAAATGAAATATCGCTGATTGTTATGTCTTTTGATTTATCTATAAGAATAGAGGCAGGCTGAACTTTAAACTGAGTCCCATCGAGGAGGAGTCCGTTACGATTTGCATAATACAGTATCGGTTTTGTATCTACCGTGTTGTTAGTAATTGATGTTTCAGGGATATCTGCTCCCATAACAGAGAGCCAGATTCCATGTGTATTGCCTGAAAGAAAATTATTCTGTAGAGTACCTGAATTATTTTTCAGGGAAAGTCCAAATCCCTTAGTGTCTATAATAGAGTTATAACAAACACTGCTGTTAGTGAGGCTGTCGATATAAAGTGCTGCTTTCATGGAATCATCTATATCATCAGCATAGACTTCATTGGCATCGAACTGATTATATGATATGTCAGATCCAGATACAAAAAGGAGTGATAATCCTCCCTCTTTATGGTTATTTGCAATAATATTGTTTGTAATAATTGAATCTGATAGTTCATCAGCCAGCATTGCGGGAGAACAGTTCCGAATTTCTGAACCGGTTATTACTGAATCGCTGATATTTAAAAAATCAATTCCAGTCTCATCAATATCCACAATAACAGAATCTGAAATTAGCAAATTGCTTGTTGTACTGTCGCTTGAACCGATTCCCCCCTGGCAATCAGATATCGTAACACCCATCAGATGAATATTGTTGACATTCTCATTGAGTGTAATGCCATAATGAGATTGATATCTGGTACTACTTCGATTTCCGTTGACAATGGCTAAATCCTGTAGAATAACTCCTGACTTTTGTATTGTAACAGGATCATCCGTTCCCTGGCCATCTATGACTGGAGGGAAAGAGGGATCTGCTGCTAAAAGATGTACCAATTTGTCAATCGTTACCCCTTCAGGATAAGTACCACTATCGATAAGTATGATATCCCCATCAGATGCATGGGTTATTCCATCTGATATTGTATGATATTCCTTGTCAGGACCGACATGAATGACAGAATCTAATGAATGAGTTGATTTGTCTGTGTCGGTTGCAGATGATATCAATAGAGGCTCTTGTAATTCTGATGAGGGTGGTATGGTAGTGTCGGTCAGGAATCCGACCCCGGAAGAAGATGTAAGTATGGGATAGATACTATCTTTTTGCATTTCTTGACTGTGATTAAAGATGATTTCCGTCTCTCCCGCAGATACCTGACACAGGAGGAGAAATAAAAATAGCACACTAATTATTTGTTTCATTCTGTATC
>CAYRYR010000104.1:0-9384 GCA_964428385.1 uncultured Methanoregulaceae archaeon
AATATAACGAAAGTGTCATTCTCTCCTATCGTTCTTCTTTTTGGCATTCAAGTTATATAGCCTGAGCAGATAACACATCATTCTCGAAAACTGACATTATCACTATACCCGGGATATTTCATACGAAAATCCGGGAGCTGTGACAACATCTTTTATGTCTCCGGAACTGAAAACTTCAGATAACAGCATTGTACTCTATTCTCTTTTTTTGTGCACCTCAAAGATGAGAACCCGGTTTCCATCAGTTTCACTGTTTCATCTTATCCCGGATTTCAGCAAATTCGAGCCATGCGATATCAAGGTCTGACAGTAATTGAGAGAGTCGAAAAGCCCAATCAGTCACCTCTTTTTCAGATCTGCTCTCTTCTTCTAATATTTTCTTTATCATTTCGTAAAATGGCCCTTTAATCTCCTGGTAGAGCACCATGAGTTTTTCAAACGCAGAAAAGAGATCAGAAGAGACGGTTTTTATCTTCTCGACTTCATATACTGCTTGTTTCTCAGCTGTGACATCATGCAGAACCGTGGCAATGTGCGTTGTCGCATCATCTTTCTTGAGCGGGATCCTGGTAAACTGGATGAAAGTAATATTCTCACCAGTTTTAAATTTCTTGATTCGTATCTCTTGATCCCCTGACTTAAAAATCTCCTGCAAGTCCTGCATATCTGCAAATAACTGAAAATTTTCGGTTTCAAAGAGAGGACGGTTGAGCTTATACTGACTTATCCCCGCTTTTCTGGCAAGGTCTGCAAACAGCTGATTGTATCCGGCAAGGAGCATATTCTTATCAATAACAAATGCCGGGAGTTTTAGTGCTGCGGTGAAAAGCATCAGGTGTTGTATCATCCCGGGCCCCAGATGTGATGCTGTGGTATCAACTGCCTCCAGGCCATGAATAAGGAAAAGATTGCGTGTCTCCTCTTGTGTCTCCCCGGTGATAAGGCCAACCGATACCGTTACCGGAATCTCACTTCCTCCCCGTTTTCTAAGAGCTATCTGATCCGGCATTATGATGTGGTACAGAGATGAATCTGTCTGTTCTTTCAGAACATCCCGTGCATGAGTCTGTTCTCCAAATAAAATAGTATAGGGTTTATTCTGTAACTCAGAAGGTACATATCCTGCAAGTTCTGCTGCGGCAGGGTTAACAAATTCAATGATACCAGCTTTCGTGGTTGCCACGAGAGGTATCGGAAAAGACGAGAGATCCTTATAGATCCCGGGAGCTGTTTCCGGCCGTACCTCTTCCCTCAGTTTCTGCATGACCCGGTGTTTGTGCAGGCTCATCTCGATATTCGTCATGAGCTCCCGTTCTTTGAAGGGTTTTAACAGATACCCCGATGGAGATACTGCAATCGCCCGTTCAAGCGTGGCTTTGTCAGAGTGAGCAGTTAAAAAGATAATAGGGAGATCATAGAGATCCATAATTCGTTTTGCTGCCACAATTCCATCCATATCCCCTTTAAGCCTGATATCCATGAGAATAAGATCAGGCTTTGTCTCTCCGGCCTTTTGAATGGCAGACTCACCAGTTATTGCCTGGCCGACGACAACATACCCCATCCCGTGCAGCTTCTGTTTGATCTCCATCGAGATTATCATCTCATCTTCAACAATCAGGATCTTACTCCCCTGTGGCATCTGATACCTCTCCGATAATAAAACCTTCTTTCATGGGAATTCTCAAATTAACTAAAATTCCGTTATCTGACTCCATCGTAACTTCTCCACTTGCCTGAAATACCAGATTCATAATGAGCTGCATCCCAAGTGAATCGCTATTTTCCAGAACAAATCCGTCAGGAAGACCTTTTCCAGAGTCACGGTACGTAATCGTGAGCCATCCGTCATTCGTATGAATAATTGAAATCGAGATAGAACCCTGCTCATGGGAAGTCAGACCATGTTTGAAGGTATTTGTCAGAAGCTCATTTAAGATAAGGCCAAATGGAATGCCGGCATCTATTGTCATCTCTATCCTCGGATCACAGACCAGATCCAATGTTATCTTTGACTCATCCAGGGAGAAGTCAGATATCATGGTATTTGCCAGAGAATTGATGTATTCGAGCAGATTCACACTGGTCAGGTTATCGGTCCGGTATAACTTCTCGTGAATAATAGCCATCGAGAGGATCCGGTTCTTACTCTCATTTAAAACACTTACAATCTCCGGACTATCTATCATACTGCTCTGCATCCGAAGCAGACTCACTATTATCTGCATATTATTCTTCACCCGGTGATGAACCTCTCGTAGAAGAATATCCTTTTCCTGCAAAGACCTGCGAAGACTGGATTCTGATTGTTTCCGTGCGGTAATATCCATAATGCTGCCGATGACTGCCGGGCGTCCGTGATATCTGAACTGACTGATGAGGTTTTCAAGAAAGATAACTCTGCCATCAGCAGTTATTGCCCGGACCTCATAATCATCAGTTGCATCAGGTATTGCAATGACCCTGTGATGGTTTTCGATTGCAAAAAGAGAGTCATCCTGATGAAAATAGAGAGTAAAAGGCATTATTTCCAGGGTTTCGCGGGGATATCCAAGAATTTCTGACATTCTGGGGTTTACATACACAAAGTGATCATCCTGCATCAGATATACCCCGACTAGCGAGCGTTCCACCGGTCTGTGGAAGAGTTCTTCGGTCTGGGCTCTTTCAATGACCGAACCGATGATTCCTGAGGCGGTAATCAGGGAATCCACCTCTGCAGATGTCATCTTCTGATCACTATAGTGATTGATAAACCCAATGACCCCCCAGAGTGATTCAGAAGTATGGATTGCGAGGAACAGGTATGAAGATGGAGGCAATTCTTTATAGTGACGTAATACCTCCGGGGGGATATCTTTTTTATATCCCTGAACTGCAGGTTGTTTTGTGAGATAATTAATCAGATGGACTATGAATGCACCTGATGCAATTGCATAATTCTCTTTTACCCGGGCATCTGGTTCTTCCTTCCACCACTCATACAGGATGGGACATGATGCTGTCTCATCACCCGGGAGAATACGGGCAAAGAACAGGCAATCCTTTTTGGTTGTCTCACCAAGATGAGCAAGAAATTCTGGTATCCACGATTCCCAGTCTTCACTCCTGACAAGATGATATGCAAGAGAACTGACAGAGCTTAAAATTTCGTCTCGTTTAACCAGCTCCTGTCTTGCTCTGACCAAATCGGTTATGTCCATGGACGTTGTTATAACCCCGGTAACTTTCCCTTTCTGATCATGAACCGGCACTTTTGATGTCACCAGCCATATTAAATTCCCATCTTCGTTCTTAATCTCCTCTTCTATATTATAGATAGGTATATCCCCAGCGATAACCTGCATATCAACTTGTGTTCTGATAGATGCCAATTTTTCAGGAAAGATCTCTTTATCGGTCATTCCCTCAACTGACTGTATATCAGAACGAAGCGAGTCAATGAACTGTTGGTTGGTAGCAAGATACCGAAGGTTCTCATCCTTCATCGTTATCTGTGCAGTTGAGGATGAGAGGATAGCCTGTATCCGCTCATAATATTCGTGGAGATTTCGTTCAGCCTCCAGACGCTCACCGATCTCCCTGCTGATGCAGAAGAGAACCTGCCGATCACCCCAGACTCCTAATGTTCCCCTGGTCTCAACCGGGACAAATTCACCTGTTCTTGCCTGGAATGGGTAGCTGTTCTGTATCTTTCCACCGGCTCCGGTCAGGTCAAGGAACTGAGAGATAATAGCATCCCTGTTCTCCTTGGGATAGAAGATATGTATTGGTTCGCCGATAAGTTCCTCTTCAAGATATCCAAGAATCCGGGTCACTGCCGGATTGACATTTAAGATGGTCCCATCCATATCAATAACAATGACGAGCTCTTCCATTGCTATATACAATTCGTTTAGTTCATCCTGCCGTATCCTGACCTTTTCTTCCGTACGAATTCTGATGATAGCATTTCCAAAAAGAGAAACAAGTATCTCCATGGTATCACGGGTATTCAGGTCAATTACCCGGGGTTCATCCATCATAAACGAGAGCACGCCTATTACCTGGTCACCACCAAAAATTGGGATCTGACCGCCGGTTACCAGTTCTTCTCCTGTTTCTTTCCTATCAGTATAGTACTGTGTTTTTCCTGTGTAGAGAATCTCATGAAGAGAACCATAGGTAAACTGGTTCTGCTGATCAAAAGGGAGATTATCGGCCATGAGGAGATCCACCTTTTTTGTAACCGGATTTACATGGTGAATACTTCCGCCTGAACAACCTGCAAGAAACTGTATGGAAGAGAGACAGGCATCTGATGCCTGTTTAAGGGTCGAAGCAGCAGAGAGACGATACATCAGATCACGCTGAATAGTAATAAACAGATCCCGTTGCCGTATTCCTTCCTGAGTTTCCTGTTGTGCGCGATATTTTTCCACTGCACTCCTTATCTTTTGTGCAATATCAGTAAAGAGGATGGAAGGATCTTCTGATTTAAACTGAAGGAAATCCACTCCGGCATTCATCGCCTCAAGGATGAGACTGGTATCCTCCATGCCGGTGAGTAGGAGAAACGGAATATTGGGTATTTTAGCCCGTACCTGCTTAAAAAAGGTAATACCATCCATCTCTGTCATCAGGTAATCTGATACAATGGCATCTGCATGTTCTGATATGATATTACAAAGTGCCTCATCAGGGGACGTATAGGTAACAATATCAAAATCACCGTACGATTTGAGATATAAATCCAGAACCTCGATAAAAGCGGGTTCATCATCCACTGCAACGACTTTGATCATAAGTATCGTACTCGACTACAGAGAAATGTTTGTTTGAAATGATATAGTTATGGGTTTATTTCTCCCTGAAAATACGAAATCTCTCTTGTATCCTGGCAGTTTCAATGATAGATATGGATGCCAAAATTAACAATGAAGGTATCCGGTTTTTCAGGAGTGAAGATGGATTTACATTTTTTTAAGAATTCGAAGTTTTATTGTAACGATGCAGAAAAATAATATTTCTGTGATCGATGGCATAATGGTTGCAACAAAGCAAAGACCCTGGATGCCAGGAGAATCATGGAATAATCAATCGGTTCAAATGATAATTTCACCAAAAACAGCTTATGCCTGAGTAGCGACGAAAATTCATATCGAATATCAAAAGAAGGATCCGGGATCTATTTCTGTAAAAGTATTAGTATTGGTCGGATCCAGGTAAATCCGGTTGAAGTAGTATGTATTTCCCAACTATCATCTTTTATTTGGGATATATAAGCAATCACAAACATTTTCATATGTTATCGGTTAAAGAATAGCCCGGGTTACAAAACATCCTGCCTAACACCTTGTCCACCGTCCAGATTTTTCGCATGTACTAATCCGATAGCTATATTTATTATCCTGGTCGAGTGCTCCTGGTTTGCCAACGGAGCACTAAATACGGTTTGTTTGAGAAAAAACTGGTGGAAACTGGGTTTTCAAGAAATAGATCGCTCGGCAGTTTATTCTCAATTTATCATTCGATCCAGAAAGATATTTCCTGTAGAATTCCTTTCTACCTTTATCATTGGTTTTTTTTCAAAGGAAGAACCATCTATAAGTAAATTTCACAGACTCTATAATTCTTTGGTGGATGAGCAAAACCAAGTTGTATACAGCAGTTATTATTTTCTGATATCAGGTATCACTTCAATAATTCTTTTTCACGCTGTTGTTCTTCCTTTCTTATTTTTATAATTGCAGTTTTGAATTCAGGTAGAGTATTGGTAATAATTCCCCATATGAGCTCGTAGTCAACACGGAAGTACCCATGAGCGATAACATCCCGTAGCCCTGCTATCCGTTTCCATGCAACTGTGGGGTGGCGGGCCTTCAGATCATCAGATAATTTCTTTGTTGCTTCACCAATAATTTCAAAGTTACGGATCACAGCGTCTTTTCGTCTCCGATCAGCGTTAAATTCGTCAAAGGATATGTCAGCTGAGTCTTCTTTAATATTGTGTATCGCTTCAAAAATATCATCAAGGAACTGGAGTTCAGTTCTATGCATATACAATCTCACTGAGAATATTTGATTTGAACCGTGTTTTAATCGTGCTTTTCATTACCAGATCTACTCTTCTTTCGAATAGATCTTCTAAATAAAATTTACAGTCCATATAATTTTCAAAGGTCTTTTGCCCTTTTCGGAATGTTATCAGTACATCCACATCACTATCAGGCCGCTCCTCTCCTCGTATGAAAGAGCCAAATATGCCGATTTTTGCAACACCAAATTGCTTTTTTATGATCGGTTCGTGTTGCCTGAGCAATGCGAGTACGTCCATCTTTCATGTAGAGATATGACGGTTTTGATTCTTAAATTTGCGGTATTGGGGAGAGATGATACTTGAAGATCTCATGGTGGAGATATAGTAGTAAAAAATGAAATATCAGGTACATTGAAGGTATATGCAGATCTGCTTATTAGTAAGGTACTTTATAATCTGATAGACAATGCAATACGATATGGAGGCAAAATTACTACAATACGGTTTATTGAACCGGAATCGGAAAAAGATTTTACTATTGTATGCGAGGATGACGGTTATGGTGTGTCGGTTGATGAGAAAGAAAAAATTTTCGAGCGGGGCTTTGGAAAAAATACCGGGCTTGGATTAGCCCTCTCACGGGAAATCCTCAATATAACCAATATTGTTATCCGCGAGAATGGAGAACCGGGAAAAGGGGCACGGTTTGAGATGATAATACCAATGGAAAACTACCAGATTCAATCATAGTACCTGCAGAGCGTCTTCTTATAATAGAAGAAAAACGAAGGTTATTTAAGAACCTGCACGTTAATCGCACTAAATAGAAAATGACAAACGGTCAGGTAAGTTTGCCTGTAACTCTGAAAACCCCTGATAGAATTGGTGACTATCCTCTGACAAGGTAATATCAGAGCAGTTTATATAACCGGATTTCTGTTGGCGGGTGGAATCTATGAGTAACAACGTAAAATTTGAACAAACATCTGGTACCAGCTTTCACACCCTTCCAATTGAAGATCTCTATGTAGCTCTCAGCTCATCTGCCCAGGGACTGACCACCAGTGAGGCTGACGCTCATACTCTTTTGTATGGAAAAAATGACCTGATCAGTAAAAAAAAGCAGTCTTTAATCCTTGTTTTTTTAGAACAATTTAAAAATCCTCTTGTACTGATTTTACTTTTTGCGGCAATTATTTCAATAGTGGTTGATGAGATCACAAATGCAGCAATTATTATCAGTATTATCCTGATAAGTGTCACATTGGATTTTTTCCAGAGATACAAGGCTGAAAACGCTGCAGAGTTACTCATTAAAAAAATAATTACCCGGGCACGTGTGTACAGGGATAATAACGAGCAGGAGATACCTATCGTTGACCTTGTCCCCGGAGATCTGATATCACTTACTGCTGGTGATATGATCCCTGCTGATGCCAGACTCCTATCAGCACGTGATTTCTTTGTGAATGAATCATCACTTACCGGTGAACCATATCCAGTTCTTAAAAGTGAAACTCTTCCAGATCCGAATACACCCTTGGCTGAAGCAGAAAATTACGTATTTCTTGGAACATCTGTTATCAGTGGAACAGCCAGAGCAATAATCACGAGAACCGGTCTTACCACTGAATATGGTAAAATCGCAAAAACCCTGGTTCAAAGACCTCCTGAGACCGAATTTGAGCATGGTCTTAAACAATTCAGTTATCTCATGTCAAAATTTGTCTTTAGTCTTGTCATAATCGTCTTTTTTGTCAATGCCCTCTTTAAGCAGGACATCCTCCAATCACTTCTGTTTTCTGTTGCTCTCGCTGTTGGAATGACCCCTGAACTTCTCCCAATGATACTTTCATTAAATATGACAAAAGGGGCCATTGCGATGTCTAAGAAAGGGGCTATTGTGAAGCATCCTGAATCGATTCAGAACTTTGGGAGTATGGATGTTCTCTGTACTGATAAGACAGGTACACTCACAGATAATAAAATTGCCCTCATGAAACATCTGGATACAGATGGAAATGATAACGAAAAAGTCCTGCTATTCTCATATATCAACAGTTATTTCCACACCGGCTTAAAAAATTCTCTTGACGAGGCTATTATTGCATTTCAGTCTGAAGATATTCAAAAATATCAGAAAATTGATGAAATACCCTTTGATTTTATTCGCCGGAGAACTTCAGTGGTTGTATCCAATGAATCCGGGTACTTCCTGATAACGAAAGGAGCACCTGAAGAGATTCTTGCGATATGTACTTCGATTGATAAAAACGGTACTATCACCCCGTTAGAAGATACAGATCGGGAACTGATACTTAGTTTATATAAGAAACAGAGCAGAGAGGGATTTCGGACGCTTGCAATTTGCTATCGTTCCCTAAAGGGTGATCAAAGTCGCTATACTTCTGGTGATGAAAAGGAGATGGTAATACTTGGTTTAGTCACCTTTATCGATCCCCCTAAGGAGAGTGCAAAGGAATCTGTACAGTTATTAGCCGCAACCGGAATAGAATTAAAAATTCTCACCGGTGATGATGACCTGGTAACTATAAAGACCTGTGAACTTATTGAGCTCCCGGTCAGAGGTGTTCTTTCAGGCAGGGAGATAGAACATATGGACCAGGAAACTCTCTCACGGGTAGTCGGAAATGTTACGATATTTTCCCGGATGACACCGATTCAAAAGAACCGTGTCATGAATTCCCTGAAACGAAATGGACATGTGGTTGGTTTCATGGGTGATGGTATTAATGATGCTCCTTCAATCAGGGAAGCAGATGTGGGAATATCTGTTGAAAATGCTGTAGATATCGCAAAAGAATCTGCAGATATTATTCTGCTTAAAAATGATCTCCGGATTCTGTATGACGGGGTTCTTGAAGGAAGAAAGACATTTGGCAATACTATGAAATATATTCTGATGGGCACGAGTTCGAACTTTGGAAATATGTTTAGTGTTGCCGGAGCTTCCTTTTTCCTTGGCTTTCTCCCAATGCTCCCGATTCAGATACTGCTAAATAATCTCATGTATGACATATCTGAATCTGCGATTCCATCTGACAATGTAGATGAGTCCTACATCAAAACACCGAAAAAATGGGATATTGAATTTATAAAGAAGTTTATCTTTGTATTTGGTCCGATTAGTTCTGTTTTTGATTTTATCACGTTTTTTATTCTGTTATTCATCTTTAATGCTGATGCAACACTCTTTCAGACGGCATGGTTTATTGAATCGATATGCACTCAGACGTTGATTATTTTTGTGATAAGGACCAGGATTGTTCCGTTCTATGTGAGTAAACCAAGTCCTGAACAGCGTTGCGTGATCGCTACTGATTTTTATCATCCTTATCAAATAT
>CAYRYR010000105.1:0-9226 GCA_964428385.1 uncultured Methanoregulaceae archaeon
GGTATACTAGGAGTCAAAAGATTGTTCACATCTAAAAAAACAGATTCAGATATGAGTATAAGGGATTAAGAAAGTATCTCAATTCCGAATCACCTGGTATTGATATTTTTGTGAATCAGGAAAATATATGCTTATGCTAAAGTGATGGTATAATTAAGTCTCTATGTGTTCAAAAACCTATTTTCTCCCGATTTGTTTACTGCATATTAGTATATCTATGGACAATATCTTCCATGCTGCAATGTTTCATCTCCATCAGTGCAGTGATGATGGAATCGGTCAGAATGAGTGCACATGTCTCAAAGAGAGTGCCAAGAGGTGCACAGGGGTGGGATAGTGATCTATGCTCTCCGGTAAGTTGTCTGATATCAAAATGGTCAGGACCTTCCTGTATGTATCCGGCCTCATCAGTATCAAGGATAACAAGTTTGTCAGCAAGATTTGCCATCGGTGAGTTCCGGGTCGCTGTTATCAGGCAGAGTGTTCCCCCGATCTTATGTACGGTCTGACAAACCTCAAGAATTGAGTCGGTTGTTCCCGAACCGGAAAAGGCAATAAGGGTATCAGTCTTTAAAAATGCCGGAGTTACTGTCTCTCCTACTACATAAGACGTCATACCAAGATGCATCAGGCGCATTGCAAATGCTTTTGCGACGAACCCTGATCTCCCGGCACCAGACACATATATTCGTTCTGCCTGCTCAATCAGCATCAGAAAAGAATTTGTCTCTTCATCTGAAAGGGATCCTGTTATTGTCCCGATAGAGGAGACCATTATCTGCATGAGTTCCCGAATTGGATAGCACTGGGTCATACACATACATCAGAATACAAGGCAATAAGATATAGGTTTGATATTTTTTTCAGCACGGAAAAAGGAAGTGGTGTGAATTGAGATGTTGCAGAAGATGAAAAATATTGCCTGTATATACTATAGTGAGCAGATATTGAGTGTCCTTATAATTATGGCAATCTGAAAACTAACACTTACATTTATTTCTGGTATGCATATAATTCAGAAAAAGACACGTGCTGTGATGGTATCATTACCAATCAGGGCGTAAAATTCGGACTTTCTCTGTTGTATGAGTATATCTAATACTATTGTGGGATGAGTGATACTATTATTAAAAAAGGTCAAAAATATTTTTTAGGTTGATTGCATCAGTGCATTACTTCTTCTGACCTCTGGAAGTGTTGGTGTAGGTGCTGCTGTTTCTTCTTTGTAGGTCTTCATCTTACTGATGAGTGTATCATACCGGTCCAGGTAATATTGTGTCCATTCCTCTGATGATTTCTCTCCTCCTGCCATCGAAAAGTCCCAGTTTCCGATATTTAAAAGAAAAGTGGTGAGATATGTGTTTGCGCTGGCGATTTGTTCTTTTGCATCAGACAGGTACTTTTCACCTTCACTTACTGAAAATGATCCAGAGGGACCTGGTGACGTGGTATACGTTGCATAGTCTTCTGCAGCTTTTTCTAGGAATTCAAAGTATCGCAGGAGATCATAACCGATTAACCGGTTTTCATCACTCAGTTGCATGTTATCCAGATTCATATAGGCAAACTGAGCATTTGTTTTTAACTGGGTGGCGTACATTGATGTCTTTGTAACCTGCCCCTCCGATGCTGCGGTGTTGGTGAGATCAATGAGATCATCGATGTCATCAAGACTTGTAAGTCCGGTCTCAAGGAACTCCATTACGCCTTCTTTTGCTGCACCTGGTCTGGAAAGACCTTCTATCTCGTCTGCTCTCTTTCCTCCATCTTCAGAAATTGGGTATGTCGTTACCGCAAGGTTGTTTGTATAATCATCTTCGGCCATTGAGGAATCCGGATTGACCTGAACCATTACATAATAGGGGTTGGTTGTATCAATCTTTGGAAGTGGATTATAGGTTGTATCTGTGTAGATCATACGCTGGTCAATGAAATCGAGGATTTCCTTGTGTCCGAATGAGTATTTTTCAGCAGCAGGACTGGTGGGATCATTGAGATATACGTCATTGACAAGCCAGATGTCTAATGTTGTCTCACCTGATGGCCCTGTCCCTATATTATATAAATCTGTAAATATTGCAACTTCTTTGTTTGTTCCACGAATACGTATGTATGCATCGAGATCAGTGATCATAAGATCTGGTTTTCCATAATCTCCTGACTGGGGTCTGACAACAAGTGTAGGTCGTGCAACCGGTACACGTTCCGGATTGGTCAGGCCCTGTTTCCCGATACCAGGAACTGCATAAGTGGTAATTTTCTGGTTGTTAGCATATGACATCTCTTCCATTTCCTTATCTGCATTCACTTCTGCAAGGATGTAAAAGTTATCCATCTGATCGATATCAGGAAGCGGGAAGAATGCCACGTCCTGGTAGTATTGTTTAACACCTATTGGATCGGTTACATCAGAAAAACCTCCCCAGAGTGAATAGGCATTCGGTAGTGTGGGATCATCTACATATGCTTCATTTACCAGATAAAAATCAATGCTTACCGGATCTGTCGGGTTTCCTCCCTGGTTGTAAAGATCAGTAATTACTTCTATTGTATTTCCTGAATCTCTTTTTATTACCTGAACTTCCAATTTTGAAATGGTCAGATCTGCTGGTCGTGATGCTGCTGAACAGACACCAAATGAGATGCTTATCATCAGAATAATAAGCAGGAGAGCCAGAATTCGCGTTTGTTTACACATAAATGATTGATTTCTCTGTTGTGATATAAATAATCTGGGTATTAATAACGGCCCTGGTTTTGCTTATTATGCAGTAGTAACATGATGATGAAGAATAACAGTATTAAGGATAAACCCGTAAGGTCCGGGAAATTCCTGTAAGATAATTAATTCCCATGGCATATGGGGGATGGGTAACCTCACAGGATTGTTGTTACGTACACCTTACAAAAAATTGTGGATTTAAAAAATGCGTTTTCTCTGCTATAAGCATGATTATTGACACAATAACGTTTGGATTGTGTGGAGTTCCGGGAAAATTACTAATGTCTGAAATGACGGACACCGGTAAATATCATTGCCATTCCACGCTTGTTTGCTTCTTCTATGACTTCATTGTCTCTGATAGAACCGCCTGGCTGAATTAGAGCAGTAGCACCGGCATCTGCAACAACTTGTAATGTATCAGAAAATGGCAGGAATGCATCTGATGCGACAGCTGAGCCTGTTAGTGATTCAGTTGCTTTCATAATGGCAATTTTTGCGGATTCCACCCGGTTCATCTGACCTGCTCCGATTCCCAGTGCGCGGTCAGGTTTGGCAAAGACGATGGCATTACTCTTTGTATGTTTACACACTTTTATGGCAAACCGCATTGATTCTTCTTCTTCGGCAGTTGGGTCTCTGTCAGTAACGACAATCCAGGATTCAGGGCTGTATTGTGTCTTTTGTATAAGAACCCCTCCGTCAATACTTCTGATTTCAGGACCAGGTACTGGTGATGGAAGTGATATTATCCTTAAATTTTCTTTTTTCTTAAGTATTTCACGTGCTTTTGTTGAGAAAGAAGGAGCAACCAGGACTTCGACAAAAGTCGATGCTATCGCTGCTGCCAGCTCTTCATCTACTTCCTCGTTAAGAGCGACTATTGATCCATAGGCAGAGGTCGGATCGCAGTCACGTGCAGTGATATACGCATCAAGTGGTGCTTTTCTTGTAGCAACTCCACAGGGATTGTTATGCTTGACAATGACTGATGTGCAGGTGGTAAACTCCCGTAACAGATCTACCGCAGCTGCGAGGTCAAGGTAGTTATTATATGACATCTCTTTTCCCTGTACGGGAATTGCAGCTGCTATTCCTTCTGTTCCATACACTGCTGCTTTCTGGTGTGGGTTCTCTCCATAGCGAAGTATTCTGCCGTTTTGATATTGGGCGTTCCAGACTGGAGGAAAATCTGTATCAATGCTATAGAGGTAGTTACTTATTGTGCCATCATATGCAGCCATTCTGGCAAAAACTTTTTTAGCCAGACCCAGTCGCTGGTCCTGGGAGAGACCCCCTTTTGTAAGAGTGTGAATAATCAGGGAGTAGTCTGCAGGGTCAATAATTACCGTAACATCTTTGTAATTTTTAGCTGCTGCCCGTATCATTGCTGGTCCCCCGATATCAATAAACTCTATCAATTTTTCGAGTTCCAAGGCTTGTTTCATCATCTCTTCAAAGGGATAGAGATTGACAACGAGGAGATCGATTGGCAGGATGTTATGTTCTCCCATAATCCTGTCATCTGTTCCCTTTCTGCCGAGCAATCCCCCATGTATTCGTGGATGCAGTGTCTTTACCCGACCATCCATCATCTCAGGTGAACCGGTATAATCAGATACTTCTATATATGGAATACCTGCTGCCTGTAGTGTTTTTCCGGTGCCCCCTGAACTGAGGATTTCAATACCTGCTGTATGGAGAGCTGTTGCCAATTCCTGTATTCCTTCCTTGTTCCATACTGAGAGAAGAGCCCGCTTCATGGTATACTATTGGTATTTGTCTCTATTAGACATAATCCGGAAATAGTCTACATGATACTGATCTGAATTAAGTATACTCATTTTAGATCTGGTATGGAGTTATCAGTATGGAATACTAATTATTCCAATACGTGATATTTGGAGAGTTTGGGGAAAAAAAAGTCCTTTCATCCTGATGACACATTTAGCTGGTTTTATGATGAGGGATCAGGAGAACTGGCACAAATTTTCAGGACCTTGGTGTTAGTTCTTTGTGTTCTGTCTTCGAAATAAGAGTTGTCTTTTCCATTGATCCGTTGCCGGCACAGAGTTTAACCGTCAAGCTTCTGAAATATCATAAAAGATTATTATATTTCTCTCATTGGAATCTCAGGTAGGGTGCAGAGATAGTCTTTATGGTAGGATGGCCCCTTTTTGATGGAGGTGTATCTCTTGCATGCGTCATCCTAACTTTAGGTAAATGATATGCAAGGATCCGAATCCCTTCGAATTCCCAATGAATTTTCATTTATCGTCAAATTCACCACATTTCATCTTATGTGTGCCAGTTAATTTATAAGCATTCATTCCCAAAATAGCAAAAAATTATATATAGAACTACAATACAATAGATATAGTGAAGAATCATGAACAAGCCCGCAGATGAGCATGTCATAGATGACGATACCACTGAAGAACAATCCGGACCAGAACCTGGAATGGAGGAGGAAGAAACAAGTATGCCTGATCCTCTGGCAGAACTTCAGCAACGCTATGATGAGCTTCATGAGAATTACCTGCGACTTGCTGCAGATCTTGAAAATGTTCGAAAACGAAGTATTCGCGATCTTGAGATTCGCACGAAGAGTGTAGTCTCATCCTTTGCAAAGGATCTGCTGGAGATGTCTGATAATTTCGAGCGTGCTCTCTCAAATGAAGGGTCGCAATCTCAGGAAGGACTGACACATCTTAAAAAAGCACTGGATTCCATTCTGGATCGTCAGAGAATCGCATCCTTTACATCTGTAGGAGAGCAATTTGACCCTTCACGACATGAAGCAATTGCGTATATTCCTTCAGATAAAGAGGAAGGCATCATCATTGATGTTGCCTGTCGCGGGTACTGTAAAGATGACGAAATAATTAGACACGCAAAAGTAATTGTATCGAAAGGATCACAGGAGTAATAATATGGCTACAGAAAAAATTCTGGGTATTGACCTTGGTACTACCAATTCATGTATGGCAATCATTGAAGGAGGAAAGGCGACAATCATACCCAATGCTGAAGGAGGCCGCACGACACCATCAGTTGTGGCTTTTTCAAAGGATGGGGAACGTCTGGTTGGAAGTCTTGCAAAGCGTCAGTCAGTGACAAATCCTCATGGAACCGTGATATCCGTTAAAAGGAGTATGGGAACAAATAAAAAGTATACCCTGAGTGGAAAGGAATACACTCCACAGGAGATATCTGCAATGGTCCTGCAGAAACTTAAAACTGATGCAGAAGCCTATCTCGGTGTTGAGATTAAAAAAGCAGTTATCACCGTTCCTGCCTACTTCAATGATTCCCAGCGTCAGGCAACTAAAGATGCAGGCAAAATTGCAGGTCTTGATGTTGAGCGGATTATTAATGAACCAACTGCAAGTGCTCTCGCATATGGAATTGATAAAGAAGAGGATGCAACCATTATCGTGTATGATCTCGGTGGTGGGACATTTGATGTCTCTATCCTGACACTGGGCGATGGTGTCTTTGAGGTTAAATCAACGGCAGGAAACAATCATCTTGGCGGGGATGACTTTGATCAGAAAGTATGTGAATATCTTATTGAGGAATTCAAGAAGAAAGAGGGCGTTGATCTCTCAAAGGATCCCATGGCAATGCAGCGCCTGCGTGATGCGGCTGAGAATGCAAAGATAGAACTATCTCAGACCATGAAGACCAACATTAATCTGCCGTATATCACAACCGATTCGTCAGGACCAAAATTCCTTGATATTGATCTGACAAGATCTAAATTTGAGCAGCTCGTTGGAAGCCTTGTGGAGCAGACGATTGGTCCTGTAAAACAGGCTATGTCTGATGCCGGTCTTACCCCTAAGGATATTGATCATGTCCTTTTGGTTGGTGGTTCAACGCGTGTTCCACTTGTGCAGGAGAAGGTTAAGTCAATCCTTAACAAGGATCCAGATAAGGGTATTAATCCTGATGAATGTGTTGCCGCAGGGGCAGCTATTCAGGGTGGCGTTCTTGCAGGTGAGACCAGTGATATTGTTCTGTTGGATGTAACCCCGTTAACACTTGGTATTGAAACCCTTGGGGGAATTGCAACACCTCTCATTGAGCGTAATACCACAATCCCAACAAAAAAGAGTCAGATATTCTCTACCGCCGCAGACAATCAGACGAGTGTGGAGATTCACGTAGTCCAGGGTGAACGAAAGCTTGCAGCAGATAACTTCACGCTTGGGAAGTTTCAGCTGACCGGCATTCCTCCTGCTCCACGTGGTATCCCTCAAATAGAGGTGTCCTTTGATATTGATTCAAATGGTATCATCAATGTCAGTGCAAAGGATATGGGAACCGGGAATGAACAGGCCATTGCGATTAAGGGCAGCAAAAAGCTATCTGATGATGAGATAAATCAGATGGTAGAGGACGCAAAGAAGTTCGAGGAATCAGATCTCAAGAAAAAAGAAGAGATTGAGATAAGAAACAATGCTGACATGGCAGTTTTCCAGGCAGAAAAACTGATTAAAGAGAATGAAGAGAAGCTGGATTCTGAGGATACGACTACAATATCAGAAAAAGTTGAGAGTGTGAAGAAAGCTCTTGAGAATGATGATACTGAAGTTATTAAAAAAGAGATGGAACAGTTAACAGAGGCGGTATTCGGCGTTACCACTAAACTGTATCAGAAAGCACAGGAAGAGCAGAAAGCTCAGGAAGAAGAAGGTGCTTCCGGTTCTGATGGCTCTACTGATGATGATGTGGTTGATGCCGACTTCACCGAAAAGAAGGACTGAGGCGGAATCAGATGGTTGCGGATGATTACTATAATATCCTTGGCGTTTCGAGAAATGCGGAAGAAACAGAGATAAAAAAGGCGTACCGCAACCTTGCACGTAAATATCATCCAGATGTAAACAAGGAGGAGGGGTCAGAAGAGAAATTCAAAGAGATCAACGAAGCATATAGTGTTCTCTCTGATACCCAGAAACGAGCTCAATATGATCAACTGGGTCATGAGCGGTTTACAAGTGCATCCAAAGGATCCTACGGCGGAAGCGGCTATAGTGGTGGATTCAGCTCTGATTTCTCTGGATTTGGAGATATATTTGACTTTGCAAGTGATATCTTTGGAGGCGGGTTTGGAGGTCGTGGCAGGGGACCACAGTCTGGTGCTGACCTCTTAAAACGTCTGACCATTACGCTTAAAGAAGCAGTTCTTGGATCTGATAAGGATATTGAGGTGATGCATGCAGAGGCATGTAAGACCTGTAATGGTTCTGGAAGCGAGACAAAGAAGACCAAAAAATGCCCCCGTTGTGGGGGAAGTGGTCAGATTCGCCAGCAGAGTCAGACACCGTTTGGTAATTTCATCAGGCAAACCACCTGTGATCAGTGTAAGGGGCGGGGAAGTGTACCTGAAAAACCATGCACAGCCTGTCATGGGTCTGGTCATGAACGTGTACAGCGGACGGTTTCTGTCCATATTCCTGCCGGAGTGGAGACTGGTATGCGTCTGCGAATGGAAGGATATGGTGAGGCCGGGGATTATGGTGCACAAAATGGCGATCTCTATATTGAGATGTATGTGCAGGAAGATAAGAACTTCATCAGATCAGGAGATAATCTTGAGACAGCAACTCATATATCGCCTGCCCAGGCAGTTCTCGGTACAAAAGTCGACATTTTGACCATCGGTGGAAAAAAACTCGAGTTACAGGTTCCTGCAGGTATCTTGAGTGGAAAGAAGCTCAGGGTTGCCGGAGAGGGGGTCAGACGCCGGGGGCGTCATGGTGATCTCCTGGTTCGTGTAGATATCATCACCCCTAAAAATATGAGTGGAGAGATGAAGGCATTATACGAACAAATTCTTGAACTGGAAGGTCATACCCCATCAGATGCCAGGCAGAAAAAAGGTTTTTTTGATAAGATTGTAGAAGATATTATCGGGGAAAAAGAGTAATTTTTACACTGATGATGATTATCTCTCCTTTTTTTTCTCTATTACACATAAGTCTTAATGCTATCTGTGCCATATAAAATTATATGGTACAAGTCCTTGTGGTCGATGATGCACAATATATGCGGCGTCTTATCAGTGTCATGCTGACAAAGCACGGGCATGAGGTCGTTGGAGAAGCATCCAGTGGTCCGGAGGCAATTGAACTCTATCATAAACTGCATCCTGATCTTGTTATTATGGACGTTCTGATGCCAAATATGGATGGGATTAAAGCACTTAAAGATATACGGGCAGCAGATCCGTCTGCACGTGTGATAATGTGTACCGCATCTGAACAGACTCATCATGTCGAGGAATCAGTTGCAAATGGTGCATCCGGATATATTGTCAAACCCTTTCATCTTGATGATCTTCTACAGGAGATAAATAAGATCCTCTGAATTATAACATGACTTTCGGATAAATGGGAAATGCTGCCATCCTAAATGAGACAATATTTAAAAACTTTAAGGGCGTTCATATAAGTAGGTGTCCGAATCAGAGAGAGTTGCAGAAATAATTGAAAC
>CAYRYR010000106.1:0-9205 GCA_964428385.1 uncultured Methanoregulaceae archaeon
GGAACTACCAAATCCAGGGCGAGTAATGTCAATGAAAAGGCAAAGACCGCGTCACTCAGTCCGATTATCCGATCAAGACCTCTCTCCTCATAATAATCTTCTTTCTTCATAGTATTCCATTACTACAGAATTTTAAATGCAACAGACCCTGATATATCCATTATAAGATGAGTATCTGATACAAAAAGATAGTATCTACAAAAGAGGCAAATGACGTTCTGCCTATGGATTGTAAATATCTGCCAGACACAAAAAACACCTCATACACCAGACAAAAGACAGATAGGAACCCTCCAAAAATGGTCTGCCATCTGATATCAGGATATTTAGGCGTAACATCGTATGTATTTCTGTCTCATTCAGACGGATCACTTGTTTTGGATCGTATCTCATCACTATCATCCTGCTGCCTCATAAAAAAACGCCACTGACAAAAGACATCAGGGGGATGTGGATCAGGAGGGGCAAAGATACATTCAACGCAGATACGTTCATCAATTTCACGGGCAAAGCTGGTAAACTCAGCCCGGTGCATCTCTTTGCAGACATACTCAGGAAGCCCACGCCGGAGCCGTGCCACCTGAGTCGGACATGAGGGTGTTGTAAGGATAACCTCATCTTCCCGCTCTTCAATCGTGTAATCAACAATAAGAGCCCAGGGGAATAGTTTCAGGGCAGAAACAAACCCTTTGAGGCCTTTTTCAGTAATATTAAATCGTTCTTTGAGATCGCGTGCCGCCATCGAGGCTACTTTGCCCCAGACCTTCTCATTTAAGAGTTCAGCAGTTGACTGACCATATTCCTCTGCGACATTGATAAACCAGAATGCATCCACTACCCGGTAATGCCAGAGAAGAAAAGAGAGGTACGAGATAATCTCATCATGCTCCATTGTTTCAATTTTTTCAAGATTCATGGTAGGTAACCTTCCTGTATCCGAATAAAGAGATAGTACCATTCAGATACGCTTTCTTTTTTTCGTTCCCATATTGTTCTGCATCCCGACACCTATATATAAACCCCTTCATTTCCACTCCAATCTACCCTATTTAGCGATTGATAAATCATACACCATCAAATATGTCCTGATTTTTTCATCGTCAGACTCTGTTTTGCATATAAAAACGATCCGCAGGCAAGAAGTTGCATCACTACCAGAAATCCGATGAGAAGTGGGATTGATATATCATACATCCACCCGATAATGAGACTTCCAATAAACCACGATGCACCATAAATTGTGTTAAAGACACCATATGCCGTCCCCCGTTTTGAGATATGAGTGTAATCAGCAATAGCAGCCCTGAGAATGGTCTCCTGAATGCCCATTGCCGCACCCCAGAGAAGGACAGCGATGAGGGCAAGCGTATATCCTCCGCCAAATGCCGCAAAAGGAATGAAAAGACCGATTATTGGAAGTGCAATAAGCAGGATAAGTCCATGCCGGTCATACGCTCTCCCAATCATAAGAGCAGCGATGGCATCTATTCCCATTGCTATAGCGTAAAAGAGCGGTATCTGGGCCTCAGGCACAACTCCGGTAACCGTAAAATGATACGCGATAAGGGGAAATGCAGCAAAACCCAGCATCGTAACCGCAGTAAATATCCCATAAGGAACGAGAGCTGAAAAAGAAGGTACCTGTTCTTTTTTCTTGTATGCCCTCCCTTCAAACGCAGACGGATCCGGTACCTTCTTTCTGGTCAATACAAGGATTACCATCATCAGGATAAACGGAATGAATAAAAGGGCAAAACCACTCTGAAAATCACCCCTGAACAAAAAGGCTGCAGTAAAGATAAGCGGGCCAATTACGGCACCGATCTGATCAAGTGCTTCATGAATTCCAAATCCCCATCCACGTCCAACCTCTGCCGTGACATTTGAAAGGATTGCATCCTTTGCAGGTGCACGAATTCCTTTACCAACCCGTTCCGTGATGAAGAGCACTGCAGCAAGTTCCCATGAGCCGGCCAGGGCAAGAAATGGAACCACGATAAGAAGCCCATACCCAAGAAACGTCAGTGCCCAGTACTGTTTTGTTGCATCAGCAACATATCCTGATACAAGACGGAGCGTATACCCAAGAAATTCTCCGAATCCGGCTACAAAACCGACAATGAGTGCACTGCCACCAAGCATGAACAGGTACGGTCCGGTTACGCTTCGTGCCCCCTCATAAATGACATCGCCACAGAGACTGACAAGTCCAAAAAGGACGATAATAATGTACGCTGTAAGCATGGTCGTTTGATGAGAAGGTGAACCTGGCACCATATTATTTATCAGCAGTAGTTACAGTCAGGCATCAATAAAACTATGGATATGCTGTATATATCATGGCACAGAAAGTCAATGACATACCTTTTAGAACGTTAGCCTTCATCTATCTGTGCGAATGGATTGCCACGTTCTGCAATATCCTTCGTTTCATCCCGAAGATCTGAGATCCGTTTTACCCTGCACCATAATCCAAATCCCTTTGGCAGATATATCAAAAAAGAGAGATTACAGAAATAATCAGAAATGTAATCAAAAGTGCAATACTGAAATGTGCAACCTGATAAGTAAAGGTTCTCTCTCATCCGTCATGTGATTCTCACTATTTCACATCAGGGTCTGTTTTTGTCTGCTATCCGATCTTAAAAACGTTTGATGCAAACTTCCTCTCTTTTCTCCATGTTTTTCAACAGGCAGGGAAAGTTGTCTGAATCAGGATGTAAAACCCATTATTAATCTAAATACAGGTAATGTTTCAGTTTCAAAGAATGCAGTACACCCGGGAGATCCTGCTTATCATGGTTTGTAGCACAACGAATTGTGTTTCTGAAAGGAATCAATTATCAAAAAAATTGGATACCGAAGAATGCAATAAAACGGCTCATTCCAGGTATATCAAGTACATCTTCACTATTGTTTGTTTTTTTGCCAATTCTGATAATTAAACATTGCTACATACGAAAAAATGACGACGAGAACGAACCGAACCAGAAAATTAACCAGATGAAATGTTCCCAAGACCAACTCTGCAATAGAGATGAGACTCAGTAAAACAACAAAACCAGATGCTAGTGCCCCAATCAGAAATAGCCATTGTTTCATATATTAACATTCTCTCTGTCACTTTAAACATACCGGAAGCGTGTTTCATTCGATATTCAGGTGGTAACCATCTGATTTTTAACTTTTTTTAATACTATTCCCTCACGTATACCTTTTGCGTCATCTATATACCATCCATCTGTCTAAAGGTAGGGTATAATGATATCACGAATTTATAAGGAAGTCTTCTTTGAGGCAACACACCGCCTCCCTAGTTATCAGGGAAAATGTGCTCGCCTCCATGGACATCAGTGGCGGGTAGAAGTCTGGATTGAAGGGACCGTAAACAAAAAAACCGGTATCCTTGTCGACTATAACTGTATCAAAAATATTATCAACAGGTTTGATCATCAGGTCATTCTCACCGAATCTGATCCATTGGCTGATGCCATCAGACAGTTCCATGAGGTTGTCACAACACCCAGCGAACCAACATCAGAACATATCGCGGAACTGATCTCAAATCTGATAAATAAGGACTGTACCGAGCATGCTGCTGATGCCAGAGTGGTAAAGATCCGGGTCTGGGAATCTGTCGGGTGCTATGCGGAACTGCAGTTATGAAGATTGTTGAGATCTTCTCAAGTATTCAGGGAGAAGGGATACAACAGGGAAGACCCTGCACCTTTGTCAGGTGTGCCGGGTGTAACCTGAACTGCTCATGGTGTGACACAGAGTATGCAAGGGATCCGGAGTGCGGGGAGAATCTGACTGTTGATGAGGTTTTTGAAAGAATTAGCAAGGAAAAACCGACCTATATCTGCATCACCGGAGGTGAACCACTGCTCCAGATAGAGGAGGTAACCACTCTCTCTCAAAAATTGCAGAATAACGGGTTCTCAGTCGAGATTGAGACAAATGGCACCATTAACTTTTACCCCCTGTTACCGTATGCATCAATAAACATGGATGTGAAATGCCCGTCATCAGGTGAAGAAGGGTCAACCAGGACAGATTGTATCTCCCGGTTGCGGGAAAACGACGCACTGATGTTTGTCGTCAGAGACCGTGAAGACTGCACCTTTGCACAGACCATCCTCTCACAGGTGCAGCCGGTATGCCCGGTCTTTTTCTCCCCGGTGGAAGGATCGGACAGAAGTGAGATTGCCAGGTTCATCTGTGATACTAATCTTTTAGTCAGACTTCAAATCCAGTTACATAAACAGATCGGAGTCAGGTGATATTAATATGAAAAAAGCAGTGTGCCTCATTTCAGGAGGAATGGATTCATCAACCCTTGCATACCTTGCAAAAGATATGGGGTATGATATATGTGCCCTTCATTTCAGTTATGGCCAGAGAACAGAAGAGAAAGAACGGAAATGTGCAGAGGCGATAGCAGTATGTCTTGATGCAGAGGAGTTTATCGAGATACCCCTGACCCATTTCTCTCTCTTCAAGGGAAGCAGTCTTACGGATCATACGATAGCAGTAAAGACACATGAGAATGAAGATCCTGGTCTCCCAAATACGTATGTCCCCTTTCGGAATGCAAACCTTTTATCGATAGCCACCAGTTATGCCGAAGCCCGTGGAGCAGAGGCGATATTTATCGGCGTCCAGGCATCAGACTATGCAGGATACCCAGACTGTCGTCCTGAGTTTATCGAAGCGTTTCAGAAGGTCGTTGATATCGGGACTGCTGATACCACACATATACAGCTCATCACCCCCTTTGTGAATCTGAACAAAACAGATATCATACGGAAAGGAATAGAACTTCAAGTGCCATACGAGAAGACATGGTCCTGTTACCAGAATAATGATGTTGCATGCGGAGTCTGTAGTTCCTGCCACTACCGGATGGAAGCGTTTAAAGCCGTGGGAATAACTGATCCCATCCCCTACGAATCATAATGAAAACAGGTTTTAGTCGTAATGCGGAAAGTCTTCCAATATGAATGAATGAAAGTACATTTTAGTGAATCACACCCGGATTGACCAATGACTGATTCTGTACAACTCTCTCTCTTTTATTCTGCCCTGTTACACCACTTCGGGCATCAGAACTGGTGGCCGTCAGATAGCGACTTTGAAACAGTCATCGGAGCGATTCTTGCCCAGAACGTCTCATGGAACGGAGCATATAACGCCATTACCAATATAAAGAAAGACGGACTGTTACATCCTCATCCACTCAGTCAGGCAGATGTAAAAACAATCGCTCCCCTCATCCGCTCTTCACGCTATTATAATCAGAAAGCTGAAAAGATTGTTTTGTTCATGGAGTTTTTCATAGACCGGTTCAAAGGCAGTATGACAGTAATGGCCGCAGAAGATCTCTCTCTGCTCAGATCTGAACTTCTTGCACTCAAAGGATTTGGTCCGGAAACCGTTGACTCAATCCTTCTGTATGCCTGCCATAAACCGGTTTTTGTGGTTGATGCCTATACCCGCCGGGTAGGAAGTCGCCAGGGATGGTATAATGAAACAATCTCATACCAGCAGATGCAGGAGTTTTTTACCGCACGTTTGCCTGAGGATGTACTTCTGTATAATGACTTTCATGCCCAGATAGTCAGACTATGCAGTACTATCTGTAAGACCAGTCCCGGATGTGATATCTGTCCGGTCAGAAATATTTCAGAAAGAATCTGTCAGTTCGCAGCCAGATCCGATATATCAGAGGCACTTTAGGTTAATCCATTTCTGTGTAAATATGCCGTCACTGGTAGTCATGGTCAGAAAGACGAGTACTAAAAAGAAAGCGAATCGTTTCGACTGCATTACAGGTGTAATCATATGCATCATGCCATATCATCTCTTAATCCAATATCCCATAATTGATACCAAACTATCCAAAATTGGTGGAATCGCAAACCTGGGACGATACCCAATCTATACCATACCACTTCAAAAGAAATTTCTCTGGAAATAAGGAATTTTTGCCAGAAAGTGAAACCAATGATTTTACATCAGATTTATTTATGCCTTACGAAATGTGAATGCAAGAATTCAGCTTCCAATCCGGTACTAAGATCCATATGTATCAGTTATATTGTATTCTCCCCTATTCTTGATTTTCAGCAGAGAAATCCTTATTTATTATACTGAAAACTCATTGATCTTGGTCCTGAGTCTCTCAGTCATCTCTATTATCATCGTTGAGGCACTTGCTATCTCTTCTGTTGTTGCACTTGATTCCTCTGCGTTTGCTGCAAGTGAATCAATCTGTTCCTGATTTCCAATAATCATCTGACCTACCATCTCAATACTCTGATTGACACGGTTCGTGGCAGAAGCCTGACTATCTGTTGCACGAGATATTTCTGTGATATTACCTGATGCTATTTCAACATCCTGAACCATCTGGTCGAGACCTTGAATGGTATTTTTGACTGCATTGATACCGGCAACAATAGCATCATAAGCTTTCTCAATAGACTCAGCAGTCCTTGTTGTCCCTTCCATAAGACGGGATATTACGTCTTCAATATTTTGTGTGGCGATTCTTGATTCTCCGGCAAGAGATTTTACTTCGCCTGCAACGACGGCAAATCCACGACCGGCATCTCCTGCCCGGGCAGCTTCGATTGCCGCATTGAGAGCCAGAAGATTTGTCTGATTTGCAATGTCAGAGATCAGTCTGATTATCTTTCCTATCTCCTGCATCTGATTATTCAGATCCCGGATCTGTCCTACTGCAGTGTTTGATATCTCCTCAACAATGTTCATCTGCCTGGTAGCATCATTTCCGAGTTGTTGTGCCTCAGAACCAGACTCTGCAACCCTCACGGTGATATCACGAACATCAGCAGCACTTGCTGCAATCTCCTCAATGGAAGCTGACAGATCTGATACATCCTTTCCAATTGTATCGAGTTCTTCACGTTGCTTAGAGATTTCGTCAGCTGCAAATTGGCTGGTGGTCGCTACATCTGTTGATGCCTTGGCAAGATCTTCAGTGCTCCGGTTAATTTCATGCATCGACTGGTCAAGCGATTCAACATCGGTGAGGATATCTGACAGGATGACCCGAAGATCTCTAACCGCTGCATTTAGATTTTCCTTGACAGGTAATAGGGGATCACCAGCCTGTAAAGAAACTATAACAGTTAGATCTTTTGCTGCCAGTCTGGCAAGAGCAGTTCCGAGTTCACTAATACTTTCACTGAGCTGGATCTGTAACTTTTTTAGGTCGGTTTCATCAAAATAGACCGCAAGGATCTCCTCGATGACCCCTGATTCCTGCACCATTGGAAGATAAAAATATCTGAGATATAAGGTACCCTTCGGGCATTCAAATCTGACATTACCTGAAGTCGCGGTTTTAGTCTGTATCACATCACTTCCCGAGCCCCCGGTTCTGTCAAAGACCTTAAAATCATTCAGATTCATGGTAAGAAGTTGTGCTTGTGTGTATCCACTTGTATCAGCCCATGCCTGATTTGTCTTTTGAATCTTTAGATTACGGTCAGTAATAAACATAAGGGCCGGATTTTTCTCAATAATCCAGTCAACCTTTTTATGTAGTTGCTGAATTTGACGTTCCTGTCTCCTTTGTTCTGTCAGATCCTGAATGATGGCCATGAGTGAGGGTTTATTATTATACTCTATCCCGGCAAGGGTTACCCTGCAGTCCATGGGGGTTTTATTTAATTTCTGATGGATCCAGTCAAAAGATTCGATCTTTCCTGATATTGCATTCTGAATGTGACGGACAGATGCGATATCTGATGGCTCTCTGTTATCTTGGAGAGGAGGAGAGAAAATACCAGGAGGCTTTCCTATAAGATCTTCTTTCTTTGAAGCACCAAAGAGAGAAATAGCAGCGGTATTTGCCTCGACAAAAATCTCTTCGGTGATGATAAGCAGGGCAAATGGAGTTGTATCAAAGATAGTCTCCATATTCTGCCGGGCAACCAAAATCGCTTTTTGCTGAACTTTTTCTTCGGTGGCATCCTGAATGATTGTCATCAGAGAATTCTTTCCATTATAATTGATCCCTGCAAGCGTCACCTTACAGTCTATCAGAGTTCCGGTGAGTGTTTTGTGAACAAAATCGAATGATTCAACATTTCCTGCAATGGCCTGTTGAATATGAAAACGGGCAGCCTCGTCTGATGAACGGCCGTCCGGCTGGAAAGGGGGAGAGAGGATGCCAGGGGGCTTTCCAATGATATCCCCTGAAGTATGTGCCTTAAATATGGAGAGTGCAGCGGCATTAGCCTGTATAAATACTCCTTCTGTAATTACCAGCAGGGCATAAGGAGTTGTGTCAAAGATTGTCTGCATATTCTGATGGGAAACGGTGATCTCCGCTTCCCATTCCTTCTGACTGGTAATGTCTTCAAATGCAACCATCAATGAAGGTTTTCCCTGGTAATCAAATGCCTTCAGATTAACCCTGGCAAAGAATGGCAACCCGTCAAGTGTCTGATGCTGCCACTCAAAAATCTCATGTGAACCGGTAAGTGCCTTTTTAATATGTTTTAAAGCAGCAGCATCTGAGGTCTGACCATCGGGCTGGAGAGAAGGAGAGAGGATGGCAGGAGGTTTTCCAATGATATCATTCTTGTCTTTCGCATGAAATATTCGAAGGGCTGCTTCATTTGCCTTTACAAAAACTCCATCTGTTATAATAAGCAGGGCATAGGGAGTTGTGTCAAAGATTGTCTGCATATTCTGATGGGAAACGGTGATCTCCGCTTCCCATTCCTTCTGACTGGTAATGTCTTCAAATGCAACCATCAATGAAGGTTTTCCCTGGTAATCAAATGCCTTCAGATTAACCCTGGCAAAGAATGGCAACCCGTCAAGTGTCTGATGCTGCCAATCAAAAATCTCATGTGAACCGGCAAGTGCCCTATTGATATATCCTGAAGCTGCAGCATCTGAGGTCTGGCCATCAGGCTGGAGAGAAGGAGAGAGGATAGCAGGAGGCTTTCCAATGATATCACTCTTGTCTTTTGCATGAAATATTCGAAGGGCTTCTTCATTTGCTTCAACAAAAACTCCATCTGTTATGATAAGCAGAGCATAGGGAGTTGTGTCAAAGATTGTCTGCAAACTCTTTTTCTCGGTAATTTCTATTGATGAATCTTGTCCTGTCATTATTATATCCCTCTCCTAATCGATTTTATCTTACTTTGTTTAAATAATA
>CAYRYR010000107.1:0-9105 GCA_964428385.1 uncultured Methanoregulaceae archaeon
TTGATGATGGCCGTTTGACAGACAATAAGGGCCGTACGGTGGATTTCAAGAATACCATTATCATCATGACATCGAACATCGGGTCACACATCATCCAGGAAAACCTGGAGAATGTCACTGACAATAACCGGGAAGAGGTATTTGACCACACCAGGGAGCTGGTATTTGACCTGCTGAAAAAGACCATCAGACCCGAATTCCTCAACCGGATTGATGAAGTCATAATGTTTAAACCACTCACCATGGATGAAATAAATACGGTTGTCAGGCTTCAATTAAAGTCAGTTCAAAAAATGCTCGAGAAGAACGATATCCGGTTTACTGCAACAGAGAAAGCAATCCAGTTTATCGCTGCCCTGGGCTTTGATCCTCAATTCGGTGCACGGCCTATTAAACGTGTTATCCAGAAATACCTGTTAAATGAATTATCAAAAATGATCCTGGAAGGAAAAGTACATAAAGAAAAGGAGATCGTAATTGATGAGAAAGATGGAAAACTGATATTTGAAAATAGTTAATCATAAAACTCCATAAGAATTACCATTTACCCAATTTCGTTTTTCCTTACATCCTCCCTTTCTTCGCCGGCTTTGATGGACCAGCAGATATTGTATCTAAATGAATCTGCTTCTTGATTGCCAGATACCTCCAACTGGGTTTATCCTTCCCACCTGAAAGAAATATACTGCTATTCTATCCAATACCGGCGATCCCGGTCCCTGTTAGCGGTGATAACAACCGAACCTTTCCGTTATGCCGGTTTCCTGCACTCTACTTGAACTTTCGCAGCTACTAGGGTTTGTCGATTTAAAACCAAAACAGGTTATACTCGATACAGAATCTGGGAATTTCTGATTCAATTGTCGTGAGTTATTTGGGAAGTGTTGAAACCTTTGGATAATCCATCAAGTTCTGATGCTCTTCTTTAAACAATAAGTGAAACGAACTATGATTATTGATGCAAGTAATAAGGCCCATTACACCCGAATCCGGATATCAGCCAGGTCTTTATAAAGTCATCATGTGCTATCTGAAATCACTGAATCAGTTATCAGGTCAATCAACTGCCATCCACTTGAGATTATACCAAAATTCTCATAATCTCTCTGTAACCCGATGGAACCTTCTGGTTTTTTAATATATAAAGGCGAAAGAAACCGCTTTCACACGACCTCGAGGTAAGATTCATCTTTAAGTACACTCAGGATACGACTTATCACGAATGTATGAATCAAAGTGTTGGATTCCGGTGGCTCACTGGTTACCGTAATATCACCATATGGTGCAGCATTTATGTTCTATTCCATGAAAATTACGAAACGTCACAATTTATACCTTAAATGAATATATCATTGCAATATGTACTGATACGGCAGGAAGTAGATCTGTACCAGCGCCAAATACAGGATTTGTACCGATTTCATCTGAATATATTTTTATCCTGTACAAAATACCGGAAAATTTTCTTTTAATTCAAATTTTGCATTGATAGGGAAGAGATGTATACTCAAACCCCAAATAAAATTTAACTCTGATAAGTGAGTGTGGAATTTATTATCCTATACTATTTTATCAACTATATCGGAGAAAAGAGATAAAAATGAGTCATGATAAAAAGAAATCCAAAAAGGTAGTTGATAATGCTCACGTACCTGCAGAAGCCGTACGTGATACTGTAAAAGGGTCAGGAGATATGAAAATCGGTGCCAAGAATACCGTTCCTGACATGAAAAACGCCTCAAAAAAGGCAACGAAAGCTAAATCCCGATAGATCTAACATGAGCAATAGCTGATTTGGATCTATCTTACAGTAAATTTTTCTGTACTCACCCGGATTTTTGTAATCATGGGAGCCAAGGGAATAACAGGGTTATCTCTGGATAAAGACAAATGATTCATATAATTTTTTTTTTGTCTTTTTAGTAATCACATGCTCATATTACGAAAATTTTCAGAACGTTAATTATCGTGCCAGATATAACGACTTCTTATAATCAAAGTGAAACAGAGGTTATAAGTAAGCCCGAACGCTAATCACACGACATAAATTAAGGCAACTTTCCAGTACGTTTTACCATTAACGAAAAAATGAGAAAGTTCTGAAAATGTGTCATATTTCCATTCCAAGCCTGATGAAACCCTTATACAATTTTTTCGAATGAAATAAAAAAATCGTATACTACGCCAAGCTCCAGAAAAAACACTATTTTCATGAAAATCAGAGGGGATACCAACAATAAAAAAATCCCTCTTCTAAAACATAGATTACGATTGTAATCTGCCGGGATAGATACGATTCTATTTTTATCTTTATCTGATTGATGTTACCATTCAATTTTTATCTATTCCCTATTATCAGTCTGTTTCACTCCTGCATAAAACCAGAAATAAATCTGTTCCACCTGTATGGATAGTGTTAGGATTTTTCCCTTCTCTGCATGCCACAATGGACCTGCGGATTATTTATCTGAAACCAGAAACCTCATTGCATGTTCTCTCCAGAGAGAAAACTCGTTTTTTGAAAAGATTGGAGGAAAGCATTTGCCATTTCCACAGATATGAAGTGCTGGTTTATGCGAATATCCTTTTATATCCGGGATAACTCGTGATACTGCTTCAGGATCGAAGATCGGGATTATCATGCTTCCTGGAAGATATAGCGATCTGACCTCTTTGTACATAACCATAATATCCTCTGACTTATCAGGGAAGAAAACAAGTATTCGAAAGCCAGATTCATGCTCCATACAGGCACTAAAAAACGAAAGCATTGCACCGGAACTCTGACTAAAAACTCCTCCAGTCATCCTGATAATCTTTTCATATTTCCTGGCATGGTCCTGATTTCCGGTGATACAAGCCATACGTTGCATTAAAAGGGCTGCCATGCCATTTATCGAGGGAAGAGCATTATCCATCACATCCTTTAATCGTACCGGAAGATCCGCCCCATCTGCATCTGAAGTATAGTACCCTCCAAATTCCAAGTCCTCAAACCTGAAATCTAACTGATGAATCAGTTGAATCACTGCATTCATCCATTTCACATCCCCGTCTGCCTGGAAAAGATCGAGAAGTGCCATTGCGAAAAAGATATAATCTCCGCTCATCCCATGCAAACCGGCCCTTCCATGATACCAGTGATGGCTGAGCATGCCATTTGGCATCAAATTTTTCAGGATGCATGTTGCCGCACGTACTGCTACATGATAATACTGGTCACATTCAAGGGTATGATAACCCTGCACAAGGGCAGATATCATAAGTCCATTCCAGTCGGTGAGGATCTTATCATCAACCGCCGGGGCTTTTTTTTCTTTGCGTGCTTTCCAAAGTCTCTCCCGTGCATAGGTCAGCCATTCTTCGGGATACGGTATCCCCTGTTCCTGTAATATTGTAATTGGATCCCTGCCCGGATGGAGCACATTACTTCCAGAAGCAATTCCATGACCAGAAACATTCCCTTCAGGGGTGAGTCCATATACTGCACAAAATCGAGTACAATCTCTTTCTCCAAGAATCTGCTTCACTTCATCGATGGTCCATAGATAATATACCCCCTCTCCTCCCGGGCTATCAGCATCCATCGATGACCAGAATCCTCCTTCCTTAATGGTTAGTGAGGTGCAGACATAATCAAGAACTCCTTTTGCAGTGGTTTTAAAGAGAGGATTGTGTGAAATCCGGAATCCTTCACAATATGCTATTGCAAGGAGAGCTTGATCAGAGAGCATCTTCTCAAAATGAGGAAGCTTCCAGGCTTGATCAGTGGCATATCGGAAAAATCCCCCATCCAGTGGATCCCGAATTCCACTCACTGCCATCTGTATAAGGGTGTGTTCCGCCATCTCCCTTGCTTTACGTGCTGAATATCGATGATAATACCGAAACAGAAAGAGGATCTGGGGAACCGAAGGAAACTTTGGACTGATTGAAAAGCCTCCATACAGTGAATCATATCCCGCAACCAGGTATTCAAAAGCCTGATAAATGCTTTCTTTTGAAGGATCCCCTGAACGTGTCATGGATACCTGAGTAACCGCCCGGATTACGTTACTGCCGGTATCGTTTATTTCATGACGCCGGTTTTTCCATATGTCAGCGAGATACGGGATTAAATCAATCATCCCTACCATTCCCGGGCGGCTTATCTTCGGGATGTACGTTGCAGCATAAAACGGCTCACGATTAGGGGTAAGAAAGATAGAGAGCGGCCAGCCACCTGAACCGGTCATCAACTGACTGGCCATCATGTACATCTGATCGATATCAGGCCGCTCTTCCCGATCCACTTTTATAGAGATACAATGGGTATTAAGCAGCAATGCAACCTCAGGATCAGAAAAACATTCCTGTTCCATCACATGACACCAATGACAGGCTGCATACCCAATTGAGAGAAAAACAAAAAGATCACGGGCCTGTGCCTCCATGAAAGCCTCATCACCCCAGGGGTACCAGTTCACCGGATTAGACGCATGCATCAACAGGTACGGGCTCAGCGATCCCTCCAGTTGATTCTTGTGAGGAGACGTCATAAAGAACTATAAGAGTTCCTGTGATTAGTCATTTCTCACTAGCATATAAAAAGAGGCAGTCCAATGCTTGATAGTAAACGGGATCTCTTCAATTGGACATCTTCAAAAAGACCCTGATATGTATCCGGAACAACGAAAAGAATGACCATTGAATAGTATTGTAAAATAGGAAATTACTATCCTTACACAGGTAATTCGATGCCTGCATCAGAACACGAATGTGTGACAGACAATGAATTTTTTTCAATCTCACCCGGACATCGAGTAACAAACAGAAAAACCGGGACCTCAGACGGTAACCTGATATCATCAGCAGTCAATGGATTACCAATAGTATCTGGACAGGATGTATTGGAAAGGCCGGACGCGGATTTCTATACAAAAATCCTATAGCATCAGACGAACATCTTGACAGGATAAGACCTGCAAAATTCTAAACATATGAAAAATCGAAAAATATTTGTCGGGAATCTAAAATACACCGTTACTGAAGAACAACTCCGGAATTTTTTTTCTAAACACGGAAAAGTCCTCAATGTCAAGGTAATGAAAGGAAAAGGATATGCATTTGTGGAGATGGGAACTCCGGAGCAGGCACTCCGGATAAAGAATACCCTCAGTGAATCACTTTTTGAAGGTAGGCGAATGCTCATTGATAGTGTCCCTTCAAAGGAGAATGCTATTCAGAAACGGAAAAAAACTCAGTCGGAATCACGTCCTGCCGGGAGAATGACAGAACCGGGCAGAGATAGAAGTCAACGTAAATACAGAAACGGGGCATCAGAGGCATCATCTGACAGGTCAATAGAACCCGTTCATCATCTGACTGATGTAACAGAAGAATTAACAAAAGGTCGAAATGTGGACAGGGTTCGTGGAAAGCCGGTCCAAAAACAGAAGTCTCAGCCATATTCAGATAGGAACGATACCCGTACTAATACGCCATCTCCCACAGTAAGGGAAACCAGAAAACCTGCAAGCAGACAACCGGAAAGAGACAGACCTGGTAACAAACCAGGGCAGGCAGAACAGTCACAGAGAAAAACCAGACAACCAACACAGCCCGGGCGGGATTTAGAAAGGAGAGCAGAAATTCAAAAGCCTGAAAAGGTAATGAAAGCGCCATCAAAGAATCCTCACCCGTATCAGGGCTCTAAAAAGACCAAAAAACCTGGACAACCCGAAGGGGGAAAAGAAACTTCCTCTCAGGAGCCTAAAGAGAATGAGAAACGAAAAAATACCAGGTACTGGGCGACAATATCTGGAAAAAAGAAAAAATAACATTACTATTTAGGCATAAACTGTTTCTGGTGAAATTACCTTTTGATCTGATTGATTATTAATGATTTTTCAGGCAATTCGCTCTTTTTTTCTGAATTTTATGCCCAAATGAGACAAGGGTTGAGAATGTCATCATGAACAGACCCAGCTGAAATCATACACACACCGGTTGGTCTGAAATACGGATAGAGTCTGCACTAAAAGCCAATCCGGTTATTATACCAGTCAAGAGAAAAAAACGGATTACCCTGACCTACGAATATGAGAGAGAAGATGAAGACAAGGCTGAAGGGATTATGTGCCGATGACACTGACATTAGGGACGTATTCAAAAAAAAAACGGCAACCCCGAGAGAGCACTCATAAGAAGATACTCAGCCCTAATCAAATTCTCAAAACTTTTTCCCGACTCGTGTACAATACTCTGATGAGTCTCTCATCCATATTTACGGAAATTTATAGTAACATTCGGCATTTATCAATGTTATCACAATATTCTGCCTTTGGAACATACCTAATTGAACCCTGATCACAAAATTACTCGCAATACTCACTTAGATACTACTACTTAGTATCTGAACCAGTACCTGGAGAATATAATGACTGTGGGTAAAGAAGAGATATCACGAGATAACTGGCAATGGTTATAATTACAGTGAACCACTTCAGGGAAAATAAATAAAAGAGAGAGGATGCTGCCTAGTGATAGTTCTCACTCCAGAATCCCTCGCTGTTCTTCCATATTTGCTCTGGAAACGTTTCTGGTTTCTGGGAGGTAAAAAAGATAACTCTTCCATTTCTTTCATATGGTAATAATGCAATAAAGAACTTTATACCCATGATACATTCACCTCCTTCACTGGAAGCACCTGGTAGCCGCGAGTCAGTGTTAACTGAGATGAACTGGAAAATCCTCATTGCAGGTCTTTCAGGTGCAGTCCTGCTTTTTACAATCTACTGCCTTGCAAACGGGATTGCCACCATTTTCATGCACCTGTATTATTTCCCCATCATTCTGCTTGCCTACCACTACCAACGGAAGGGCGTTCTCCTCTCGTCTCTTCTGGGAGCACTCTATGTGTCAATTGTTGCGTTCTTCACATTTCCAGCAATGCAGGAGATTGAGGGTGCTCTGGTCCGATTTTGTGTCTTTGTTGGTATCAGCCTGGTCGTGGCGTATCTTTCCTCACTTCTGGCTCGCCAGCAGATATCCCATAAGACCCTCTTTGACCGTGCCGGGGGGGGAATTCTCTACGTCAACCAACAGGATCTCAGTATCACAAACGTCAACTCATATGCCCTCAATCTGCTTGGATACAGCCTGGACGAGCTGATTGGAACAGCACTCAGCAGCATCTTTACCTATTCCAAAGGTGAAGTCCTCACTTGCGAAACATTCGCCCCGACGATGCCTGATGAGTATCGTGAAGTCCGGATAAAAGCAAAGGATGGTGGTGGAAAAACTGCCATCCTTTCAGTGGGGGAACTTCCTAACAAACAGTATGTTCTGATTATAACTGACATTACCCGGCAGATTCAGTTACAGAATGAGAACCGGCAGCTCAGCGTGCTTCAGGAGAACATCATTGCCAATGCCAACGTCTGGCTTATGGTTCTAAATAGCAAAGGGCAGGTGCTGATCTGGAACAAAGCGGCTGAGGATATTTCAGGTTATCCGGCAGAAGAGGTCATTGGTAACTCCAGCATCTGGAAACAGCTCTATCCTGACAGGGATTACCGGCAGTCGGTCACCGAAGAGATAGTTGACATCATTCAGGCCGACAACTATCTCCGTAATTTTGAGACAGTAATCATCTCAAAAAACGGTGAGAACAAGAATATTATGTGGAACACCCGGGCCCTTTCCACCGCAACCGCCAGCGGAGAGAAGGGTTTTGTAGCCATTGGTGTTGATATTACAGCCCTCAAGAAAAGTGAACTGGAATTTAATGCGATATTTAACCAGACATTCCAGCTGGTTGGACTTCTCGATCCTGACGGCACGGTTCTTAAGCTGAATAAGGCTGTTCTTGACTTCGAGGACATCAGTGAAGTCAAAATTTACGGGAAACCTCTCTGGGAAACCCCCTGGTGGAATCATCCTCAGGAAATGCAGAACCAGATGCGGGAAGCGATTTTGCACGCTGCACAGGGTGAGCATATCCAGTTTGAGGTATCACGCCAGAGGGCTGATGGTATCATTCATACTATTGATTTCTCCATAAAACCCGTAAAGGATAAATCCGGTAACGTGATATTTCTGATTCCCGAGGGTTGGGATATCACCCGGTTAAAAGAGACAGAGGCGGCTCTTCGGGAAAGTGAGAACAAATTCCATCAGATATTCGACAAAGCAAATGATGGCATTGAAATTATTGAACTGCGGGATGATGGTCTTCCTGGTAAGTATATTGATGTTAATGAGACAGCCTGCCGGATGGTCCAGTATACCCGGGACGAAATGCTCCGGATGAGCCCGCTTGATATCAGTACCGATTATTTTAGCCGGCCGTTTGATAGCATCATCAAAGAAGTACAGACTCTCGGCAAGGCGACTTTTGAAACAGAGCACCGGAGAAAAGACGGAAGCATTGTTCCGGTGGAGGCTAGTATGCTCGCTTTCATTCTTTTCGAAAAAAGAGTTGTCCTGTCTATTATCCGGGATATCACCGAACGGAAGATGGCTGAAGAGGCACTTCAGGAGAGCGAACACCGAAATGCGGTGCTGATTGATGCCCTGCCGGATATGATGTTTACGATTTCCCGTGAGGGAATTTATCTTGATTTCAAAGTCTCAGATTCAGACGTTCTTGCTATTCCTGCGGATCAGATCATCGGGAAAAGCGTCCGTGAAACCGGTTTTACAAAAGAATCAGCTGATACCATCATGCTGCACATCGAAGAGGCAATCAGAACGAAGACCCTCCAGCAGTTTGAGTATGACCTTCTTTTCCCTCATGGTATCAGGAACTTTGAAGCACGCATGGTGGCACTCAATGAGAATGAGGTTCTGGGCATTGTCAGAGATATTACTGACAGGAAACAGGCTGAACTGGAACTTCAGAAACTGGCATCAATTGTCCAGCACTCCGGTGAACTCGTCTCTTTAGCCACACCAGACGGCATGATAATCTTCCTCAATGAAGCTGGATCCAGAATGGTTGGCATAACTCCGGATGAAGCAGTCACTCACTCTCTCCTGGATTGTATTCCGGAACATCTAAAGGAAAAAGTTGAGTCTGAATTATTGCCGCTGTGGATAGAACAGGGTAGCTGGGAGGGTGAT
>CAYRYR010000108.1:0-6328 GCA_964428385.1 uncultured Methanoregulaceae archaeon
TTTGTTGTTTTAACAGTATTGTATCGGTGATAATATATGAGGTTAGATGAAAGATTGATGCGTTATTTACTATCTCTTCAGCAGCCTTTTTTGACTGCCTGATAT
The DNA here is from genome assembly GCA_964428385.1 of uncultured Methanoregulaceae archaeon. Classification (GTDB taxonomy): domain Archaea; phylum Halobacteriota; class Methanomicrobia; order Methanomicrobiales; family Methanospirillaceae; genus JAFGOM01. The sequence continues at coordinate 106 of CAYRYR010000108.1, forward strand.
GATTATGCCATCCCAGATATTCGATCTGTGTTATTACTGATATATTTAGTGTTTTTTCGATTATCTCCTTAATTATGTTTATTCCTGGAGAAGGGAGTGTATCCGCGAGATAATCAATCAGAATATTTGTGTCTATGAGGAACTCGTGTATGCTCAATTCCACTCATTCCGCATTTTATCTTCTTCCTCTCTTCCGCATTATCCCTTTCCTTTGAGAATCCCCCGGTATTTTTTTATTGAAACAGACTGGCGTTTGTTATCGCTGTTATCTTCTCTACTCTACTGGTTCCAGATCTTAATAGGAATAAGGACAGCGGTTTTGTTACCCTGAGCATCAAGAACATACTAATTTTATCCTAATGATGATTGAGTGCTACCATATCCTATTTTTGTCTTCCTGATAGGAGATATGATTTCCCATTGAAGGTTTTTTTACCTTTCGGACAGTTGACGGTATTTCTTATTGCTGAAACTCCATTCAGTTAGGAATGCGATATCCATCACCAGCAAAAGATCATTTCAAAACACCTATCCCTTTATACGTACACCATTTATCATTGGATTAAATCAATGAAAACTGAAGCCAGGATTGAACTGCTCAAGGAAAAGATTGTGACAGATGAATTTTTAAAAGCAAGGGGATTGGGAAATGAAGTTCCTTTTTGGATTTTTGATTATCCACCTGAAGATGAACTCTTAATCAGACGGTCTCTACTAAAAATTGAGGGTATCATGAAATCTCATGCTATCAATGTTATTGTTATTGATCTGTACAATGTATGTCTTGAGATTATTCAGAGTAAAATTTCATATGAACAGGTGATAGAATTTGAGAGAAAAAAAGGGTCTGATGAACTTCTCAATAAGCTCCGAATAATCCTAAAACCAGAAATCATAAAAAAATTCATTGCAGAGAGAATAAACTCTTCCGAACCGGTAAAAGTTGTCTTTCTTATGGGAATTGGGAAGGCCTGGCCTCTTATCCGATCTCATTCTATTCTCAATAATCTCCAACCAATCCTGGGTAATATTCCTTTAGTAGCCTTCTATCCAGGCACCTACAATAATTCAGAATTAAGCCTGTTTGGAAGGTTTAAAGATGCTAATTACTACCGGGCGTTTCGGATGATAAACGATGGAGAGACTTAATTTGAGTGATTAATTATGGAACCAAAAATTCAGGATTTATTTATCCATGATATTAAACGTGAGATAAACGGGGTCATTAAGGTTGACCAGGAGGATGACCTGAATGTCTTTATTGAACTTTATGAGTATGTGGTGACAAAGGAATCCTTAAAATATATCGATACATTTTTCCAACGATATGCGTCAGCATTAAAAAATCCTACTGATAAGATTGGTGTATGGATATCCGGAGATTTTGGGTCTGGAAAGTCCCATTTTCTGAAGATTTTATCGTACCTTCTTGAGAACCGCAACGTGAAAGGGAAAACAGCCCTTGAATTCTTTGAAGAGAAGATATCTGATGCAGATATCATTAATGCCCTTGAATCTTCTGTCCGAACTGGGACAAAGGATATCATCGTATTTAATATTGATTCAAAATCAGGAGAGACAGGGGAGAGGATTGTTGATATCCTGATGCGGGTCTTTAATGAAAAGCGAGGATTTTTTGGAGATGTATTCTGGATTGCAGAGTTGGAAGAGAATCTTGCTGATAATGGATTGCTTGATTCCTTTAAAAACGAGATATTCAATATCACCGGAGATTCATGGGAGGATGTCAGGACCAGGTATTCCTTTGAACAGGATGATATTGTTGAGGCCCTGTGCCGCTGTGATTTTCAGAGCAGGGAAGCATCACACCGGATGTTTGAATCTGACGGTCAAAATTACATCTTAACACCTGATAAGTTTGCAAAGGCTGTTTTGAAATATTGTACATGCCGGGGTAAAGACCACCAGGTTGTCTTTTTAATTGATGAGATAGGCCAGTATATCGGGGATAACAGTCAGCTGATGCTGAATTTGCAGACGGTTGCAGAGAATCTTGGCTCTACTCTGAATGGGAAGGCATGGATTGTCGTGACCTCCCAGGCTGATATTGAGACTGCTTTAAAGGCAATGAAAGGAAAAGAGGTAAAACAGGACTTTTCCAAGATTCAGGCACGGTTTGATACAAGGGTGAGTCTTTCGAGTGCAAATGTTGACGAGGTTATCAAGAAGAGGATTCTTCGAAAGAAGGAAGAATATTTAGAGATGATGTCGTTATTTTATGAAGAGAAGAAGGTCATCCTCAAGAACCTGATATCATTCTCACAGGGAGGTGCGGAGATGAAAAACTACCGTGATGAGGAGGATTTCACGGCAGTATATCCTTTTGTTCCGTACCAGTTTAACGTGCTGCAGAAGGTGTTTGAGAAGATCCGGACGACCGGGTTTACCGGAAAGCATCTTGCCAAGGGTGAACGGTCGATGCTTAATGCCTACAAGGAGTCTGCAGAACATTATGGCGAGTATGAACTCGGCACCCTGATTCCTTTTCACTCATTTTATGATACAATAGAGAGTTTTCTTGACCCGATTATCAAGAAGACGATAACCCAGGCAGGAGAGAATGAACACCTTGAGGAGTTTGATTGCCTTCTTTTAAAGACGCTCTTTATGATACGACATGTTCAGGAGCTCCCAACTACCCTTGATAATTGTATCGTACTCTCACTCACCGATGTTGATGAGGATAAACTCAAACTCCGGGACCTGGTTATAGCTTCCTTAAACCGGTTGGAAAAAGAGACACTTATCAGTAAATCAGGAGATACATTTCATTTTCTGACAAATGAAGAGCAAGAGATAAACCGGGAGATAAAGCAGATTGATATTGACCGGCATCTGGTAATCCAGGAGATCTCTGAGGTGGTATTCAATACCAATACCATCTGCCAGAAGTCATACGGGGATTACAAGTTCAATAAAGCAGTAGATGACAGAGTTTTCGGTTCATCTGATGCAGATCTTACTATCCGGTTTTTAACGCCTATTTCTGATGAATTTTTTAAGGGAGATAGTCAGCAGTCCCTGAGTGGAGATAATTTAAGTTCAATTAATTCAGATGATACTCTTCTCTTTGTTTTCCCTGATGACAGGCAGTTTACTGATCAGATAGAAGGATACCTGCAGATTGGGAAGTTTTTGAAACAGAACCGGTCAAACAGGGATGATGACCTGATGAAAAGGATTCTTATCGGGAAGCAACGTGAAGCAGATACGCTTCGGGAATCATCAGGTTTTGCCATCTGTGAAGGAGTGAAGAATGCCAGGATCTTTATTGACGGTGTTGAGATCCGGATGCTTTCAGGGAGTCCGAAGGAGCTGGTAAAAGAGGGTTTTGACCGGCTTGTCAAAAATGTTTACAGCAAGTCGGATTATGTTACAAAGAATTTTGAGTCTGATACAGAAATCCTCAGGCTTTTAAAATCCGATGATCTTGAACGATGGGGCCTTGGTAAATCAGAAACAAACTGTCTTGCACTTGATGAGATGCGTGATTATATCAGTGTAAAGTACGAGAAGAAGATCCCGGTGGTTATGAGTGAACTTGTCTCGCACTTTTCACGGAAACCCTACGGATGGAAAAGTCTGACCATATCGGGTCTTATTGCAACTCTGTATAAAGGGGAAGATATCAGGCTCCGGTACCAGAAGATGTTTCTTTCGCAAAATCCCGAGGACATTACGAAGTACCTGACCCGGAGAGAGAACTTTGACAAGATTATCATCGAGATTCGCACGAAAATTAACCATGCAATCCTGCAGGACGTAAAGGCAATACTCCATGAGGTTTATGATAAGGTCGATATTCCTGATAAAGAACAGGATCTCTATGATGTCGCACGATCGGTTCTGGAAGGGAAGAAACAGGAACTATCAGATGACCTGGTAAAGTACTCAGAAGAACCACGATATCCCGGGAAAAAGAGGATTGAACCGTATCGAAACCTGCTTCGGGATATTCTTTCGATTACTGATCCAACAGCGTTTCTTGAAGATCTTTCCCAGGAAAAAAATGAGATCAACCGGCTGGCTGGCGAGGCTGATATGGCAGTCAGGTTTTTTGAAGGAGGCCAGAAGGAGATATTCAAGCGAATTCTGGACAAAAATGACAATTACCAGCGAAATTCAATATTCCTGGATGAGAAGGCCGGGAAAAGCCTTGAAGAGTTAATGCAGATTATCAAATCAGAAGATCCGTACCCTGATATTAAACAACTCCCTCAACTGGAGAGTTCTATCGAGTCGTCACTTGCGGAGTCACGTGAGCAGCTTCGGGAAGATTTGGAAAGATCTGCTATATCATTTAGAGATCAGACTGACCGTGAATTCAGTTATTCTGATTACTATAAAGAATCCATTGCCTCTGAAATAAGAGAGACATTTGATGGATATGTCACTAAGGCATTACATTCCAAAGACTGTTCACACTTAAAACTTCAGACAGGGAATTTATCAAATTTCTATGAGAAGATCTATCATAAAACTGAAGAGACGATTAAGGCACATAATACTTATGAAATAGATCCCGATCCGGATCCAGGAAAACAAATGCTTCATATCAATTCAATTGAATTATTCCGTACCAATTCAACCATAGAGACTGAAGAAGACCTTGAGAGATATCTAAATGGTATCAAAAAGAAATTCCAGGAATTTCTTAAAACAAAAAAAATTCAGGTGATCTGATAATGGACAAGACAAAAGTCCAGGAGTTTTCTGATTCGTTACGGAATAATTTACTTGAGGAAACAAAAAAAAAGGCCGCATTTTATGGTATTTCCGAAAAGGAGATCCTGCAGGAAGAGAGTAAGTATGAGGACTCGATTCTCATCGGTGGGAAGATCCACCCCATCGAGACCGCATCCCAGCGGGATGAATTGAAAAAAGAGATCGAAAAGAAAGGATACGATCGGGTGATGGAGGAGGTTACCTATACCTGGTTTAACCGGTTCGTTGCGATACGGTTCATGGAAGCGAATGGATACCTGCCGGTCAGGGTCTTTTCTTCTGCATCACCGGGAAAGACCGAACCTGATGTCCTCTCAAAGGCACTCGATCTCTCATTTCTCGATATTGACCGTGAATTTGTTCTTGATCTGAAGTCACAAGGCAGAGATGAAGAACTCTTCCGGTACCTGCTCCTGCGGTTCTGTAACTTTCTTTACAAAACGATGCCCTTTCTCTTCGAGCCGATACAGGACTATACCGAACTCCTCTTCCCTGACCGGCTGCTTCATACCGAGTCTCTGCTTTCTGACCTGAACACGATAATCAGCGAGGATGACTGGAAGGAGACCGAAACCATCGGGTGGATATACCAGGACTATATCGCCGAGAAGAAAGATATCCTGATAAAAGCCAAGAAACAGTACACCGTAGACCAGATCCCGGCAGTGACCCAGCTCTTTACTCCGAAGTGGATTGTCCGGTACATGGTTGAGAACTCGCTTGGCCGGCTCTGGATGCTTAACCGTCCCCATTCCCGGTTGTATGAGAAGATGGAGTATTATATCCATCCGGATGAGAAGGAGCCTGATTACCTCAAAGTATCTTCTCCACAGGAGTTAAAAATCTGTGATCCTGCCTGCGGATCCGGGCACATCCTTGTGTATGCCTTTGATCTGCTGTATGCCATCTACCTTGAAGAAGGGTACCTTGAGCAGGAGATCCCAGAACTCATCCTCAGAAACAACCTGTATGGTATCGAGATTGACCGCCGTGCCGGATCCCTTGCAGCATTTGCCCTTGTGATGAAGGCACGGCAGAAGGATAAGAAGTTCTTTTCCCACCCGGTCCAGCCGAATATCTGTGTACTTGAGGATATTGAACTGAATGAGCATGAGATAGAAGAATATATACATGCCATCGGAAACAGCCACTTTCCGCCCAACTTTTCAGAGACACTCCTACAGTTTTCCGAGGCTTTAAACTTCGGATCACTCATCCGTCCCATCCTTTCTGATGTATCTGATATCCACAAGATGCTTGCCACAGCGAATATCTCGTCAAACCTGATGCTCTTTGAGACACACCGAAAGGTGCTCAAAGCCCTGAAGCAGGCTGAGTACCTGCAATCCAAGTATCATGTGGTGGTTGCCAATCCACCGTATATGGGAGGGAAAGGACAGAATAATCGATTAAGAGATTTTGCGAAGAAAAACTATCCGGACAGTAAAGCAGATCTTTTTGCCATGTTTATTGAACG
>CAYRYR010000108.1:6428-9097 GCA_964428385.1 uncultured Methanoregulaceae archaeon
ACGCTTGAGTTTAAGAGAGATCTCTCTTCTCCAAAAAATATCGTAAAGACCATCGTAGCCTTTGCCAATACCGCAGGTGGCAGGATTATTATCGGGGTTGAGGATGGTTCTCATGCCGTCACCGGTGTCGCTGATCCTCTTGACGAGGAGGAACGGCTCTGCAATCTGATTGCTGACTCGATTGCCCCGCGACTAGTCCCGGATCTCGAACTTCTCTCCATCAAAGATAAAACGCTTCTCCTGGTTCAGGTTTATCCGAGTGGAGGGCGGCCTCATTTCCTGAAAAAGGAAGGGTCGATGGAGGGAGTATATGTCAGGCTTGGGTCAACCAACCGGAAAGCTGATCGTGAGTTGATTGCTGAGCTCTCGCGGACCAGCTCAGGAGTCTCTTTTGATGAACTTCCCATGCCCGATCTTTCAGAAGAAGATCTTGACATCGATGCAGCTCAGAAGAGTTTTTCAGGGATCCATGAACTCACCCGGGAAGAACTGCTTACACTCAAACTTCTGGTCAAAGATCAGGGGAGGGATGTCCCCACTCACGGTTCCATGCTGCTCTATGGGAAGAGACGTGATTACTACTTCCCAGATGCCTGGGTCCAGTGTGGTCGGTTTATCGGAAAAGACAAGGCATATATCTTTGACCATATCGACATTCATGACCACCTTCCGGATGCAGTGGAGAGTATCATTTTGTTTCTGAAGAAGCATGCCATGAGAGGTGCTGATTTCTCTGATATCAGGCGAAGGGATATCTGGAGTATTCCGCTCACCATCCTTCGGGAAGTTATCATCAACGCTCTCGTCCATGCAGATTATTCACAGATAGGAGCACCTATCCGGGTATCGTTCTTCGATGACCGTATAGAGATAGAAAATCCCGGTATCCTCCTCCCTGGAATGACAATAGAGGATGTGAAATCCGGCGTATCAAAGATTCGGAACCGGGTTATTGCACGGGTGTTTCGGGAGCTTGACTTAATTGAGCAGTGGGGAAGCGGGTTTCGGCGGATTCTTAAGGAGGCTGAAGAGCAGGGAATTTCCGAACCGGTTATCGAAGAGATTGGGATGCGGGTAAGGGTTACGGTTTTTCTCTCCGAAGAACTGGTGATTCACACCAAGGGACTAAGTAGGGACCAAGTAGGGACTGAGTCGGGACCAAGTCCTCCTAACGGGGACCTGGTTTTACTGAATGATGAGCAGCATCTGGTTCTCCAGGCTTGTATCCAGGAGTCCGGAATTACGGAACTGATGGCAGTGGTACACAGAACCAACCGGAGTAAGTTCAGAGAAGCTGTGATAAATTCGTTGCTGGATAAGGAGCTGCTGGAGATGACTGTTCCTGAAAAACCTAACAGTAGTAAGCAGAAATACCGGGTGACTCGGAAAGGTAAAGATCTCGTGGGAATTCATTGAAAGAAAAGGGATGGGGTGTATGATCAGTATTGATGATTATATCAGTATTTACATAGTTTCCTGCCGGGGCAAGACCTGGGGCTCACACAATTTCGAGGACACACTATGAGTCCGAATCCAGGGAAGGATACTATCCGTTCTCATCAACTTGCGTTATCTGACAGAGTACTTTCTATCATCGAACAGGCCAGAACAGATGCCGTCAGAGCAGTGAATACCACGATGCTTCTCGCGTATTGGCATATTGGCAGGGAGATCGTTCTGGAGATACAGCAGGGAGGAGAACGGGCTCTATACGGGAAAAAAGTTATCGAAGAGTTATCTTCTCAATTAACGAAGACCGTTGGAAAAGGGTTTTCACAGACAAATCTCAAACTGTTTCGACAATTTTATCTGACATATCAGGATCGATTACGGCATTTTGATTCATGTATTCCCGATACTTATCGTGTTACAGTATCCTCACCATCCCCAGAACTCACTCAAACCACCCAGATTCCCTTCCCTGAATTCGTCACCCACCGGGTAGCCAATTCAATAGGTCACCCACCGGGTAGCCAATTGGGTGAAGGTTTTTACTCGCAACTGAGCTGGTCACATTATCGTGCTCTCATGCGAGTGAAAAATAGTGATGCACGGATATTTTATGAGCAGGAAGCTGCGGAATCGGTATGGGATAAAAGAACCCTGGAACGTCATATCAGATCACAGTATTATGAACGGATGCTGAAAAACCAGCAGCCTGAAAAGAAGAGCAGAAAAGATTATGCAATCATCCCTACACCATCGCTCGCAATAGATTGTTTAAAAGATCCCTATGTCCTTGAATTTCTTGATCTCCCTGACCTGCCCGTCCTTCATGAGAGTCATCTTGAGGCCGCCATCATCAGCCGTCTCCAGTCATTTTTAATGGAACTTGGAAAAGGGTTTGCCTTTGTTTCCAGACAGAAACGGCTGCGTTTTGATGAGACGGATCTCTATGTTGACTTGGTCTTTTACAACTGTATCCTTAAATGTTATCTTCTTATTGACCTGAAGATGGGTGAACTGTCTCACCAGGATGTGGGACAGATGGATGGATATGTCAGGATGTTTGATGATCTCTGTATTGCCCCGGATGACAACCCGACCATCGGTCTTATCCTCTGTACTGACAAGAACGAAGCGGTTGCGAGATACTCGATACTGCATGAACGAAACCAGATCTTTGCATCGAAGTATATGCTGTACCTTCCATCAGAAGAGGAACTGGC
>CAYRYR010000109.1:0-9068 GCA_964428385.1 uncultured Methanoregulaceae archaeon
TTTATGTAAGGAGTGAAAACACGATTGCACTATCACTTGAAAAATCGACAGAGCCATGAACCTCTTTCAAGCTTCATCTGAAATATAAATCATTCTCATACCCGTACTCATTTTAGTGCTTTAATCTCATGAATTCTTATCAGAGGATAAATGTTTTTCTCTGAATGCGTTAATCGTGGGTTTCGGCAACATAAGATCACGGGTTACCCGATACATAACCAGAACTGCGAAGTTGACACACATTAAAATGGTGTGTGCCTGGTACTGATTTTTATTTTTAAATCAGCAGACTCAGTCGATATTTCAAGTGATAACAAACTCAAAATAATTACTACATGAAATATCGGTTATGATTGACAAGAAAATCTGAATTGAAAATTGAATTGAACATTTTTCGGGAATCCGTTTGAAGAGTATATCTTGAAATCACTTGATTTTCAGACCAGGTCTGTTCACTGGTGCTGCACGAAAAATAAATAACCATCAATTTGACCCAAATTTAGAGATAATTAACACATAATACCAGGCTACCTTCTATGCAGTTAAATCATATGTTTTATCTCCTCTTCTGAAAGATCTGTAATTTGCGCCATCTCCGCGATTGACATCCCTTTATTTTTCATTCGCCGAAGAATAGTAGCCATTCCTTCAGCTTTTCCTTCAGCTTTTCCTTCAGCTTTGTACTCAGCAATCCATCGATTAACTTTCTCTGCTAACATAGTTCCTCCACGAAATGGGTTTGGTATAGGTATATCATCTTTCCTTTTTAAACTGTTCTCAAAAAATAATGAAAAATCCCTGCGCATTGGTTCCAGAGTTGGGTTTATTTCCATCCATGTATTCAGTTTTTCTCCAAGTTCAATCAACTCTTTGCTCCCTGATGATTGTTCCAGACCAAAAAGACCTGCTGCAAGGTTGCGCACCTCAATAAGATGATGCAGAGAAAGTCTCATTTCATCTAGTAATAGATAAGGCATTGAAGGTCTGAATTGGATAAAAGGTGCTGGCATCTGGATATTATCCCCGATATCATGTGGTATCATCCAGGGGATTTCACCATTATAGAGCACTATCGGAATAATACCAGGTAGTGGCCCGGTAGGGACAACTACTCCGGCACGGATGAGATCCTGCCAGAGTAGTGCCATATATGACATGATTCTGATCGGCATAGTAGGATCCGGATGAGACTGAAATTCGATAAGTAGATAGAGCACCAGTGTCCGATCTCCCCAGCGCAAGCTCCAGATGAGATCATCCTCCCGTTCTCTCAGATCATCGGTTACATAACTTCCGTTACAACGTTTCAGTGTGGTCAGGTCACAGATTTCGGTGAAATCAGAAGTAAGAAATCCACGAATTAAGTCGATCATCATCTCCGGATGACTGAACAGGCGTTTGTAGGGGTGGTCATAGTCAGATTTAGTAATGAAAATCACTGTTACAGGAAAGTTACATATTAGTAAGTAATACGGGTGAATTTTTCGATCTAATATGTATGGATTTGCTTCTTATGTGACGCTGATTGGATAAAGCAGTTACATAAATGATTTAGATTTATCTTCTGCTCACCATTGGATTGATAGTTCAATTGTTCTCTTTTTGTGCAGCAAACCATTTCCCTGGCAGATTTCACAAAATTGTTCAATGATTTTTCCTCTGCTGCTGAATTTTCCCAGGTGTGGTCTTTATCTCACCAGTCCTTTCACATTTAATAAAGATACATTTTTTGTATAAATTTAAAAAATCTCCATGCAATAGTCCCAGGATGAACTTTTTTTTTCAAAGTGTGCAATCGGATAGTGATTATTTATCGTTTAATATAGAATTAGTACCACAGGAATTCTTATGTCTGAAACGGTTGAATGCATATATGTTGAAAATGTACTCAAACCAGTGGCCCCACTTCATCTTTCTGAAGGAGAACCGGTAATTGTTCATATTGAGAAAAAGATCTCTTTCGATACGATTAAACTTATAACACCGATAAGCCGACATGAAATTCGTTCTCTCCGGGATGAATCATTTTTGCAGATACATTAATTCTGATTTCTGCCATCATTGAGTGCCCGGATACTCATGTTGTTCACCGGTTTATTCAGACCATACAATTGCGGTTGTTTATATCTCCCCTGATTTATGAGGAGGCCTTGTATGCAGGGACAAAAATTCTTTTTCGTGAACGTTTTGGTCTTAATCTGTTGCTGCTGTTCGAAAACATATCAAGAAAAATGGATACGAAGATATTTTCAAATTCATCGAACGACTCAACACCCTGACATCATAGTTTTCAATCTTACCCTGATAGCACCCATATCCAGATGATATCAAATATCGTAGATAAGTATCACTTTCTGGCAGACGATGTTTTGATAATTGCAACGTGTATCGAGAATAATATCTCTATACTTACGTCGTTCGATTCAGATTTTCTCACTGCTGATGAGTTCAATTTACTGTTTTTTGAATCAAATCTCACCAAATACTGATTATAGTGCCAGGCATAACGTCTTCTTATAATCAAAATGAAACAAAGGTCATTCCAAGGTGTTTACGCTGATCGCACTATATAGATTAAAACAGACTTTTCAAAAAGTAATGCCATTACTATATAGACAATTTTTGACTTTTTCTATAAATCAAGTGGTGACACTACCACTTGAAACATCAACCATATATTTCAAAGATACGAGGCTGATTGCTGTCTATTAAGAAGAGATGGAAAAAAGTATTGATGCCTGTTTGGCATACTGTTAAAGATCATCAATTGAATCTTATGATTCCAGATAATCAACCCCTTGAATCGTAAAACTCATATTGGAATGCTGATACAATGAAAAATTCAAACCGAGAGCAGTAATGCCAGGAATAAAAGAGAGATTACGATACCCCATACATCGTATTGAGGATGATTGTAACATTTTCTGTATCTCCCTGTTCTGTATATATCTGAACCATTTCAAGCCATGCTGATTCCAGATTGGGATCGATAGTAACCGCCTTATGCAATGCAATAAGGGCCTCTTCATATCGATTGAGCTGATAATAGGCATCTCCCTTTGCTGCATATCCAGATGCAGAGGTATCATCAGGATTATAGAGGATAGCCTGTTTGAATGCCTCTTGTGCTTCATCCAGCATCCCCAGGTTTAGAAGAATATGACCTTTTTTATTCATGACTTCTGATCCGGTTGTCCCAAGCTCAATTGCGGTATTGAGAGATGAAAGAGCCTGTAGATATTCTTCCTGTTTGATAGATACCTCAGCGTGATATAACCAGGGTCTTGGATCCTGTGGATCATATTGAGATGCCTCGGTAAAGATGGTCTCAGCACCTATAAGATCTCCTTTATCCATCAGGATAATCCCTTTTCCGATCCATGGATCTATCCGGGCTGGATCCAGTTCAATGAGTGTCTGAAACACCGCAAGGGCAGCATCATACGCTTTTTTATTGAGGTACGAGATACCAAGGGTCTGCCAGATATCAAAATTCTCAGGATTATCTGATATTGTTTGTTTTAGAAGAGAGATGCCCTTATCAGTCTCTCCTTCTAAAAGGAATTTTTCAGCAGCCGGTAAAAGAAGAACAGAATCTCTAACGGGTTTTTCAACGATAAAAAGATTCTGTGTCTGATATGGCTGGCTTATAACCGGTACTACTTCTGAAGCGATTGTTGGCACATTCTCTTCATTTTTATCGATTATCCCCTGGATCTCTTTTCTGCTTTTATCCATAGAGGCACGGGATCTACTCATCCAGGCAAACAGGTATCCGGGATCTACTGCTAATGCAGCGTCATATGCATCGATTGCATCATCATACTGTTCCATCTTTTGAAATGCAAATCCCATATATGCCCATGCGGTTGCAAAGTCAGGATAATCTACTATTGCCGTATCAAATGTTTCTACCGCATTCTGATATTCACCAGACCGAATTTGTGATATGCCCATATCCAGTGATTTCTTCATACTGACGGTATCTTCGTCTGCGATAGCAGATGCTATCAACACCGAGCTGATACAGATGATAAGCACGAATAACCGGCTGATATATTTCACAGATTTATTCATAATTAACGAGATACATGATACAGACTCTTTCTGCTCTTTTTCCAGAAATTTGTATATCCTAATTCAGAAATGGTTCTTTACCACATATAAAGCTTGAGAAAAATCAGAGATGACAAGATAGTACATTGAAACGTTTTACCGGTTTTTGCAATATTTATCGATATTGTGGATTTTTTTCATCACATGACAGTAACCAATACACCCATGAAAATCTGTCAGAATGCAAATCATGTCATAACAGAACTTTAGGGTTTTACCGGCACAGACGAACCGATCTAAAACAAGTGAACCATACCATCATACTCAGGCAGGAGGTAATCATATGACATTCTGACATTCATTATGACAATATTTTATATTATGTTAAGAATTCAAACTGTAGAGAGCAGAACCAGGTGTCAAATACTCTGCGTAATTCTGTGATTATATCAGTTCAATTGGAGGGTTTTCAAACGCAGAGGAAGCAAAGTAACGCAGAGGTTGGAACCCCAGGTATCAGATACTTTGTGGAGTTCCGTGATTACAGTAGTTCAATCTGATATGGTATTGATGTTGATACGGTCTCTCTCGTTTCTCTTCGTCCTCTGCGTGCCTCTGCGGTTAATCTATTAAATTATCAAACGAATGTCACTACACCACCGGAAAGAATGATATAAGGAGTAAAAGCATAATTGGCATTATCACTTTAAGAATTAAAACCGCAAAGGAACGCAGAGAACTGAGTAAGAGATTGGAAAAAATCAAGTGATTAAAATCTGGCCCATATCACTTGAAAAATAGACAGAACCGACACACCAACAGGAGCCCGGATAGTAAAAGGTTAATCGTTAAGGTTTGATACCCCTGTAACCTTCTTATATCCTGCCGGGTTCCCCATGAGAATCTATACAAAGCTTGTACCTGCCCAATCTGATGCCGTGTACCATACCCATCATAATTATTGTACGGAATAAAAAAGATTCATGAGAAAAAAACAACGTGTAATACAGAGACCGGTATGAGTCGGTACTTATGACATCATGGTATGAATGACTGGTATCATTGCCACTGATACTACCGTTTCCTCAGTAGGTACTCTGCATATTGTGATTATGGACCCTGTTCTGGCAGTATTCTGATATCTGATGGTTTCCTCATCGGGTATTGTATCAGGAGCATATGCAGAGAGGGAAAGATGATTACAGGTACCGGGATCATAAATGAGCGTCTCATATGCTGGCAGACTGTCTATCAGAAATGAAACTACATTGTCTGCATGTAATTCTTCATCTGATAGCAGGTTATCAGGAGGAAAAATATACAAACGCTCTCCAAATGGTCCAAAACCACCATATTGTCCTGATGTATTGATTACAATAGAGCCAAGAATGGTATCCTGCATTATCGCCGTGATGGTTGTTCCTGCAGGGGCGGGAATTCCATCTATCGTGACATTCCCATAACATTCAGCTGGTATCACAGGGAATGATTCTAACACCCCGGATACAGGATATACCAGCATTATACTTAAAAAAAACAGAATCAGCGTGGACTTTGATATAATATGGTGTGAATTCATGAAATCCTCAACAGATAAGGTTTTTTTTATCATTGGTGAGACTGATGGAGAATCATTAGTATTACCACCATATCACGGTTTCGTTATTACATATAACCCAAAATCTTTACAGTATTTTGTGATACTATACTATCTCTATGGAGATAAAAAATAAGTTGTTAATTAAGGGGAGAGAATACCAACTACCGGACCGATGCCAGATGCAACTTCCTCAAATGGGGTGCTGGAAGAGGCCTGCAAATCAAGGTTTGTGATTGATCCAGGCTGATATCGCCATGCTTCCTGCCACTCAGTTCCGGCTTGTGGATGTTTACAGAGTGCACGTATCCACCAGGGATATTCATCAGTCTTGATATAAAACTCAACTGAATCACCTGGATTGATATTTTCATCCCATATCTTAAGTTTATTATCCTTAGATTCTGACCCATCGCCATAGTACCCGGCCTTTGAAACGATTACCGGATCCTGTTCATTGTAGTATAGTTCTCCGTTTACGGTTGCTTTTACCTGTGATCCTGCCGGAATCACAAGACCATCTAAGGAGACCGATCCATAGAACCATTGAGGTAACTGCTGTCTTCCTGATGTCGGAATTGGATATGGTGTCGGGGTTGGCGTTGGCGGACTGTTACCCACATAGAGATCGATAACACTGATAGCACCGGCATGATAGGGGAGGGAACTATACCAGGTATTTGGATCATGTGTTGAATCCCTGACAAAGGCCTGTATAGCACGCTGATATCCCTTGTCTGCTACCAGGAATAATACCGGAGATCCATCAGTAACTCCGTTACCCTGTACTGTTAATTTCTTCTCCCAGGTGGAATTACCTCCAAAGGTTCCGACATGGGTTATCGTATAGGGATTATCAGGTCCGGTTACATCATATCCGGTAACCTGTGCTTCTATTGTCCCACCAACCTGGATGTTATCTCCATACACACTTACTGTTCCATAAAACGTATGAGGAATTGATGGAACTCCATTACTTGGGGGAGGAAGAGGGGTTGGTGTAGGGGTGGGTGCAGGGGTGGGAGGAAGTGTTGGTATCGGGGGGGGAGCATCACTGACTGCGAGATCAATAAAGAGAAGGGTTCCTGACTGAAACAAAACGGAGCGTTCATATATACCGGTACCCCAGACCATGACATATGCCAGGCTTGGATACTGGAATAGAACATCCTGTACCCAGAACTCAACCGGAGTTCCATCTTCTATTCCCTGAAGTGACAATGCCTCATCAAACGAGGACCAGCCTCCAAATTTCCCACCTTCAGTAATAGGAACAGAAACTACCTTATTCAATGAGGGAACCCGAAGCTCAACGTGACCTCCGGCTGATGCCGGAAGTCCGTAAATATGCACCGTTCCATAAAATGTCTCGGGAAGTGAAGGAACACCATTATCAGGAGTGACCGTTGGTATAACCGTAGGAGGAACAGTGGTTGGAACTGTAGTAGGTACTACCGTAGTAGGCACTGTTGTTGGAGGAACAGTGGTTGGAACTGTGGTAGGTACTACCGTAGTAGGCACTGTTGTTGGAGGAATAGTGGTTGGAACTGTGGTAGGTACTACCGTAGTAGGCACGGGTGTAGTAGGTACCGGTGTTGGAGATGGTGCTCCAACTGACAGGGTAAGTTCTGAACTTACTCCGGGTTTTAATGATCCTCCGTCTGGTGGCCAGGTCTGAAATGCTTCCTGGCCATTAATCGTGAACGAGATCTCTTCATCTCCTTCCTCTATAATGACTTTCAGGCGATCATCAAAGGTTCCACTACCACCATAGTATCCTGCCTTTGTTGTAACTATTCTCCCTCGTTCCGCACCATTTGAGAGAGCAATGATGATGGTTCCAACAGGAGCTTCGGCACCGGTTATGGTGACTGGACCATAGAACTCAATCGGTAATATGGGAGCTCCGGCTGATACCCAACCCATGCAAAACAGGATGGTGAAGATGGCAAGTAAGAGAGCCATCACACCGGTTCCTCGTCGCATAATAATCACACACCAAGTGCACTCAAGATACCGGGATCACTCATATATAACCAATATCCCTTTGTCGGGTACATCTGTCTGCTGTCAGAGAATGGTGGTTCTCCACCATTGATAATCGGTGTTTCATAGACCTGATACTCAGCGTCCCATCCAATATTCTGACTCCACTGATCGTATACCGAGAGGAGGGTGTCTCGTGCAGATGCTGGAATGAATCCGGTAAATCCTATACAGCTCCAACCGGCAGGCAGGTTTCGCTCTGGTGGCACCGTGATATCATCCACTTTAAAGTAGAGTGGCACTGTGTAGGAGACAGTAGAGTAGATCCACACACCATGCAATGGGCGTACAACCGAGTTCTCTTCCATCTGTACCCACTTTGTGGTAAAGGAGTCATACTCCCAGATGGCATGGTCCCCGGTTGGGACATTACCAAAGACCGTTGCTGCGGTGTCATATCCATCTGCAAGAGTCTTTGGTGTTGATATCATGTTCCATCCCGGATACATGGTAATCTTATCATAAATGGGTATCGGGGTGATGGTAGGTGTCGGGCCGATACCGGTTACCACGATGTAATCAGTCTTCTGGGCAAAACCAGCTTCATTTCCACGCATTGCAGTCAGCGTTACGGTAAAGGATCCGGCAAAGTCGTAGATATGGACTGGGTTTTTAATTCCTGCTGCTGTTGAACCATCGCCAAAGTCCCAGATCCACATATTCGGATTACCGGTTGAGAGGTCAGTAAACTCAACTGCAAGCGGTGAATCCCCAGTTCGCGGGTATGCAGTGAAATCTGCAGTGATAAGCGGTGTCCCAACTGAGATATACTCGGATTTTGTTATTTCATCTGAGAGACCTGCTGCATTGGTCACTTTCAGCTGAACACTGTAGGTTCCATCTGTCTCATAGGTGTAGATCGGATCCTTTTCAACAGAAGTTCCACCGTCACCAAAGTTCCAGCTCCACGAGACTAAGTTGTCACCGGTTGACTGGTCCTCAAAGTAGACCGTCAGAGGTTTGACACCTTCACGGGGCGTTCCTACAAATTCTGCTACCGGCTGGCCTTTGTCAACGATAGTAAGCGTCAGATGAATGTATTTATCATCAATGTATCCTGAATCCAAAAATTCAAGGAGTGCATCACGGGCTTTTTCTCCCTGGAAGTACCCGGGTCCCTGGAGTGGGAATACCTTACTCCATTCTGTTGGATAGGATGAGACCATCCATTTGCGGTTCTCATCAATGGGGAGTGGGTATGTTGGATCCATCCAGACAAGGTCATCCTCACTGACGATATCAAACTGGTGATTGTACATCGGATGCTGTAGGATGATATCATAGACACCTGGTTCAAGGGTACAGATGTCTACCGGCAGACAGATTTTGTCAAATTTGCCGTCACTGAACATCGGAACTTTCGAGTTGA
>CAYRYR010000110.1:0-8537 GCA_964428385.1 uncultured Methanoregulaceae archaeon
TTTGTCTTTATCTTACATATAAACGGTGTGATTTTTTCTTAAACTAAGACGAATGGATTACAATTACACGGCTTTCACGACAATTCTCTTAATTCCCAAAGGTAAAAAAAAGGTTCCTTTACCTGGATGGATTTGGCTGACCCCTTTTTAGAGCAAATATTGGAGATTTTGCACTATTAAATATCAGGAGGAATCAGGCTTTCGATTCTCCTGAATCAATAACCAACAGAGAGTAATGCCTTCGTCTCCTGGATTCTTTAGATGTATTTTCTGATGTAACGGGATGTATGGGGACGGTACCACATGGCAGGGTGAGGGAATATACGTTCATTCGAAATACTTTGTTTAAATGGAAATGACCTGAAACTCTATAATAGATAGGAAAGGGCTTTGATAACGGTACACATCCTCCTTACCGGAACCGCCAGTACCGTTTGTGAGCGAGTTCGATAGGGAGGATGTGCCTGGTATCTTAATCTAATCCTAATATTACAACCAAAAGAACAGCCCCTAATATGTATTGACCTACAGAAGGTGTGAAATATATCATTTCACCATCTTTAAATTCGTCGTGGAGAGTTTGAATGAGGACTAAAACGGGGTTTTTTGGTAAACAGGAAGAATGATGAGATTGTGTACGGTACCGTACGAAAAGAATCCCTCCTCATCCGTTACCGGGCTCTATCGCTGATATGTATGCCACAGCACCCCTGACGGTCCTAAATCGGGAATCATCAATAAGGTGACGCATGTCCAGAAACTCTCCCGTTTTCATAAGTTGTTTGATATCATGGCCGACATCACTCTCATCTGAAAGTTGTGTGTGTGTAAACACTACTCCGTGGGTATGGAGATACATGTCCTGCAAACCACGGTTGGCAGGGTGAATATAATAGAGGGCAGACAGGTCATCAGGATCAAAAGAGGTGAGGTCATGGGTGAGATCCACCCCGACTCCGAAGGTTACCACAGTTTCTCCTGCATACTTTGGCTCACTCATTACCTCAATCCACTCAGGAAAGTTGGAGGGATCCATGATAGAGCCTTTATCAGACGGGGCACGTTCACTGATAGGAGATTGGATTATCCCGGATCCCTTGATACCTCCCGACTCACCTATGAGCACAAGGGCGACAATACCGGCATAATCCGGGTGTTTCTGCTTCGCATGGGAAAAGATCTCTTTATAAATCCGGCCAAGTGTAATCCCTTCATCAGAGTTCGAACGGATGGTGATATAATCATGGAAGGGACCCTGTAACGCAACTGCAAATCCGCTGTAAATCCCGACTCCCCCTGTATCTTTCACCGGGACAAAGTAATCTGGGATATTATTTCCGTCGGTGGGAAGGTAGACAATTGAGCCGTGAACCGTTATCATTTCTCCTAGTAACTGCCGTGCCTGCTCCTTGTTTTCGGCAAGGGAACCAAGACCAAGAGAGTACTCCCAGTCAGAGAACCGAAGACAAGAAACATCATCAGGTGTTATTTCTGCATGGAGAAGCCGGGTCAGACTTCCTGATACTTTCAGGACGGAAACACCGGTTTCTGCCGGTTTTACTTCCATCGTGGCATCTTCGAGCTGGTACCGTGATGCTTGTACAAGTGAACTGGCATTTTTGATACCGCCTGTACTCCTGACCGCTGTAATGGCCTGTTCACGATCCTGATAGATCAAAAACACCTTGTCCATCCCTGCCATGACAAGAACATCCTTTGTAAAAGTGGATACATTGCAGAGAACAACTGTGCCAGACCTGTTTTTCACCCGGTTCCGTGCAATGAGAAAAACCCGGATTCCCGCACTGCTGACGTACGGAACGTCTTTAAGATCCAGTAAAATTACCCGTATTGCCTCGGTGATGTGGTGCGTTACCGCTTCTTCGAGCACACCAGCCCCATGGCCATCCAGACGTCCTGCCGGGGCAAGGACGAGAATCTCACCAATGGTTTCAGTACTAATCTCCATGCTATCTGGGTATTACTATGATGGATACAGGTATTATAGTGCCATGCAGAACGTAAGGGATAATCAAAGGAAACGGGAGTCTGGTTACAATATCTCTCCTATTCACACTGCATATTTAAGGCACACATTTTTCATGGTACCGGGATCGGATGTGATTGCTCTTAAGGGATATACAGCCACTAGTATTAAGGTATAGAAAATCCATGTCTTTTTGTATGACTACAGAAGAGATCATCAAAGAGGCCGCTTTGGAACTCAAAGATCTGATAAACGGTAAAAACGTGCTTGGTGCACCTGTTGATCTTGGGGATCAGGTCTTAATTCCGGTAAGCAAGTATGGACTTGCATTTGGTGCAGGAAGCGGGAAGGGAAAGGATGGCGACGGAAGTGGTGCAGGTGGGGGAGGAGGCATTGAGCCGGTTGCACTTCTCGTCATTCACAAGGGGGTCTCCGGGGCTGAGGGGGTCTCTTTCTTTTCATTACGGGGAGAAAATGCCATTGCACAGGTGGTCCGATCCTTAGGTGAAACTATTGTGCCAACGTTGCGGGATCTTCTGAAAAAGGATGCCGGAAAAGAGGATACTGACGAATCATCCGGGTCAACCGGTGTCTGAACAGGATTCCCGCTGACGGGGCCTTTTTCATGGAATGGATTCTCCTGGCTTTATTCATCCTGATTCTCTGTCTCGGAGCGGTTTTTATCTATCGCATTCCCTTTTTTCTGGAAATCAGTTTTACGAACAATGATACACTACAAGGGTATGTAGCAGTCGGGTGGGGAGCAGTAAGTGTCCGAATTACCCGGACTAAAGGTGCATGGCAAAACGCACTCTGTATCCATTCCTCCGTTCTGTACCAATGGGAGAATACCGGTTCCACTGACGAAACAAAAGGAGATAACCAGGTATCTGATCTATTGAAGACTACTGAATCAGTTCAGTTGCTGCGATTTATTCCGGGCTGGATACTGCGGATTATTAGTCATATCAGGCTCGAGAATGCAACCGGAAACATCAGGTTTGGAACAGGCGATCCGGTGGCAACCGGTCTTTTCTATGGTGCATACCGGGCAATCGTTTCCCTTTTTCCTGACAATTGTTCGTTTGAGCTGTTCCCGGTCTTTGAGCGGGCTGAATGTACCGGGGAGGTCATGATTCGTGTTCTCATGGTAAGACCCCTCGGTCTCGTGGTTGTTATTGGATTCCAGGCATTATCGCTCATCCTGCGGTCAAAAATCGGATTTTCACCTTCCAAAACACCCGGAGCAACATATGCCTGAGGATCTATGCTTTTCATCTCCGCTGGTGCAGGGGAACAGGAAGATCTATCCGCTTGTGCGAAGAATATCCTGGAGTCATTCCTTTGGAATGATCGTGGCCTGTGAACCGCTTGCCCTCGTAATCGAGGAAGGAGATAGCTGGTTTTTTGTTTCATTAGAAGAGGGAATTGATGAATCGGTTCTTAGTGGACTTTTGAAATAATCTGTGATTCTGAATAATACTGATACTCTGAAAGGATACCTGGACTAGGAGACTGTCCGAGAATAATAAATTACTAATTTCGATATTCCAGTTTGACGTTCATTTGCTAATCAGTCATAAGCACCGTATCAGGTGGAGTTGATACGGATCTGCAATTATTCTCTCCAGGTGACGGCAAGCGGATTCCTTGTGGGAATTTGGGCCGGCCGGTACCGGGGATACCCAAGCATCATGGCATAGGCAGGTATTCTTCCCTTTGGGAGAGATAGTGCTTCCCGTAAGGGAGGGTAATTAATTGCGGCATTGGCCACGAATCCGGCCCAGCAGGTTCCAACCCCGAATGATGGTGCAATAATATCCACATGGGTAAGAGCGATGACAGCATCAACCGGAGCAATATAATTATCCTCGGGAATATGGGCAATGAGAAGATGGGGAGCGTCCCGACATATCATATCAACCCCTCTCTCCCATCCGGTAATGAAGCCCGATACATACTCACTCATCGGATGCGACGTTTCTACAAGCGTTTTCATCCAATCGACCGTGATGCCGGCAATCGTTCTGACTTCTTCCGGATTGTAGATGACCAGCCATTCAACCGGCTGACTGTTGCCTCCTGATGCTGCATACCTCGCTGTATCAAGAATGGACTCGATGGTCTTTTTATCGACAGGATCAGATTTGTAATGCCTAATCGATCTCCTGCTTTTCATATAGGTTCCAAGTAGTTCCGGGGAGAGACTTTTGCCATTCCAGGCTATTTGTAGTTCTTCTCCCTGGTTCTCCTCTTTCGTAAGAGCCCCGGCAGGGCAGAATGCCTCACACTGTCCACACCGGATACATCTCGCAGCTTTCTCATCTGGAATCTGTGGAAATGTATCTTCATAAGACGGGCTGATAATTTTCATAGGGCAGATTTCCGTGCAGATACCACACCGGGTACAATTATCAGGATCTATAAGGAGTGTCATGATTATTCTTATCAATGGTCTGTTCCCAGTTGTAATAAACTCTACAGAAGGCAACAGCAAGATCTTCTTAATGTCTGTATAACATAGTAAATGGCACAACTTTCTAAAAAGTTTCGCCATTAACGAGTATCATTCTTTTAAAAGACTAAAAAACTCGCCCTCTCTTTTTGGATCGTGTAACCATGATGTTTTATCTCCCTTTATCCCGGCGTATTGCTTATGAAAAATATTTTGTCTGGTGATTTTTTGAGTGTTATTCTTCATTGATTGAGGAGAGGTTCCTGATAATCCGTTTGAGTTTCAACTCAAAATCAGCGCTCTCTTCTGGTGAGAATCCCTGGTAAAACAATGTTATCATCTCGGTAGAGAGTTCATAAAAGAGATCCCTGATTATTTCATGTTCCCGTGCCAGATGGATGAGGATTACCCGCCGGTCTTTTTGAGATGGATTGCGAATAATAAGTCCGCCTGTTTCAAGTCTATCCAACATACTGGTCAGGGTTGATTTCTGAAGTTTTGTCCTGGTTGCCAGTTCCTTTATTGGGATCCCGTCCCCTTTCCAGAGGGCAAAGAGTATTCTTCCCTGAGCCGGGTTGATCTCAAGAAGTCCGTGTTCACGAAGTTTTTTAGCAAATACTCTCCCGGCAAGCTGGTGAACCTGGGAGATGAGCATGCCGCCTTCAGAGAGTTTTGTCATGATGTATTGAGGTACCAGGTACAGGAGTCGAGAAGTTCGTAATACCTGGCAACCCGGGGTTTGAGGCAGAGAATGGCATAATCTGGATCTTCTACTCCTTTTGGATAATACATGGCCCACTCTTTCTGCCAGAGTGTTTTTTTAATAGAATGGTCTGATACAATAGATACCGCCCCTCCCAACATCAGCCCCCGCCATTCTGACGGACTACAAAAATATGCTGAAGCCTTGTTATTATGAGCTATCTGAGCAACCTTCTCTGATGATGTATTAGTAGTGAAGTACAGGAGTAATTCCTGATTATAATTAGTAAAAACAGGGATTAAATCAGGATATCTGTTTTCATTCCGCAGATTGAGCATGGCACGAGTAAACGGCCAGCCATCCTTTTCGATAGTGGTCAGACAGACAGCTTCAGCATTTGATAAGAGATCGATGGCTCGATTTTGTGCAATTGGTTTTTCCATAATAGTATTATGTCATACAATATGATATAATACCATCCCACACACGTATTGTTGAACTGGATCAGGTAAAATCGGAATATGTGATCTGGTACTTCCCATCACTTCATTTTGGGGGAAATCTATGGGAAAGAGTCTGCAAATTTAGTTGGTGAGATGCGGTAGATCCATTCTCTTGTTCTCATGTAAGTTGATGATCCCAAAAAGATGAATAAAATAACTGCTTTGTTATCTAATTCCAGGTGGATAATACGTTTCTGATAACAGTTGGCATAGAAATGAGAGATCTATGATAATGATATTCTGACACTTGAGTTATCAGGTTGTTATTATTTGTTTATCCACTCTACAGTAGTGTTCAATCCAAGGTTTCGCATATAAGGAGAATATGAAGATAAAAACGATAGTAGGTGGCATTTCTTTTTTATTATTTCTCTTTTCTCACCTCGAAATCCATCATCACTTGGAGATCTGACACCGTCCATGCAAAACAATATGATATATCATAGACTTGAATGAGGATAAGAACAATCATCAGATCTATGTAGGTAATACACGATCAAAAAAATCATTATATTGCTCAATGTCCATCTCTTTGTATGATAAAAAAGTATGAGGTAGCTGTCATTCTGTTGCTTTGTCTGACCGGGGTTACTGGATGTATAAACCAGACAACCATTCAACCGGGCACTGATAACACCATCGCATCTGGCACGGTCCTGTTGATGAATGGTACGTGGAGTTTAATCGACGCAAAAAGAGATGCCATATTTGAACCACTCATTTCCGGGACTGATATTACCCTTGTATTCTCACCGGATGGATCATTTTCTGGCTCTTCCGGGTGTAATACCTATAATGGGATCTGGAGTGTTAATGGAAATAGCATGAAATTTTCACCGATACGCATGACAAAACAGGTTTGTGAATCTTCTTCTATTATGCGGGCTGAGAAGTTGTACATCCCATTGCTTCAGGAAACTGCAACCTACTCGGTGACAGAAGAGAATCTGATGCTTACTGGTGACTCAGCATGCACGTTGGTGTATACAAGAGAGGTATGAAACACTGTAGATCTGTCTTGGCCATACCGGTATAACAGTCAAAAGACGGCGGTTAGGGATAATAACAGGCCTTTGATAGATTCAAACACAATATTTCCAGAAATAAGCAAAAGGTGAAAAGTAGTCGTTGAAATGATTGACACGGGAACTACAATACAAGAGATATGAGAATCTATTGCCAATCGACGTTTTTTCATTACGTTAGAAACCGATGTAGACCAGATAGTACATAATACAAGTATGTCCTATTTTTCGCATACTCTAACCTGATAACTGATAATGTTGACCTATGATGATTCAGGTATAACCGAAAAAACCAAGGTTTATCGGTAATAGTCACCTTATCAGAACGGTTTCCTTAATTTATATGGCGTAATTAGCGTATAAGCCTTGTAATAACCTCCGTTTATCTCCGATTATAATAAGACATTTTACCGGGCACTCTTAATAACATATTTCGATCAAGTATAATCTGACACATCATCACACTCGTATAGTTCTTTATTGGATAATAACATCAATAACATACCTGATTGGATTGACTCTTTCTATCCGGATCTTACCTTAGGAGGGTGTCCGAGAACTCCGGGTTTCCAAAAAGCCTCTGAAAAGGGAGTCTTATATGTGCATTAATTTAC
Source organism: uncultured Methanoregulaceae archaeon (assembly GCA_964428385.1). GTDB lineage: Archaea > Halobacteriota > Methanomicrobia > Methanomicrobiales > Methanospirillaceae > JAFGOM01. Next base: position 7,288 of record CAYRYR010000110.1, read on the forward strand.
ATATAAACGTCAAATTAAATTGTAAAATGAGTGATTTGCCATTCTCGGACAGCCTCCTAGAATCGGTGTAAGATCTTCAGAAATTCTCTCATAAATGCTGGCAGATCAAAATATGTCCTGCTTGTGATGAGATTTTTATCAACAACAACTTCCTGGTCTACATATTCTGCACCTGCCATCATAAGATCCGGTGATACAATAGGAAATGTAGTCATCTTCCTTCCTTTTGCCAGCCCATACGATGAAATAAGAAGAACCCCATGACATATCGCAGCAACAGGCTTTCCAAAATCAAAAAAATGTCTGACTATCTGCTCGACTTCAGGTAGGATTCTTATATATTCAGGAGCTCTGCCCCCAGGAAGTAACAGAGCATCATAGTCTGTGGGGACTACATCCTTAAAAGCCAGATCTACCTTGAGGAATCTGTACCCTGCTTTTTCAGTGACTGTCTCCCATCCGGGTTCAAAATCATGAACAACAGTAAATAAAGCCTCTTTTTTTTGAGGTATTGCGACAGTAACCTTATCTCCTGCTTCCTGTAGTCTCCAGTATGGATAGTATAATTCATGGGTTTCAACTGCGTCACCAGTCAATATCAGGACGTTCTTTGTAGTGTCCATGTATTTTAATAGAGTAATGAGAAGAAATACTCATCGGGAACAGAAATCACATCATAATTCATATCGATTTCATCAGTTTATACTGACTGTATACCCTCCATATTTCTGATAAGAGACTGAAATATAATGCAAAACCTCTTTTTCATCCAGGTGTTCCTGGTGACAGACTGAAAACCAGATACTTCTGATATAAATTGCATCCTAAAAGTTGTGATATCATTCCGGTTCCCGGGTGAACATATACCTGAACTATATTCCTTAAGACGCCAGGCAGTTCTCTGGTGCGAAAAAACACAAAACTAAAACCCTAAAATTACCCTTAAGAATACCTCTCCCTTCTTACGGGTCCGTCGATTTCGTACTCCTGTTTCCTGTCTTTTCAAAGACCTGTGATAACACCCCAGTATAATACATATTATCCGGATTTCTAGCTGGCGACATTGCAAATAAAAAGTAACGGTGATGAAACGTACCTGATACGTCTCATTCAGTTGTCTTTGAGAATTAGATGAAGGTTTTTCATCATTATACCCTCCGGGTTATATCTATATAGATAGCAACATATCTCCTTATATAGTCTATAACATAACCTTTTTAATTTATAAATTAAATACTGATAATGAGCAA
>CAYRYR010000111.1:0-8482 GCA_964428385.1 uncultured Methanoregulaceae archaeon
ACAAAGTGAACCTCATCCGGTATGCTGATGATATGATTATCACTGCTGACACTAAAGAAACCGCTGAAAGGATAAAGCAGATACTTGTTGAGTTTCTCAAAGAACGAGGCCTGGAACTTTCTGATGAAAAAACTCTGACTACACACATATCAGAAGGATTCACGTTCCTTGGGTGGACTTTCCGAAAATTTGGAGATAAGTTCAAATCGCAGCCATCAAAAGGATCAGTTCAGTATATTGTTGGCAAAGTTCATGAGATCGTAAGAAAGGGCCGTAGCTGGGCACAAGATAGTATTATTCGAGAATTAAACCCGATCCTTCGTGGATGGGGCAATTACCATAATAATGTCAGTGCCAGTAAGACGTTCTCCAATATAGATCATGTAATTTTCAACATGATGTATGCCTGGGCCAAACGAAGACACCCGAAAGAACCTCGAACAACTGTCGCCGGAAAATACTGGCATCAAAGAGGCTCAAGGAAGTGGGTATTTTCGACAGAAACTCAAGAACTTATCTTCCTCTCAAAGATTAAATACCAGCCATACTGTATGGTTCAACTGGATAAGAATCCTTATATTGATTCGAATTACTTTGAGATAAGGAGTCAGAAACCAACTCCGAGAAAGTAACTATCTCGTAACTTTTCTCCTTTACCTGTCACCCATGTAGGGTAGAGGTAGGCTCGAGCCGGATGATGCGAAAGTATCACGTCCGGTTCCAAGAAGAGCGGGAAGGGGTAACCCTTCCCCCTTATTCGGCGAGCAATCCCTCCTTGTTATTCGACAAGAAGACCTCGAATCCCGGTGGTCGTACCGTTTCATAAAACGATCGTCGACTGGCTGACACTAAAAGATGAGGACGGGAGTTATCCGGCGGGGGAGTATGCAGTTGATCCCCTGAAAGGAAGGGAACGGATCGCGGTCTTCTGTCTGGATGAGACAAAGGCTGAAGGACCATTATCAGGATATGCACTCAGACACCTGCCTGCTGAACTGGCTGCTGCCGGGAAGTGGAAGGAGTTGTCAGAACTGCTCCAAAATCCACGGTTTATTAAGAGAAGATTGCGAGTGAAGGGATGTATGCCCTGCTTGGCGATTATGATCTGATTGGAGCGTATCTCCTTATTCTTTCTGATAATGAACGATTTGAAGTTGGATATTCACTTGCTGATGCACTTGCAAATTATGCCCGTTCATGTATTAAAAAGGCATATTTGTATCAACAACCGTGGCCTAAAACTGCTCAATATCTTCGGGAAAATGATCCTATCAAATTTAAGGATTATCGTGATACCTTTTATTCCTATATTTATCTTGCTGGAAGGTCTGGAGAATTAGCCCATCTAATTTTTAAAAATAATGAAAATAAAAAAGAGGAATTAAATATATTTTTAGAGAGAAATGGGGATATAAGTTCTTTTTTTCATTATTTAGAAAATTTTGGGAGTGGTGAAACTGGTTTGTCCCATGAGATTGAAGATAATGCAAATTATGAAATCTGGCATAAACTATGGGAGATAAATAAATCAGAGATGATATTAGAATCTTCCAAAGTTGAATAGATAATTATTGATAAAAAAAGGGGGTTACCTCAGGGGGTTAGGAGTTTTTTAAAAAGAAAGTAAGAATTTATTGGCCCCCTCTTCCAATTCAATTTCACAACTATTATCATACTCCCTCCCACCTCTTCTTCAAAGCCTTACCCACTCACCCGGTCAAATGGGAAACAGTCTCGGTCTTCATTTCCTCAACTTTCAACGATATGCATGCCGAGCGGGATTATCTGAAAAAAAGGGGTTTTCCAGAGCTCCGGGAGTGGTGTGAGAAATGAAAACTCTGGTTTTTGGAGATTGACCTCCGCTGGGGGTGACTGAGGAAAAAGCTACCATGCATAAGAATGTGGTAAAATTTGTCTTGACCGGATCAACGATTGTCGGTCATTCGACATCTTTTTTCTTGGCCAGCGCCGAATTTCGGTGCCATGGAAGGAGTATATCTCATCGGAGACCTGGGAGAAATACACGGAGCTGAAGATTTATGTCGGGAAGGCCTCGGTCACAGTGCTCAATAATTTGCCATGCGATTCTCTATTCGATCGTGGTTAGCTGCATATGTTTTTAGAATCAAAGTTTGACAATATCTGCTAGATTCTTAAGTGGATGGTGACTCTTCCTTCAGTTTGAAATCATTATTCTAACGTAATTTACAACATACCATAATTGTATCTAGGGATTGAATTAGTCAACGATTCTTTCGGCTTACAATCGAAATGAATCTTTTACAAGATCAATATTGAATGGCCCTATTGAGTGTTCCAGGTCAATGTTTATATTTCCAGAAAGTTGATAATTATAATCATAGATGGATTCTCTTGCGATTATTGAAAAAAGAATACAATCTCTTTCTCCAGACCTTCAAGAGAAGGTTCTCCACTATATAGATACTATAATTAATGAACAGAAAAGAAATGAGGATAAAGTGAAATTTAAGTCAGCTTCATATGGAGTCCTCAAAGAGTTAAAAGAGACATATACTTCAGTAGATCTCCAACATCAGATTCTAAAATGGCGAGAAGAAGATGTATCTGATTGATAGAATATTTTTTTGGAATATCTGCTTGATCAGGAGAAAGCTTCCTGCATAACAGATTTTTTTGAAAAAACAGATTGCAGAAACCTATGGGTAACTGATTTCTGTCTCAATAGTATAGGGATTGTATTTGCACGGAACAAAATAATCGAGAAGTACCAGACCTTTTTATCTGTAGATATTGTCAGTAACGGAGTAGGCATACTGTCTCTTCACCTTTCGGAAGTAAATATTCTCGTTGAAACCATTCATAAATATAATCTTGATTATGACGATGCATACCAATATTCAGTAGCTAAAAGATAGAAAGTTTCAATAAAGATTTTGATAAAACAGACCTGGGAAGATTACATCTATCAACCTGAATAATATCGCAATTTGGTTATACTGATTAAGGAGGCTATTGCACAATCGGTTTTTATGAGCACTATATTATCAATTCACAGCGTGATATCCTTTATTCTCACCGTGAATTTCCTGATTGTATTAATAAATGAAATTCGTGCAACACCCTCATATGCTTCATATTGACCAGCATCCGGTATATGCTGTCCTCCTCGCAGCAAGCCTCTTTGGTGCAACTGCACCACTTGCAAAACTGCTCCTCGCTACTACCGGGCCGGTAATGCTCGCGGGTCTGCTTTATCTTGGATGCGGAGCCGGACTGGCGCTGTATATGGTTATTCGAACGATGACAGTCCCTGCACAGTATCATTCTGAAGCCCCACTTACAAGGCCGGATATTCCCTGGATCTGTGGTGCAGTCATTGCAGGAGGAGTATGTGGTCCTATCCTCCTCATGATTGGATTATCGTATATCCCGGCTGCCACCGCTTCATTATTGTTAAACTGTGAACTGGTAATGACTGCAGGAATTGCGTTCATTTTTTTCCATGAACAGAAAGGGAAGAATCTGATTGCAGCCATCATTCTGATAGTTATTGCAGGAATCCTTCTCTCATTTGATCCAGAAGGAATTATGGTCTTATCTTTAGGTGCGTTAGCGGTAATTGCAGCCTGTTTCTTCTGGGGTCTGGATAACAATCTGACAACACAAATTGCTGCCAAAGATCCGCTTATGATAGTATTTATTAAAGGTATAGGGGCTGGATGTATCTCTTTTTGTATTGCATTAGGTATTGGTGAATCAATTCCTTCATTGGCTTTGATTTGTTATGCTTTGTTTCTTGGATTTTTTGGGTATGGACTCTCTATTGTGTTCTTTATCTATGCACTGAGGGGAATAGGAGCTGCACGGTCAGGAAGTATCTTTGCTACTGCTCCGGTCATTGGAACGATCTTCTCTTTTATGCTTTTTCCAGAAATGCCTGATATTCTCTTTATTTTTTCCTTCCTCTTAATGATAGCTGCAATATGGCTGATTCTCTCTGAACACCATCTTCACCCACATACACATAATTCTGTCACTCATGAACACCGACATCTCCACCCGGAAAAGCATCATATTCATCATCATGAGAATGTAGAGTCAACAAATTCCCAAATTGATCATACTCACCCCCATATACATGAGCAGATAACACATGATCACTCTCATACACCTGACATTCATCACCGACATCGACATGAAAAATAACAAGAAAAGAAATAGGGGTTTTTCTTATGGTTGTACCGCACTCTCAACAGGTCTGATATGTACCCCTAATTTAATGGATATATAAATCAGGAATAATCAGTTCCAATCCTGTGTTGAACCAGCAGAAACTGATGTATCATTACAGTTCATTCCTTTTTCACAATCTCATAAAGTGTCGTACGCTGGTACAGTGTCCGGGAAATATCTTCTGTTATTCGTTTCATTTCAGATGGATCAAGATAATCCGTATTCATAGCTCCTGCTTTTTTCGAGATCGACTCTTCATACATGGTTCCACTGAGGTCGTTTGCACCGGCTAACAGGCACAACTGAGCCATTTTTGTTCCCATTTTTACCCAGGATGCCTGGAGATTATCGATATTATCAAGGAAAAGACGGCTGACTGCATACATTAGGAGATCTTCTGATCCTGTTGCACCGGGACGTGCTTTTCCCTGCAGATAGAGAGGAGAATTATAATGGACATAGGATAGAGGAACAAATTCTGTAAATCCTTTCGTATCGTCCTGAATGTCCCTGATTATCTGTAAATGCTGTATTTGATCCTCAGGCGACTCAATATGTCCATACATAATGGTAGCTGTTGACCTGATTCCCTGATGATGTGACTCTCTAATAATCCTCTCCCAGGTCTTTGAATCTATCTTTTGAGGGCATATTTTATCACGGATATCATCAACAAGGATCTCAGCTGCAGTTCCACAGAGCGTTCCAAGACCTGCATCTTTCATCATGGCCAGCAGATCTGTTGTTGCAATTCCACTTTTTTCTGCTCCATATGCCACTTCCATTGGATTACTGGCATGGATATGAATGTCTGGAGCAGCTTTATGAATGGTGTTAATGATATCGATATATGACTGTCCGGTAAAATCCGGATGAAGTCCGCTTACGGTGCAGATCTCAGTGATATCATGTGTCAGAGCTTCTCTCACTTTTCCATCGATAAATGGTAGAGAATGGGTATAGAGATCATCATCTTTTTCTTTCCGACAAAAACCACAGAAACCACATGAATTAATGCAAAAATTCGTTACATTGATATTATGGTTTTTAACATACGTTACCCGGTCTCCGACCCGCTGCTCTCTCATGAGATCTGCAGCCGCTAGTACCTGCATCATATCCCTGTTTCGTGATTGTAAAAGAATAAGGGCTTCATCTTTCATTAGACGATGCCCCTCTAAAACATCAGCAAGAAGTTGTGAAATGTCTGGTGATTTGATTACGAGTCTCTTTTTAGTATCCATGTAATTTCCTCTATTATCGTGTCAGTACAGCATTCAGGCATTTCTGAAAGATGCCCCGTAATTTCGTGCAGATGTCAGGATTATCTCTCCTCCACGATATTGATCCAAATATTTTTGGGATGCCTGGATAGTATCATTCATTCCGGTATCTGAAATGGCATAGAGTGCTGGACCAAATGAACTCATTCCTGCGCCAACAGCTCCTGAAAGGCGCATCTCCTCGAGAAGTCCGGGATAATAATCAGGTTGCAGAGCCAGTTCAACTTTTTTAAATCCCAGGGTCTGCAACGAATTTACCGATTTTCCAAACTGTTCTATATCATTATCAGCAACTGCCGGGAGCATTCGCATTAACACCTCATGACAAATCTCTCTGACTTCAGAGAGTGGGACCGGGCAATGTCGGTTAAAAATATCCTGCTCTTCTGAACCATTTGCCCCTGGTGGAACAGAGGGAATAACCACAAGAATATTCCAGTTTTCAGGGAACTTATGGTGAACGGTAACCGGAGCCGGATGAATTCCCTGGCAGGCAGAAGAAGGACTAAATGTATTTTTTTCACCAGTTTTTCCAAAACTGTGTCCTCCATCAATGATAAATCCACCTAACTCAAAAGCTGCAGTTCCGATACCTGATGTTCCACCCCTGCCAACAGTTCCTGAGAGATCCCGGATTGGAATATTTCTGTCATATAATCTGCATAATGCATATGCAGTTGAGAGAGCAAGACTGGTACCACTCCCAAGACCAACATGGCGTGAATATGATGATCTAATGGTAATATTTGCTCCATTATCAATTCCTAACCGATGTAACAGGCTGGTTGCAACATTCCTGACAACTGCAACAGAACCCGGGTCATCACCTCGTACCTCAACGGTAGGATGCATCCTGACTTCAAGGAGTGTCTTTGGATCCTGTAATGTGATTCCAATTCCCCCGTCAACTCTCCCGAGATCTCCATGCATATCTAATAGACCCAGATGAAGACGTGATGGAGCCTCGATGAGAATCCTTTTTTCATCAAGAAACCGATTATACGGAAATGTTTCCTGAATAGAAATCAGAGGTTTATCCTGATGGAATATCCTATATTGTCTGCTTAAGAGAGTTTCCTGCTTAAAAATGTTAAAAACTTCACTAAGATTTGGATCTGCAGCACGAACATATGCATCGGTAATTTCACGACGTGTCTCCAGATGATGTTCCTTTAGGATACGACCGATAGGTATATCTGCCTGCATCAAATCCTGTCTGATATCTAAAGAGAGACGATCTATCGGAGTATACGATACTGCATAGATGAGTACTTCAGGAGAGTTCTGATTTTTTATCTCGACAACCCGGTAATTTACGCAATCGCCCTTCTTAATCTCTAGTTCTGTTGCAATGGTAGCATCTGCAGGGATTACTTTCTGAATACGTGTGTTTATTGTAACCGCATTTCCTGTGACAACTTCAAGGAGATTTGTTACTGATCCATCCGTTCCTAATAGGATCTTCTGGACGGGCGAGAGTTTTCCGGTCTCCATCTCAATCATCTTAATTTTTTGAGATATGTCCATCATATTGCATCTTTTTTTTTAAAATTTATTTTCCAGGTAATTATCCAATCTATACCGTCTCATTGAATGAATAACAGCACTGTCACATTGTGTATTGTAAGGTGACTCGTTACCAATATAAAATTTTTGATTATCTCTTTAAGGAGAAAGTACAAAAGTTCAAATAAATTCAGAATAGAATTAAAAAAAAAGATAATTTAAATAGATTTTTTGCATTTTAAAGAAATTAAACAAAGTATCTTCTTTGTTCATCATGAATACCTTTCAATCCTGATGAAATTATGTATCCGGACACTAGAATTAGCCCTGATACGAATGGATGTCTGATAACTTTATCTAATGTTTTTGATAGCTCTCAAATTAGGAAAAATTTCCAGTGACAGTTAAAAAAAGAATATCCGTATCCATTATGATATCAGTATATTCAGGATCTCATCAAAAACTGCGGGACAACGGACAAGTCCATTATGATTGAAAAGCTCAGGAGGCAGATCTCCTTTCTGATTTGCAGATAAGAGAATAAACGGGTGGCCTTCAAGAAAAGAATGTTCATTTGGAACCATTCCATCTCCATTATACGTAAGAACATATCTTCCCTGTACAGTAGCAATAGTCTGTCCGGCAAACGTGGGCCAGAACCGGTATTCCTGTGTCGGGTTATGACCTGCAATGACATAATATTGAACCTGTGAACAAAGTCCCGCTTTCCGCATTTCCAGTACATGGGGTCCATTGGGCATGTTTCCGACAATTGCACCATCCTGCATACATTCTTTTATATCAGGTGGCAGTACCGGGTATTGGCAGCAATAGGTATACTGTTCTTCCCGGGCACGTACAAAGATATCTGCTACCGGAGCACCGTGATTCACTGGTGCAATGCCAATCCATTTTCCTATACGATGTTCTCCTTCACTTCTGTTGCTTACTTCGCAATAATAACGTGAGAGCATTGCTCCCATAGAATGAGAGATAAGATCAATAGATCCTTCATACCCTGTCTCTTCTCGCATGTTTTGAATATACTGGGAAAGCGTAGGGGCAAGTTCTACCGGGTTTTTATGTGACTCTCGGGAATAGTCAAATATCCATGTCTCAATTCCTGCTGAATGAAGTCTTTTGATGAGCCTTTTAAAGATCCAGGGGCCCGAACGCCAACCATGTACAAGTACTACCGGAGAAGTATGATGTATTACAGGAAAAGAAGAAACAGAGATCATATGTAGTCAAATTTATGATATGTCATACCATTAGGTTTTCTCTTTTGAATGGAGAGAAAAGAAACTTTACTAATTTCATTTATGAACAAAAACCGGCATATTCTGCCTAAAATAATTTTCTTTGCAGTTTTAGATAATTTGACACATTATTCATTTTACTGTATTTTTACTTACAATCAACTGTTTTAATTTTTTTTCCGTTCTGGAAATCCCTGGAATTATTAAATAGTGGAATTA
>CAYRYR010000112.1:0-1370 GCA_964428385.1 uncultured Methanoregulaceae archaeon
TAAGATGATATCAATTGATGATTGTACTACCTAAATACGTGACTGGTCAAATCCTTTATTCGTTCTTGCTGGCATATTTCGTTCAGTTTCTTTCCGGGTCCACGTATTTTGCTTTCCCTTCTTTTTTTTGTGCTCATCATCAACTTGTGTGTCTGAAATTTCATCAGCTTCTGATTGAATCTGAAGAAAGCAATCTACTGGATCTTTTCCACCTTTACATAGGTTATTTTTGAAGTCTTCACAATCGTTGCAGCTTGGCACACGGGTAGCTAAAACTGTTGGAAAGTGCTCAATCCAGAGTTCAGGGTCAATTTTCCCCTGATCCAGGAATCGTTGCACGTGACGTGCGGTATATTTCATGAATAGTAATGTACAACAGACCTTTAACTCTCTTCTCACGAGGGGGGAGGTGTGAGACAATTTCCTGATTTTTTAGGTGATACAGGAAGGACTCTCATTCCCTGACCAAACTGAGGTGATGGAGTGCGAATCATTCGGAAAAATCTGGGAATTTAAATCAAAAGCTGGAGTTCCATGATTGACAGGTATCAGAGTTTTCTGACCGACAGAAAAAAGAGAGGTAATCCCAAAAAAGTGATGGCAAGAAGAGAAAAGAGAACCTTTCATACCGCAATGAGAGATATAATCAGGTTATGAGAGCGATTTTAATACCCAGAATCCGGGTTCATTCGATTAAACTGCATAGTTCAACCTCATTGAACAGGTGCACGGTTATCTCTGCATCTCCTAACAGAAATCAGACCAGCTCTGGAATGGGATTTAATACAATACGAGGCTATTTCACCATCAGTAGTAAAAAAAGGTGATTTAGTACTGAAAATACTTATCAAATTTCGTATTAAGCAGTTTTAAGTAAATTGAATAAACATGTGGGCTTTTTTTCTGAATATTATAGATATTTGAGAGGATCTCAACATTACATTCTTTAAAGTGATGTAGTTTCAGGTGGTTCTCTACGGTCTGCACAGGTGTTGCTTCACCCGTGGAAAGATTAAAAATAACTCCATTTCCTTTGCAATCGTCACCGATTAAGACTTCTACCGGCTGACCGGTTTGATCAATAATACAACCAAGAATTTTATTAGAACGAACTTTTTGCATCATGATAATTATATAGTAGTTGGACCTGTGAGGAGATACATCTGTGGGTCTGAACCTATAAATAAGAGGTTTGCAATATCAAACCCAGGTTGTATCATTTATCACGTTATGCTCCTGTTCCGGGGTAAATTCTTCTTAAATGCTTTACGTGGATTTTTGTTCTTTTATGAGTGTAAAAATATCTGACAGAGATGCTCAGCAGGATTGGCCTGATACTCGTAATCTTAATCGTTTATTTTTTTCCGATT
>CAYRYR010000112.1:1470-8417 GCA_964428385.1 uncultured Methanoregulaceae archaeon
AAAAAAAAAGAATTTTCAAAGAGAAAAAGAGAAACAACTGGATGGTAATATACATTTCATAGAAGAACATAACTTGTTCTAAACGTAAAGGGAAAAAAACATTTTACGTTTAAATTTATGCGATCCAGTCTTTCTTCATCGCTTCAGTTCTTAGTTCCGGTGGCATGAGTTCAATTGCATACCGAAGTGATGTTCGTGGCATCTCCTTCTTGTTCTGCATGATAAAGGTGTATACTTCCTGCTGATGAAGACGGCTTGCTTCCTTAAGCAGCCATCCGTACCCCTTCCTAACCATATCATCGGTATCTCTTAGTAAAAGGATTGCAATAGAGAAGACATCATCAAGAAACTTACCCTGTTTTGCAGGAATTATCAGCGATACTGCAGATGCCCGTCGCATCCACCGGTTCTCTGACTGGGTCCAGACTTTTAGTTCATTAATATATTCGGGATATTGTACAATGAAATCCCCGACTGCATGGTTACAGAATCCGTCACAAGCAGCCCAGTTGGTAATATAGGTATCAATCCAGCGTCGAAAAATCACAATATCTTCAGGTTCATACTGATCTTTGAGGTTGTATACAAAGGCAGAGACAATAAAAGCTTCTTCGCAGTATTGCGACAGGTATAGTTCTTCACAAAGTCTGAATATCTCTGCTTTTTTTCGCGTTTTTACTTCTTTCCAGTATCGATCGGCTATCTTCCCAACGATAGCAGTCTTTACCCCATAATAACGAATCTCCTCCTTAAAGAACCGCTGAAAATTCTTCTGTGTCTTTTCATCCCGGTTCTCTTGTAATTCCTCTCTGATATGCTGAATTACAGGATCCATACAGATGATTTGACAAACTGGCAGATAAGGTCTGTGTATCTCTTATATCCTTCGATACATAGGCATTTTGAAAGAGCTACAATACTCATAGTTGACCATATCTACAATTAGTGACAGCATATAGGATATTGTGTATGGTACTGATCTTCATCCTCTTCTATCACACCAATACCGTAATCGCTAATAAATTACCAGGATTCCAGGTAAAAGAGCGCCTATTAAAGTTTACAGGTTCATACAAATGGCACTCATACCACATCGTCTGGTGAGTACAAAAATATCCTGCTGTTTTTAACGTATCGTATCTTTTTAGAGAGCAGTACATTTCTTACCATTTCTCTTTATAGGTAATGGCACAACTTCCGGAAACGTCTGTCTTAATATATGTAGCGCTATTAACGAGTATGCATCCTAATAGCCCCCGTTTCACTGCGATTATAAGAGATATTATGCCATGCACTATCTCTATCTCAAAAACCATTATCTCTTCATTCTAGACCTCATTACCCTGATTTTTTTCAGATGTTAATACCAAAGAAATCATTTAAATTCACATCAGAACCGAAACAAGAAAAGAATGATTCTGATACCTTAAAAGAAAATTCTTAATACTAACCTATGAGGATCTGATTTTGCTCGTTTTATTGTTAACCGTGAGATTTTGTGAGCTTATATCATCATATCAGATAGATTCATTGCCATATGCACTAATTACTCATTATCGGATCAACTTAAACCGATTCCTGATGTGTGATCCGGATATAAAAGGTGAATTAATTGTCTTTTCTACCCAATTTACGTCTTATGACGGTAATATATCGGGGATATTGGAATAAAATACTACTATCACAGGTTTTTGCACTCCTGATGGCAGCTTTCATGATATTTATCCCGATGCAGGTCTCTTCAATTGTAAATCACGCACTCGATATCCATGCGGCAATTGATGATGCTATTCTGATTGCTCTCTTTGCCGTCCTGACTGGTGTATTCTGTATGGCAAATGTTATCTACTCAGTCAGGATATCAGAAGCAACAGGAAATTACATCAGAAATCTCATTTACACGAAAGTACAGGCATTCTCATTTGGCAATCTCGATCGGTTCTCAACGGGAGAGATGCTTACCCGTCTGACAAGTGATGTTTATCAGATAACGATTGGTGTCCAGTTGATGCTTCGTGCCCTTTTAATGGCTCCTTTTGCCATCATTGTCTCACTAGTTCTGGTAGGGATTACGAGCCCTGAACTTATCTGGATCCTCTTTGTTGTCATCATCCTTTCACTGGCAACTTTCGGGTATGCCATGATGAAGATGCAAAAGCAGTTCAAATCAAGACAAAAATCATATGATACGGTAAACAATAGCCTCCAGGAGAATATGGCAGGAATCCGGGTGGTAAAAGCATTTGTCAGACAGAAGTTTGAGAATGAGAAATTCCATGAAGTCAATGAGGAATTCCGTAATGCAAATGTTGCTCCACTTCATACCAATGCATTTACTCTCCCATCCGCCCTGTTCATCATGGGAATTGCAACCTTCCTGCTGGTAATGGCCGGGGGACCATCTGTATTAGCGAGTTCCATACAGGTTGGAGAGATTCTTGCATTCTTTCAGTATACCTTTATCATCGTCGCCCAGATGTGGCAGTTATCACTGTTAATCCCACAGATTGTATCAGCAGAAGCCTCTGCCGGCCGATTAAAGGAAATCTTTGATATGGTACCTGATGTTACGGATGCACCCGATGCAACCGTACTTGACCCCTCTGCCGTTAAAGGAAAAATTGTCTTTGAGGATGTATCATTTACCTATGATCCTTCGGGTAAATCCCGGACCCTTACCGGAATTAATCTGGAGATAGAACCTGGAGAGACAGTCGCATTCCTCGGGGCAAATGGATCGGGAAAATCAACACTCATCGGGCTTATTCCCAGGTTCTATGATGTCACTAGTGGACGGGTTACTATCGACGGGGTTGATGTAAAGAATATCTCCCAGGAAAATCTGCGGAGTATCGTAGGAGTAGCACTCCAAAAGGCGTTTCTCTTCTCAGGAAAAATTATTGATAATCTCTCATTCGGGAGACCGGATATGAGTTATGATGAGGCTGTTACTGCCTCAAAAGTTGCTGATGCCGATGGATTTGTATCAAATCTTCCTGATACCTATGATGCTTTAGTCTCACGCAAAGGACAGAATTTCTCTGGAGGCCAGCAGCAGCGTCTATCGATGGCACGGGCATTTGCCGTAAAACCAAAGATAATCATCCTTGACGATTCCACCAGTGCCGTAGATGTTGAGACTGAAGGACGAATCCTTGATGCCCTTCCAAAGTTCCTTACCGGTGTCACAAGGCTTATCGTGGCCTCACGGGTCAGCACTGCTCTCTCGGCTGACAAGATTGTAGTCATGGACAAGGGGGAGATCGTTGCAACCGGTACCCACCGGGAACTGATAGGGTCCAGTCCCCTGTACCGGGAGATCTTTGCATCGCAGTTAGGCGGTCTTCGAAAGGAGGATGTATCATGACCGGAGCTGCTGATAAACCAGTTAATGAAAAAACTGCCAGGAAAGGGGTTGTTGGCAGGCTGATGAAGTATATCCTGCTTCAGAAGGGAAAATTTATCCTGGCAATCATCTCACTTATCATCGGAACTCTTGCATTCCTCTCGGTTACGTACCTTCTTGGTGATGTTATTACGATACTCACGACAAGTAAGGAGATGTCCAGTATCACCTATGATGCCACAATTATGGCAGTTCTCTCAGTCCTGTCACTCATCTTTCTGTATATCGGGTTTATCTGGATAACTGATGTGACACAAAACGCCCTTTTTAGGCTGAGACAGGAAATATTTGAGCATATGCAGACGTTATCACTCAGGTTCTTTGACAAACAGCCGATTGGAGAGCTGATGAGCCGGGTAACGAATGATATGGACACTATCAATAATCTCTTCCAGGCACCATTCGGGATGACTATTCAGTCTGCCATTATGCTTATCCTGACTATTATTGCACTCTTTACCTTAAATCCGCTCCTTGCCGGAGTTGCATTTGTGGTCATTCCAATTCTCGGAGTCTTTGTCGCGGTTCTCTCCCATGTCTCAAGTCCGTCCTTCTCAATGTTGCAGGTAAAAATTGGGGATCTCAATGGACTAATGGAAGAGACTCTTGAGGGAGAGAGAACGGTAATTACCTATCGACACCAGAAGACCTCTTCTGAAATGGAAGCTTTCATCTCCTCCCATGTGAAGGATGCCGGAGAACGGGCGCATATACTTGCCCTTTTTATCACCCCACTCTGCCTGATGGCTTCATTTATCTCTATTGCCATTGTGGCAGTATTCGGAGTTAAGATGCTGGCAGTTCATACAATAACCATTGGAGCACTATCAAGTGCAATATCGTACTGTCTGCTCTTTATCCTGCCTCTTATCTTCATCTTCTTTAACTACAACTTCTGGGTCTCTGCTCTCGTCGGAGCTGGAAGGATCTTTGAGATACTGGACAGCAAACCTGATGTAAAAGACAAACCAGGTGCACAGGATCTTCCTCCGGTGCAGGGTCATATCGTCTTTCAGAATGTCAACTTCAGCTATGTTCCCGGCCGTACCGTGATGAAGGATGCAACCTTTGAGGCTAAACCTGGGATGAAGATAGGCCTCTGCGGTCCGACAGGTGCAGGAAAATCCACCATCATTAACATCCTTACCAGGTACTATGATATCGACTCAGGCGAGATCCTGGTTGATGGGTATAATATCGCAGATGTGAACCAGGACAGTCTTCGAAGACAAATTGGAGTCGTACTTCAGGAGCCGATACTGTTCAGTGATACGGTGATGAACAATTTAAAGTATGCCCGTGACGGGGTCACTGATGAGGAGTGTATCGAGGCTGCAAAGGCTGCAGACTGTCATGATTATATCATGCGGCTTCCCCAGGAGTATAACACGGTTCTTCTGGATGGAGGAGCGAACCTCTCACAGGGGCAGCGCCAGCTTCTAACCATCGCACGGGCGATGTTATCAAAGCCAAAGATGCTTATCCTTGATGAAGCGACGAGCAATGTGGATACCCGTACAGAAAAAGTAATCCAGGGAGCTCTTCGGAGACTGCAGGAAGGGGTGACATCATTCTCAATAGCCCACCGGCTCTCTACAATCAAGGATTCAGATAAGATACTTGTTGTAGATGCCGGAGCAATTGTCGAGCAGGGAAACCATGAGGAACTAATGAAGATGCGTGGATTGTATTACAACCTCTATATGTCCCAGTATAAGGGAAAGATCAGTGATGTGCTTGATGATATCATTGCAATAAACAAGGAATCAGCAGGGGCAGTATAACATCAGCCCCTTATGGGTTGAAGTAATGAATATCAAAAAGATACGATAACAAAAAGAGTATAACTATGGAATTGAAAGGACCGAAAATCAAGGATTATATAGAAAAATTTGTTGTACAGCCGGGTAAAAAGGTAAACCTTAACCATTATGAGACAGGTTGGGTTCAGAATGAAAAAATGAAGGATCTCGGCGAGGAGAAGTCAAAAGACCTCCTTGTTGATATGCTTGAGAAGGATCGGGCAGCTCTCACAGCCGTGCAGGACATCCTCTGGTCCTCTCGCGAGTATGCAGTCCTTATCGTTCTGCAGGGGATGGATACTGCAGGAAAGGATGGGACAATCCGTCATGTTATGTCAGGCGTCAATCCCCAGGGGTGTTCGGTTCATGGATTTAAGGTTCCCAGTGCCGAGGAGCACAATCATGATTTCCTATGGCGGTACTCAAAAGTCCTGCCCCAGCGGGGAGAGATTGGGATATTTAACCGATCCTATTATGAGGATGTGCTGGTCACAAAAGTTCACCCGAAAATCCTGTCAGATCTCCCAAAAAAGATAGGCACAGATAATGATGGTTTTTGGGAAGGTAGGTATAAGGATATTAACGCTTTTGAGAAACATCTGGTCAAAAACGGCACCCTCATCCTGAAGTTCTTCCTGCATATCTCAAAGAATGAACAAAAAAAGCGCCTGCTTGCCCGTCTTGAACATAAAGAGAAGTACTGGAAGTTCTCAGTAGCTGACCTTGCAGAACGCCAATTCTGGGATGATTATACGAAAGTATACGAGGATATGCTACAGGCTACCTCGACAGAGATTGCACCCTGGTTTGTAATCCCTGGTGATTTTAAGTGGGTGGCACGGACAGCGGTAGCAGAAGCCATCATTACGGCGATAAAAGGACTGAAACTCTCATACCCGACGGTATCAGATGAAGAAGTTGCCCGTCTGATGGAAGCAAAGAAACAACTTGAGAATGAATAATATCTGGGATTACGGGATTGTATAAATATCATTCCCATTCTTTTTTGGCATTGTAGGAATATCATGATGAAACCTGCAAAACGACCTATATTAACGTTTTTTTCTATTGGTTTATCTCTCTTAAAAAAGAAAAATAAAGATATTTATCCATCCTATTAACAAAATAATGACATATATCACTGTTATTTAAAGAGTACGAAAATTTTTTTCCTATATTAGTATTTCTCATTACATGCACCATACATATAAATAGAATAAAATCATTAAATTGAATGAACATAGGAGATGTATTATGGGAATTGGAGATTATGTAGGTAGTTCATTTAACTACGCAAAGGAAGCATTAGTCGGAAAATGGGTTCGCTGGATCCTTTTATTGATCTGTACTATTATTCAGGGAATCACACTCTGTATTATTCCATTACTGAATGGGTACATTGTCAGAATCTTTGCCGGGCCAGAGGAGGCACCTGAAGTTGATAGCTGGGGAAAACTGTTTGTTGATGGATGGAAGTTAAATATCATCGCAATTGTCTACTTTATCGTCCCCGCAATTGTCGCCCTGATTATATTCCTCCTATCTGCAGGAGCGAGTGGAGGGATTTTAAGTTTGTTTGATGTAACCAATACAGGTGCAGATATTGGTATGTTATTCGCAACGCTGGGTATTTCCTTCATCGTATTCATTATCCTTGCAATCATCTTCGGACTATTTGCAATAATTGGGATGGTCAGGTTTGCACGAACCGAGAAGATGGGAGCCGCATTCGCCTTTAG
>CAYRYR010000113.1:0-8301 GCA_964428385.1 uncultured Methanoregulaceae archaeon
TATGCCTGTGGAATATCAGAGATTCCTCTCCTTGGCGTCACTATAGGGAATCTGCTTAACCAGATAATTGAGACCTATCCGGATAATGAAGCACTGGTATCAAATTTCCAGGGCATACGGATGACATACCGTGAATTTGGGCAGGCAGTTGATGCAATTGCCCGTGGCCTGCTCGCTCTTGATGTGAATAAAGGAGACCGGGTAGGTATCTGGGCTATGAACTATGCCGAATGGGTTCTGACCCAGTTTGCATCTGCAAAGATTGGTGCAATAATGGTCAATGTTAACCCTGCATACCGGACATTTGAACTCGAATATGCATTAAAACAGGCTGAGATTAAAGTTCTTCTAATCCAGGGAAGGTTTAAGACATCAGACTATGTAGGTATGTTTTATGAAGCGTGTCCGGCAGCATATGAATCCCGCCCTGGAAAAATAATGTCTGATACGTATCCATTCCTAAAAACAGTAATCTTTATGGGGGATATCTCGTATAATGGCATGTATACCTGGAATGAGATGCTTGAGAAAGGACAGGGGATAAGTCCAGATGAACTGACAGAACGATTTTTGTCACTTTCATGTGATGATCCTATCAATATCCAGTATACCAGTGGGACAACCGGATACCCTAAAGGGGTTGTATTAACCCACCATAATATTCTCAACAATGGATATATCATTGGAAATGGCATGAAACTGACTGAAAAAGATCGTCTCTGTATCCCCGTTCCCTTTTATCACTGTTTTGGAATGGTGCTCTCAAATCTTGCCTGTGTAACACATGGGTCTACGATGGTCATTCCCGGACCTGCATTTGACGCTGAGGAGGTACTCAAAACCATAGAGGCTGAACGCTGTACTGCGGTTCACGGTGTCCCTACCATGTTTATCGCTGAATTAAGTCATCCGAATTTTTCGCGTTATGATCTCCGTTCTCTTCGAACTGGTATAATGGCAGGATCTCCGTGCCCTATTGAGAAGATGCGGGAAGTTTCAACCCGGATGCATATGTCGGAAATTGTCATTGTATATGGTCAGACTGAACTTTCTCCTGGGGTCACGATGACCACTACAGATGATCCCCTCGAGAAACGAGTCGCAACAGTTGGGCGTGCATTTCCCCACACCGAGTTAAAAATAATTGACCCTGATACTAAGAAAATCCTCCCACGAGGGGAAATTGGAGAGATATGTGCACGTGGATACATGACCATGCGATGCTATTACAATAATCCGACGGCAACCAGACAGGCCCTTGATGAAAATAAATGGATTCACACCGGGGATCTGGGTTCGTTTGATGCAGAAGGTTTTGTTCATATTGAAGGGCGGCTAAAGGATATGGTTATTCGTGGAGGTGAAAATGTCTACCCACGTGAAATTGAAGAATTTTTCCATCTTCATCCAAAGATTGCAGATGTGTATGTTATAGGGGTTCCTGATCTCATCTATGGAGAAGAACTTATGGTTCGAATAAAGCTGAATCCTGGGATTACCATGACTGAAGAAGAGGTCCGGGAATATTGTACAGGACGGATTGCCCGCTACAAAATTCCACGATATATTGCCTTTGTGGATGACTTTCCTATGAGTGTATCAGGAAAGATCCAAAAATTCAAGATGCGTGATCAGGCTATTATTGAACTTGGCCTTCAGGATGCGATGAATGTAAAAACAGCATGATATCAACGTTACTCATACTGTTCACTCATTTTTTCATGAACTGATAATATTTCATCAGGTGAACAGATGTGGCTTATTATCCTGCTTTTTTGAATACGCCTGATAATGGTGGAAATGATAATCTGGAAAAGAGACTTTTTTTGGGTTATCTAAAAAGTGTTATTTACTGGTGTGGATTTCTCAATTATGCCGCCATCATCGATACTTTTTATGAAAAGAGATTATAGCCAGCCTTTATTCTGCCAATAGGTAAATTCATGTTTCCAGATGTCTTTATTCATCTCAATAAGTCCTTTCATACGCTCATGCATCTGATGATGAATTGTCTCCTGTTCAGGATATTTTTTCTGTACGCGAATTGCATCAATGAGTTCTTTTCCCAGAATCCTGGCACTTTGTAGTGCGTCTTTCCATACCTCTTCACCATCTGCCATGACAACCCCGACCTGACCCACACTATTACCACCAAGCAGAATTAGTGTACGGTTCAGGTACGCAGCAACTTCATCAGCTCCAGAACCTCCTGCTGTTGAGATGGCACACCCATATATGCCTTGAAAACGCTGGCAATGAATCGCATCAGCAGATCGGTCCAGAAATGTCTTCATCTGAGCGGTGACCTGATTGATGTAATTAGGACTTGCGAGGATTATTCCATCAGCATCTAATAATCGTGTGAGTATCTCTTCATAGTCATCATCAATAACGCAGGTTCCGCTGATATAACATGAACTACACCCGGTACAGTACCCGATATCATACTGACAGAGATCGATAAAGGAAGTCCTTCCACCGGCTTTACTGACTCCTTTGAGGACTTCATCAACAACTAGTTTTGTTGTACTCTTTTCGCCTCTGGGACTTGCAGTAAGAGCGATAATATGCATACACTACTATGTGGAGAGCAGATTAAAAGTGCTTATGGTGAAAAAAAAGATTGTTTAATGTGATTACTTCTTATTTATCTGATCAAGAAGATTATCAACCATTTCTGGGGCACGATCCTTAAGACCGAGTCCGAAGAAGAGTGCGATTGCAATCCCGACTCCGATTCCAATTCCCCATGCCAATGGCTGAATAAAGACATAGATGATAGTTACATCAAGTTTAAGAGTTGTTAAAGCCATAATGAGAACTACAAGGTAGAAGAGAATTCTCAATATGAATGCAACAGGTGAGATCAAATCAATGTTTGCAGTCTTGCCATAGGTAGTAATAAAATCTGCAAAATAATCAACAAGGATAAGACCAATCACAATGATTAGAATAAATCCAACAATATTTGGAATATATGCAACTATTCCCTGCATAATTTCAGCAAGATTGTAAATGTTCAGAATCTCGGCTGCTGACATAATTGCAAGCAGATAAACTACAATTCTGACCAGGTAATCTGCGGCCGTGCCGATAGACATTCCACTGTTTATGAATGTCTTTCCAACAATTGTTTTTGATAATGCGTCTTCGACTCCTACTTTCTCAATAAACAGATTAATTACTTTTCCAAGAATTCTTCCAACTACCCAGCCGATTAAAAGGATTATCACTGCTCCGATAATCTTTGGAATCAGTTCCATAACGACATTGATTGAGTCGTTAATCGGCTGCATTACATACGTAGCAACTTGATCAACCATGATAACTCACTACTGGTAGTATATCTTTTCCTATATTAAAGAGTTGGCATCAGGCAATTGTATTGAACATCAAAAAAATGATGTATTGTTTATATAATAAGAAAAAAACCTCATTTTGTATTATAAATAATAGCATTGATGATGAGTTACCATGTCTTTACGCATTGGAAATTATTGTTCCATTGACGAATTAGATATTGTAAATTGTCGAATGCTGTGATACATCGTATCAGTACATCCATGTCACAGTGTAGCAGGGTTTTTCTTATATTCTCACGCATGATAATAGGATATATTCTGGGAATTCAGTCCCTGGTTGTCTTGGTGCCGCAGTATTTTCGCTATCACATGTGACACAGGGATATCCGGGGATTGTTTAAGTATGTTATCTGTGATGTGAGGTATGGTACATGAGATACTGGGACGAAAAGATAGAAAAGATGCGACCTGAAGAACTGGTAAAACTTCAGGATAAACGGCTACGGGAAACAATAAAAAAGACATACAATATCCCTTTTTATCGTCAGAGGTTTAAAGAAGCGGGGATTTTACCTGATGACATCCAGTCCTGTAAAGATCTAACGCTCCTTGCCTGTACAAAAAAACAGGATCTTCGTGAAGGATACCCATTTGGATTTTTTGCAGTACCAAAAAAAGAGATTGTCCGTATTCATACAACCTCGGGTACTACCGGAAAACCGACTGTTGTCGGATATACTAAAGGAGATATTGAAAAATGGTCAGATCTTATTGCACGAAATCTCACGATGGTAGGTCTTACAGATGAGGATATCTTCTCAAATATGGTTAATTATGGCATGTTTACCGGAGGTCTTGGATTTCACTATGGTGCTGAGAAAGCAGGTCTGACAACTATTCCCAGTGCAACTGGTAACACAAAACGACAGATAGAGATGATCCACGATTTTGGTGTCACCGCCATCCATTGCACACCTAGTTATGCATTGCACCTCGCTGAAGTAGCTCAGGATATGAACATATCACTTGATTCTCTAAAAACCGGGATTTTCGGGGCTGAACCATGGTCTGACCAGATGCGTGTTGAACTCGAAGAAAAACTCGGGGTAACTGCTTTTGATAGTTATGGTATGAGTGAACTCTACGGGCCGGGAGTGGCTTTTGAATGTCCTGAACACAGTGGTCTGCATATCTGGCATGACAGTTTTTTTGTCGAGATTCTGGATCCTGTCACCGGTGAGCAGCTTGGCCCTGGTGAACGTGGTGAACTTGTAATCACTCCCCTCACGAAAGAAGCGATGCCACTTTTGCGGTACCGGACCGGTGATATCACCATGTTTCTTGATGATGACTGTCCTTGTGGACGGGGACAAAAAATTGCCCGTTTTTCAGGCCGGAGTGATGACATGCTGGTTATCAGGGGAATAAATGTGTTTCCAAGTCAGATTGAACATGTTCTGCTCTCTATACCGGAAGTTGCGGGTAGTTATATGGTATATGTTGACCGGGTGAACCATATGGATGAGATGACGATTGAGGTTGAGATTAGCCGCCAGTATTTCAGTGGAGAACTGACCGACTTGCAGGAGATAAAAACACGTATAATCAGATCACTTCATGATGTTCTTGAGTTAAGAACGAATGTACGGCTGGTTGAACCCGGTTCTCTTCCTCGTTTTGAAGGAAAAGCAAAGCGGGTTATTGATCGCAGAGGGGGGATGTAATGATGCAGTACTGGGATCCCCGTATCGAACTGATGTCTGAAGAGAAACTCCAGGATATGCAATATCGACTCTTAAAGTACCTTGTATACCGCCTGTATGGATTTTCCCCATTTTATCAGAGACGAATGAAGGAGCATGGAGTTCATCCCGATGATATTGAGAGCCTTTCAGATATCAAAAAACTTCCGTTCATGTATAAACAGGATCTACGTGATCATTATCCGGATGGTCTTATCGTTAATGACCAGGAAGAACTCGTCAGGTATCATGTATCATCAGGAACTACAGGAAAACCAACCGTTGTGGCTTATACACAGCGGGATCTTGATAATTGGACAACCTCCCTGGCACGGGCACTCACGTCAACCGGATTGTGCCGGGGAGATGTTATTCAGGTCAGCTATGGATATGGACTTTTTACTGGCGGACTCGGGCTTCATTATGGAGCAGAACGGATAGGGGCAACGGTTGTCCCGATGAGTGTTGGCAATACTGAGCGTCAGATTGAACTTATGCAGGATCTTCGTGTGACAGCTATTGCCTGCACCCCATCGTACCTTCTCCATATTGGTGAAGTTGCAGAGAAGATGGGAGTCTCCATTAAAAATAACACTCATCTCAAACGGGCAATAGTGGGAGCTGAACCCTGGAGTGAGAAGATGCGTGACCGGATTGAGAGCTGGCTTGGGATAAAGGCCTATGATATCTATGGGACCAGTGAACTTTCAGGACCGCTCTTTACTGAATGTGAAGCACAGGCAGGTTTTCATGTATGGTCTGATCTGATTCTGGTAGAAATTTTGGATCCTGATACTGATGAGGTATTGCCCCATGGACAACGTGGAGAGCTTGTAGTGACGATGCTGCAAAAAGAAGGCCTTCCCATCATCAGGTACCGTACAGGAGATATCACGGCATTTGAATCTGGTCCCTGTTCCTGTGGAAGGACACATCCCCGATTACAGCGTTTATCAGGAAGAGTTGACGATATGCTTATCATCCGTGGGATAAATGTATTTCCAAGCCAGGTTGAGCACACCCTTATGGGAATTAAGGAGGTTGGAGAGCATTTCATGATTGAAATTGATCGAATTAATTCACTTGATGATATGCTAATCAAAGTTGAGATAGCACCTGATGCATTCTCAGATAAGATTCCTGATCTTATCCACATCAGGAAGAACGTTGAACATCAGCTGAAAAATCAGCTGAACGTTTCAGTTCACGTTGAACTTGCGGATCCGGGATCACTTCCCCGATTTGAAGGAAAAGCGAAACGTGTGATTGACAGGAGGAGTATGTAGATGAACAGTGAACCATATCTTATTAAGCAGGTTTCATTATTTTCAGAGAATAAACCAGGACGATTGGCAGCGATGGCAAAAGCATTCCTGGATGAAGGGATTAATATTAAAGCATTTTCAATCGCCGAGGCTGACGGGTTTGGAGTAATCCGGGTTCTTGTTGACAGGACAAAAGATGCTTATCTTAAATTATCCAGTATGGGATTTAATGTAGCATATACTGATGTTATAGCAGTAGAAATGCGTGATGAACCTGGCGGTCTCTATGAGATTGCTTCCCGACTCGCTGATGCTTCTATAAACATTGAGTACAGCTATGCATACAGTGGAAAAGAAAAAGCAGTCCTCATCCTCAGAGTTGATCAGGTAGAGGATGCAGTGCAGCATATCAGAGAAGCAGGATTTAATCTTGTTATGCAACAAGAGTTCTCATAATCCTTTATTTTTAAGTGATACCTGCGGAAATATTACATTTACTTTGTTTCCATAGTTGATGGTTTGATGGTGGTTTTACCAGAGAGAGGTTACTACAAAATCCTTGATTCAATATCATTTCAGTATGATTAAGCCTCACTTTCGCAGATATCTGTTATGAATGGGTATAGAAGGGTAATCACATATACACCATGTTCTTGTTATATTACACAACTATCATAAGGATGAGAGTTAAGAAAATCGAGTTATTCCTCCTCATATATCAGCGTTACTGTGTTACCCTCTCTATTGTCGTGAACATTTTGGGAAATGCCACACATGCTATTTATTTTACCCAAAAAGCAATATGAGACCCTTGTAACAGATACCAAAATTTTAGCTTTTTTATCAGTCCCATCTGTCAAAAAGTGTTTTCTGAATAAAAAACCTGCCATGATCTGTAACAGGATGTTCATTCTGAACCTCTTCCACAGGATTATCCCACGTGTCAGGGCCGTACTGATCCGGAGCACTGCCTTGCCTGGTGAGGATAGCAGGACAGACAATCTCTTCAGATGATTCCATGCGATTGATATATTTTACAAGAAATCGCCATTCATCTTCAAAATCGTATACAAAGAGCATCTGTGATTCATCCATATCATCAATAACAGCCAACGGGATTTTCATAATTGATGGAGAGAGAGAATCCACATGCCATTCAGATCTTGAATAATCCCCGTGAACCGTGCTATAAAAACCAAATGCTTTACCGCTGTCAAAACCGAATGCATCTAATAGTACCTGAGCAACTAGAGAAAGGGGAGTATCTGAATACAATGCGATTTCCCTGTATGGATTTCCTTTCACATACCCGGATTCATCAGTGATAGCTGCTAAAACGATCATGATATCTCTGTGATCGTCTCTTTCCCCTGACATAGTACATCATCCTTTGTCAACAGAAAATATGTAGTTGTCTTCTTATGCAGATGAGTATGCTTGTCAATAAAAGAAGTCCTCACACTATTGGGGGGACTTTATCTGTCAGTACAATCTGTATCCTTGTATAATTTATCAATATACAGGGTAATGTCATACCAATGGAACCATTTAAAATCTGTGAGAATAGTGAAGTTCTGTTTTTTTGTATGAGTTGAGCGGTATCAAATATGACATCTCTCTCATATTTAAAGTCTATAAAAAAAAGTCTGGTGAGGATGTAGGAGGATTGGAAATTTTTATTTTTTGGAAGATGGATATCACCTGTCCACGGTCTCACCACTGATGTCGCATCAGATGACATCAGGGAGATATACTATTGTTTATTCTGAGACAATATATAATTAACGAATCACAAATCGTCATATGTCGATTTTTTTTTTAATTATACAATGAAGTACGAGTAATATTCTTTCGCATAATGAGAAAAATTCTCTACAATAAAGAGAAATGAGAAGGCTCTGTTAGAAAACCGAATGATACCATATCATCATGTTCAGGCAGGATGTAATTAGATGACAATCTGATTTTTATAGTGACAATGTTTAGATCATT
>CAYRYR010000114.1:0-8174 GCA_964428385.1 uncultured Methanoregulaceae archaeon
AATATTCATTTTACAATATCAGAAGTTGAAATGCTATTTTATCACTTATTAATTGATAATTGCCGTATTCCATAAAAGTATTAATTCTAATTATTTGTTGAAAGAAAAAAACATTTCATAAAAAACGTAAAGAAATCTGATTATTACTGATATCTATAGAGATCATTATAATATAAATGTCAGTATATATTATAAAATATATGATCATTATACATATTTATTTTTATAAATATGAAGGATTACTTCTTACCTTGTAAGATTTTCGAAAAAAAAGATTAAATGATGATTGCAGCTGATCGCTCATCTTTTTCGTCATCAAATTCAGCAACAACAGCTTCAGTTGTGAGAAGCATTCCTGCAATTGATGCTGCATTTTGCAGACCTGAACGAACTACTTTAGTAGGATCGAGGACACCAGCTTGTAAAAGATCTTCATAAACATCAGTTTTGGCATTATATCCAAAAGTTTCATTTGTTTGAGCGGTAACAACTGCAACAACTTCAGCTCCTTCACGCCCTGCATTTAAGGCAATCTGACGCATTGGTTCTTCAAGAGCTCTCCTGACAATATTAACTCCTATCATCTGTTCACTTGATAAAACCAGATTTTCAAGTGTCTTTATTGATCTGAAAAGAGTGACTCCACCACCAGCAACATATCCTTCTTCAACTGCCGCTTTTGTTGCGTTTAGAGAATCATCGATACGCATTTTCTTTTCTTTGACTTCAGTTTCAGTTGCTGCACCGGCCTTGATAACTGCCACTCCACCACCTAATTTTGCAAGTCGTTTCTGAAAAGAGGTTTTTTGATATTGTTTATCAGAGATATTGATCTGGGATTCGATAAGTTTTGTGCGTGTTTCAATCTCTCCCTTTCTTCCTTTTCCTCCAACAATCGTTGTTTTATCTGCTTCTACTTTAATAGTTGCTGCAGATCCCAGCATATCAATGGTAATATCTTCAAGGTTGAGGTTACGTTCATCACTGATAACAGTTGCACCGGTAAGAATCGCAATATCTTCCAGCATCTCTTTTTTAGTATCTCCAAATTCAGGAGCTTTTACCGCACACACCTTAATGGCGCCCCGCATGAGATTGAGAATGATTGCAGTCTGTGCTTCTCCATCAACATCATCAGCAATAATTAGAAGCGCTTTACCCTGGGATGCCATCATCTCAAGGACAGGAATAAGTGCTTTTACATTTGAGATTTTCTTATCGGTGACAAGTATATAGGGATCTTCAAATTCAACAACACGTCGTTCCTGATCTGTTACCATATAAGGGGAGATATAGCCTCTGTCAAACTGCATTCCCTCAACGTGCTCAAGTGATGTTTCAAGGGTTTTTGAGCTCTCAACGGTGATTACACCATTATAACCCACTTTTTTCATTGCATCAGAGATGAGTGTTCCTATCTCTTCGTCATTATTAGATGAGACGATTGCAACCTGCTTGATGGTTTCCTCATCCTTGACAGGAATACTTTTTGATTTGAGATCTTTTACAATCAAATCAACAGCAACATTAATCCCTTTTTTGATTTCAATAGGGTTTGCACCTGCGGTAATGTTTTTAATGCCTTCCCGAACCATTGCCTGGGCAAGGACGGTAGCTGTTGTTGTCCCATCACCTGTATTGTCCTGGGTTTTTGATGCAACTTCTTTGATAAGCTTTGCACCCATATTCTCAAACTTATCTTTTAGTTCGATCTCTTTTGCAATGGTGACACCATCGTTTGTGATCATTGGGTTTGAACCCTTGTCAATTACGACATTACGTCCCTTTGGTCCAAGGGTAATCTTTACGGTGTCAGCTACCTTATTCACACCTTCAAGAAGGGCGTGACGGGCATTTTCATTAAACATTATCTGTTTTGTTGTCATATTTCACCTATTTATTCATATTTAGCAACGATATTTTTAAACTCAACAATAACAAATTCTTCTTTCTCAAATTCTACTTCTTCCTGGCTATATCCTCCGTAAATTATACGATCACCAGGTTTGAGAGGCAGTGGTTTTCCATCTTCAAATGTTCCTACTGCAATTACATCCCCTTCTTTTTTCTTCTCTTTTGCAGAGTCAGGAATATATATGCCCCCTTTGGTTTTTTCTGGTTCCTTATAAGGTTTAATTAGTACGCGTTCTCCAATTGGTTGAATTGTCATTTACAGATCACCTTTAGTTCTACTCATGAACTAACATATTATTGATTACTACTTCTATATATGTTTTGTTTAAAAAAAACGAGATCATTTCGATAATATAGATATGATCTCTTTATTAAGAAGTGAAACTTATCTAAAAGGGATGATTTTTATTGCAATAATTCAGAGTGATACATGATGATTCAGCGGATCATATTACGTAATATCCCCAGATCAATAAGTAATGATCTTCTTACCGATACCTTCTGGTTATGTGATGCTCTTGGTCTTTCAGCTGGTCGCGATACTGATAATGTTTCATCTCAGATAATTTTTGAGCTTCTGTTACATTACCATGATTTGCAGGGAATTCCTGCAGAACAACTTGCATCTCATATGGGAATATCACATGCAAGAATAAATCATCACATCAGAAATTTATCGCTTATTGGGATATTATATCGGAAAAAAAAGCGAATATATCTGAGAGGTGGCAGTCTTAAAGAGGCTGTTACTGAACTTCGTAAAGATGCAGATCGGATCTTTGATGAACTGGAATATGCTGCTACTAAAATTGATGAACAGATGGGTATTCATAATCGGGAAAATAATCTCATAACCAAACAATAATCTGATTCTATGGTACAAATTATTTATGGAAGATGAAAAAGAGATGATGCAGGATCTAATCTGGCTTAATGCACTTATTGCAACTGAACTTATCCAAATTACTGAGAATACATCTGCAATACTTCGTGATGGAAATATACCTGATAGCTGTATATCAGAACATCGTTCACTTCGGGAAATGGCTGTTCGTATTGCACAACGTTATCATCCGGATACAATATTAGAACAACATGTTCTTAAGCATCAATAATCTCAACTCTGATTTACTCACATACTATCACGACATACAAGCGATTATTATCCTAAATCGAAATTTTTAAGATTGCACCAGGGAATATGTCTAACACTTCCTGGTGATTATAGGAGTTCTTATACCTTAAGAAGATGTTCAAGAATAGTAAATCTCTCATTTTAATATTTTAGTTCAATGTTTATTTGCAAATTAATGCACATAAATGATGGCTATTTTCAGAGCTTTTTTAGAAACAGGGAATTCTTGGATACTTTAATAGATATATTTACATCATAATAGTGATATTTGTAATTTTAGTCAGCATTAAAAACGATAATTAACAGAATTATTTATAAAAGATGCATATCTTCAAATAACGAAATTAAATGATCAGTATGGCTACCCTTCCAGTATATTTTGTTACATTGTGTGCAATAGGTACAATCATGCGGGCTAATATTATTGGGAATTATTGTCTGGTTCGATTCTGTGTCAGGTAAAGGGATAAGTTCAGCATTACAAAGAGAACATCTGGTAAATTGAAAGAAATCAGTAATTATATGGAGTGTTTTAAGTGTTTGTATCTGTTCTTGAACAGGACCGGGATGAATTAAGATACATCGTTTCCCTGCTCGTTGTGCAAGTTCTTTGTCTCCTGTCAGAAGGAATCTTTCATCTTTTTCTGCCATACAGATAAGAACTGAGTCTTCTTTTGGATCTCCTTCAGGCAATATTGTTGCGCTAACCGTATCATAACCTAAAAAACGAAGATACCGGGTCAGGTTTCCAAGCATACGATCACATAGAAATTTAGGTATCATATCAGTATAATTCAAACATTCACGTTTCGTCATGTACTATTATCGGAATATGCTCCCCACAATTTCTACATGCGGTTTTATCTAATCCGAAGGAATCTGAGTGAAATCCAGATCTTCTAATCAGAAGAGATCCACAAGATGGACAATAGGTATCTCCATATGGATGTTGAGATACATTGCCAATATAAGGGAAAAAAAGACCCAGTTCTTTTGCGCGGTCATATATTTTTTCTAATAAAGGGATTGGAGTGGGAGGAATATTTTTCATCTGATAGTCTGGATGAAATCGGGTAAAGTGCATTGGTATATCTGGTCCGATTTCTTTTACCACCCAGGAAATAAGGCTTTCTATCTCACTCATAGTATCATTTAAACCAGGAATGATGAGAGTTACTATCTCTATGTGCATATTATGTTCATATGCAATTTTGGTAGCATCAAGGACCGGGTTTAGTCTTCCTCCACAAATCTTTTTATAAAATGTATCAGAAAAAGCCTTAATATCAACTCTAAATGCATCTAGCATAGCAGAAAGTCCATGTACTGCTTCTTCGGTCATGTACCCGTTTGTAACATATACCGTTTTCAGACCCTTTCTTTTTGCTAGTATTCCCATATCCCGGGTATATTCATACCAAAGAGTAGGTTCATTATATGTCCAGGAAATACTGGAACAACCAGTATTCAGAGCCTCTGAAACAGCATCCTCAGGAGAGAGATATTGAAGAAATGACTGATATAATTCTGTTTGGGAAATCTGCCAGTTCTGACAGTGTGAGCATCTGAAATTGCATCCGATACTCCCTAGTGAATATGAGTTAGTATGAGGTAAAAAATGGTACAATGGCTTTTTTTCAATAGGATCGATAGCTTTTGAACTTACCATGCCATATGTTTCTGCAACAAGTATACCATTGATATTTCTCCTCACTTTACAAATTCCGGTTTTCCCCTCACTAATAAGACAACGATGGCTGCACAGATGGCATTGAATCTTTTCACCTTCTTGTGAGTACAGGTCTGCTTCATTCATTATTCTCTCTTTTTGAATCATATTTCTCCTCTTCATCCTGTTCAATCACAAAGCTTCCCTGATATTGACATGATTTACACCGATATATCTGTCCACAAACTCCTCCTGTAATAAGGAAGATATCAATTGAATTACACCGGGGACATCGTGCTGGCATATAGATTGTATTGTTTATTGTTCAGAAAGTCTTTACCTATTTTTGGCATTTAATGAATATGATTTTCATATTTTTATAAAAATTGTAATTATCTTTTTTCTGATTTCATGTAAATGACGAATACCACTACAGAATATAACAACCTATATCAGGCGCTTTTATAAAACATTTATCCTGAAATGAAGACCATAGTCATATCAGTCGGGGGTTCAGTCCTTATACCGACTCTTAATACTCATATTATTCATCAATATGCAACTGTGTTAAAGCATATCAGTAAACAATTCAGATTATTTATTGTAGTGGGGGGAGGGGGAGAAGCCCGGAAATATATCTCTGTAGCTCGTTCATGCCATACAGATGAAGCATCTTGTGATGAAATTGGTATTTTAGTTACAAGACTAAATGCTCAGTTACTCATTCATGCACTGGGAGAATATGCATATCCAAAAGTGGCAGAAAATTACACAGATGCATGTACATTTGGTATTTTTGAGCGGATAGTTATAATGGGAGGAGTCACACCAGGTCAGACTACAGATGCAGTTTCTGTTGTACTTGCAGAGCGTGTTCATGCTGACATCCTCATTAATGCAACCTCTGTTGATGGGATTTATTCAGCAGATCCTAAAATAGATAGTACTGCTACTCGTTTTGATGTCATCAGTCCAACTCAGCTCGTTGAAATAGTAAGTAAGGGTTCAATGGGAGCAGGCTCTAATAATGTTATGGATTTAGTCTCAGTCAAACTGGTTCAACGATGTAATATCCCTCTTATTGTTCTCGATGGTACAAATCCAAATGCCATTATAACAGCGCTTGAACAGGGAACAATTAATGGAACACTTGTCAGTGCTGATAGTATCTCTCCTCTCCCCTTATAATAAGATACATTTATATTCCCTAGTAACGACCTATATAGGCCCACGGGGTAATAGGGTAGCCTGGTCCATCCTAGAGCGTTTGGGACGCTTTGACCGCAGTTCAAATCTGCGTTACCCCATCTTTTATGTCTGATTCCCGCCCCCTGCTTGTATATTATCAGTTACACAAAGAATATAACCTACAGTCCAGTACAGAAGAATTCCTTCATTTTGAAAATCCGTATCAAATTCTTATTGCTACAATTCTTTCAGCACAAACCACGGATAAATGTGTGAATAAGGTAACAAAAGAGCTTTTTTCCCGTTATCCGACTCCTGATGCACTTGCATCTGCTGACCTATCTGTAATAGAACATATAATCCATAGTACAGGATTTTTCAGAGCAAAAGCAAAAAATATTATAAAAACTGCCCGTATGTTAAGTTTAGTGTTTCAGGGGATTGTTCCGTGTGATTTTGAACAGTTACAAAAATTTCCCGGCGTCGGGAGAAAAACAGCAAATATTGTAATGCAGCATGCTTTTGGTATTAATCAGGGAATAGCTGTAGATACCCATGTAAAAAGACTTTCACTACGCATTGGACTGACCAAACATAGGGATCCCCTTCACATAGAACATGATTTAACAACCATTTTCCCTGATACAATATGGGGTGAAATAAACTCACTTTTTATCTTACATGGGAGAAAAATATGTAAAGCCCGCTCTCCTTTCTGTCTGCAATGCTGTATTCGAGAATTATGTGATTATTGTATTACAAATAAGAAATGATGCAATCATAAAGCGAGTATTACCAGTGAGAATATAAACTAATTTATTGGCTATTACCTTAAAGTATTCATACTGATTCATCATATGAGTATAGATACAATTCCATTTACCAAGAGATAATAGGAGTTCAATTATGAAAAAACAGCATGTTATTCCCTTCATTGTGATTGGGATTTTTTGTTTCTGCATTATCGGTATATGTTCGGCAGATTCAGCGAATCCAGTTACATTTATTTTAAAATCAGGAGATGATCCCTTCTGGAATCAAATACGCACGGGTATAGAAGAGGCATCTTTGGAATATAATATTCCTGTGACTATTCTGACACCTGAAACTTCATGTCAAAGTGATGATATGATTGTCCTTGCATTTGATGCCTTGTCAGAATCTCCCTCGATACTGGTTATTGCACCATCAGACATAACTTTGTTTAATCCAGCGCTCAAAGCTGCTGCTAATGACGAAATTCCGGTTTTTGTTCTGGAATCTCCTCTCACAAATGAGATTTTGGCTGGGTATGTTGGTTCTGATAATGAGGCGATTGGAATCTTGGCAGCTGATGATCTGGCATCTATGTTGAATGGAGACGGAATAATAGCTGTTCTCTCCCGAAGTAATCAGGATCCAGCGTCAATCATTCGTGCAGAAGCATTTATTAAGCAAATAGAAAATAACCACTCTGAAATTGAGATAACACCTTACAGCCCGGATAATGACACAGAATTGAATCTTTATATTGAATCCCTGCTGGCAGACAACCCTGACATTAAGGGAATATTCTCTACTGATGGAGATACCACGCTTGCCCTGGGTCTGATTCTAAAAGAACTAGGTCTAAAAGGCTCAATAGCAGTGGTCGGTGTTGATGGTAGTGATGAAGCAAAAACATTTGTAACAGATGGAATAATTCAGGAAATAATAGCCCAGGATCCTTATACAATTGGCTATAATGCTGTAAAAATACTGGATGCATTTATTCAGGGTGAAAGTATCAGCCCTAGCACCTATATTGACTTTGTAACCTATGTTTCTGATATACCATTTGCAACAACCGTTTCTCCAACTCCCACAGCAACAAAAGTCCCAGAGGTCACTCCTTCCTCAACACCTACTAATAACGGGTCTGATGAATCACTTTCATATGAACAGAGACTACAGGCAGCTTCATCAAAATATGATTTTAATTCAATGACAGAACAAAATTCTGCTTCTCATTACTCTACCGTGAATCAGATAGCTCGGAATCAGGCAGCTCTTTCAGCATCCTCATCAGCGAGTAGTGGGAGATCCGGACATTGGTGTCCAACCTGTGGAGCAGGTTTAGTATGGGTACCTTAATTTCTTTTTTATTCTCATTAATAAGACATCTCTCTTTTCCGGAAATTTTAGTGTGCTATCAAAAAGGTTGAGCAATATATCAAATCATTCTGGATAAGTACAATTTGTCATGAAAAACCAGGTACCCAGAGGTACCTGATCAACCAATTTCTGGAT
>CAYRYR010000115.1:0-8158 GCA_964428385.1 uncultured Methanoregulaceae archaeon
CTCATTTTCATAGGTTGAGCCTGATGTCTTGCATCATCGCGTTTAATTAATTGAACGAGAACATTCCACTCAGGGATGGGTCAGAAACGAATGAACCATATGGATCAGTTTTGAGTGAGCGAAAACACTTCTCTCAAAAATTATCATTAAAAAAACAGAATCAGTGAATATAAGATAAAATACATAGTTTTCCCGGTTTATTTGGCTTTATTACAGGGGGGTAATGTCACTGGAAGGGTTAACATGTTTTTTGGAGGGGATACAAAATATACAGGAAAATGTCTGGCACAGATATACATTATAGTACCAGGCATAACGTCTTGGAATTATCGAAGTGAAACGGCGGACATATCAAAGCGTGCACGCTGATTGCGCTATATAGATTAAAGCAGCTTTTCAGGAAGTTTGCCATTAACTATAATTATTACGCGATGTATTACAAAAGCGCGGGAACGATATTATTTCATATTTGGAATGATATGAGAAGGGATAAGGAATACCTTGAATGAAATGAGGGTATCTTTTTATCTCAGCATTTCTAAATTTACCATACTGAAATTCATTTGTCGAAAAGATATTGTATATCAAACTCCCATTTCAGTAAAATCAGAAGATGAACAGAAGGAATGTTCCATTATTTCAGGTATTATTTTTTTTCAGCAAATGATGATGCAAGATACATCATGGTATAGTATAACGAGCAAAACAAAATTTATCTCTGGGGATATCAGAGAAGAGATATGATTTCTTATGATGTCCTGCCTGGGTTGATACTCTTAGTGGCAGCATCTCTTACCGCAGGGGGGGGAATCCTTTGTACACGACAGATTGTATATCGGCTCTCTGTTGTGTTAGGTGTCCTGGGCTCTTTCATCCTGGTTATCTCTTCATTATATGCGATCTTCTCAGATACTATGGTATGTCTCTTTACATATCATGTCTCTCAAACGATATGGTTGTATTTTGGCATCGACCGGCTCTCAGGGATTTTCATCCTGCTTTTGTCACTCGTTTCCTGCGCAGGATCTATCTATATTTATGATGAATTTAATCAGGATACAAAAAAAATCAGGCTGATGGTCAGAAATGCACTGATGTATGCATTTCTCATCTCTATGATCTTTGTCCTTCTCGCACAGGATAGTATAGGGTTTATCACATTCTGGGAACTGATGGCAATTACTTCATTCTTCCTTGTTATGTATGAATATGAAAAAGCAGAGACCAGAAAAGCCGGGATGTATTATATTGCCATGACTCAGTTGTCAACAGTTTTTATCATGGCAGGGTTTCTGCTCCTCTTCATCTCTACCGGGACATTTGATTTCATCCAGATGAAGATGATACAAATAGAATCTAATGATTTGGCGTTTCTATTGCTTTTTATTGGATTTGCTATCAAAGCTGGGGTAATACCAGTTCATAAATGGCTGCCGTATGCACATCCTGCTGCACCATCCGTAATATCAGCCCTTATGTCTGGCGTAATGCTAAACATTGCAATATATGGCCTGCTTCGGATGGTTCTTTTCATCCAGTCGCCTGCATTCTGGTGGGGTTTTGTGATACTTATATTCGGTCTTGTATCTGCCATTCTTGGTATTATGTATGCGATGAAGGAATCAGACATTAAAGTCCTGCTCGCTTATAGCAGTATAGAGAATATTGGTGTAATTCTCATTGGAATTGGGCTCTCAATTATATTATCATTCTCATCTCTCCCCTATATGGCAACGCTTGCTCTTGTCGGATCACTCTTTCATGCCTTCAGTCATGGTGTCATAAAATCGCTTTTATTCATGTCAGCAGGATCTCTTGTGCATAGCACCGGAACACGAAATCTTGATGAAATGGGGGGGCTTATTCATCGAATGCCTAAAACAGCAGGTATTTTCTTTACCGGTTCGCTTGCAATTTCTGCAATACCGCCTTTGTGTTGCTTTATTGGAGAACTGATGATTTTTGAGGCTTTATTTTTGTCCTTTCATGAAGTGGCTCCACTCATGCGTTTTATACTCCTAATTGTGCTCTCAATATTAGCTTTTGTAAGTGCTATGTCAGCAGCGTGTTTTGTAAAAGCATTTGGAATTGCATTTCTCGGCCTGCCAAGAACCAAAGGTACAACAATATCTCATGAGGTTTCGATAAGTGCTCTTCTCGGTCCCGGGATGCTTGCTATAATTGGGGTTGTGTTCGGGGTATTTTCATACCAGATTCTCTCTCTTCTCGGATACCCGGATCTTATCCCGGACATGAGTGGTATCAGTCTCGTTCTTTTCTTATCAATTGGATGTGTGTATCTTCTCACCCGTCTCTCAAAAAATACTCCTGATCGGGTTACTGATACCTGGGACTGTGGTATCCGGACTCCTGCTGCACGGATTGAATATACTTCTGTAGGTTTCTCTGAACCCCTCTTAACCATTTTTTCAGCTCTCTTCAGAACAAAAAAATGCATTACTAAACAGTACCAGGATCCGGATCATTGTATCTTTCAGGGAGGGACTGCAGAGATGCGACTTTTCCGTTTCTTTGAAGAGTACCTGTATATCCCTGTCTCAAAAATGATTTACAGGACTGCAGAGATAATCTCAAGGCATCAGAATGGAAGTCTTGATACCTATCTTATGTATCTCTTCATCACTGTTGTGATAATAATTCTTATGATGGGGTGTATTGCATGATAGGCACCTCTTTTTTGTATTGTCTTCTCAATACTGCACTGATAATCCTTGTCTCACCTCTCTTTATGGGAATTATCAGAAAAGTTAAGGCACGGGCTCAGGGGCGAAGAGGACCCCCCATCTGTATCATGTATTATAATCTGGCAAAATTATTCAGAAAAGAAGTCGTTTACTCATCAGCTTCATCATGGGTGATTCGGATTACTCCTGTTGTTTGTATGGGTGTAATTATCCTTGCATGTTTTTGTATCCCTGTGGTGGCAATTCCAGAATCTTTTTTTGGAATTGGAAATATTATTCTCTTTCTCTATCTTCTTGCCCTGTACCGGGTAATGATAGCATTATCTGGTCTTGATGCAGGAAGTAGTTTTGGTGGAATGGGTAGTTCACGGGAGATGAGCCTCTCTCCTGTCATTGAACCAACCATTATCGTGGTTGCAGCAGCTCTGACATCTGTCCTTGGTACGCTGAATATTTATGAGATGATTACGGTTACATCACAGGCGGGAATGGGAGCTATACCCACTCTGATATTAATTGCAGTCTCTCTTTTTCTGATTCTCATCATTGAAACATCCAGAATTCCGGTAGACAACCCAGAGACCCATCTGGAACTAACAATGATTCATGAAGCCATGTTGCTTGAGTTTTCCGGAAGAAATCTTGCCTTAATGGAGTTATCACATGCAACAAAGCAGGCAATTCTCATCGGATTTTTAATAGGAATCATCGCACCGTTTGGTATTATCAGCGAAGGTTCTACTCCTGCCATACTAGCTCTTGGAGCACTATTATTTGTGATTAAGGGATCATTTATCTCACTAATTATAGGTGTATTTGAGTCTTGTTTAGCAAAGATGCGTTTTTTTAGTATTCCCACTTTCTTTATGCTGGCATTCTTTTTCTCGGCATTAACACTCATTATAGAGGTATTTTCATGATTCTTGACATCTCTGCAGAAATGATTCGGATTCTGCTGGTTCTTATTATGATTACAGCAGCACTGATTATCTCAACAAGATCCCTCTCAACACTCATCTCAGTCTATTCAGTTCAGTCTTTTATGATAGTGGTTGTTGCTTTGATCCTCTGGCTGATAATAAAGGATAATACCCTTTTACTGATTGCTGTCATTACTCTCATTGTGAAGGTCTTTATTATTCCCGGGTTTATCAGAAGAATTCAGAGAACAATCCATATCAGAAGCGATATAGAGTTTTGTTACCTCAACCCTGCCGGATCCATTGTTATCTCACTGATAATTATGATCCTCTTATATCTGGTATTTTCCCGTATCCTTCATGAATTTGCAACAGAAAATCCTCTTTTTTTCTTAGGTGGGATTACCGGTGTATCAATCATGCTGATGGGCCTATTGGTTACATTCAGCCGGAAAAAGGCAATTACGAAAGTAATTGGATATCTTTCTATGGAGAATGGTGTACTTCTCTTTGGATGTTTTACTACCGAACTTCCCTTTATTATTGAATTTATGATACTCATCGATCTTATAATCCTCGTTCTTCTGACGACCATCATGACCATTGGGATTGATTCTTCACTTGAAGAGTATCATAAGAGTCTTATTACACACCATCTCTGGCCTTCAAAGGAGGCTGACGAATGATAGCACTTTCGTTTTTCTTTGTGGGGGCATGTGCCGTACTCCTGATGCTTCTGACAAAGAAACAGACTGCAAAGAGGATAATACTTGTATTACATGCATCTGTAAATCTGTTGATAGCGACTTTTTTGTATGTCAATCACTC
This sequence comes from uncultured Methanoregulaceae archaeon, assembly GCA_964428385.1. GTDB lineage: Archaea > Halobacteriota > Methanomicrobia > Methanomicrobiales > Methanospirillaceae > JAFGOM01. The sequence goes on from CAYRYR010000115.1 coordinate 4,454, forward strand.
CATCCCATCGACATCTGGTTTTTTCAGGATTGACGCCCTTGCAATTTTTGAAGTGATACTATCCTGTCTAATCTTCTTTGCTGTCTCTATCTATGCAGGAGGATATGTTTCACGACTGGTTGAGACCGGGGAACTAAGTAAAAAAAGTCTGAACTTGTTTTATGGGGGATTTAGTCTTCTTATGGCTGTAACCCCGGTTGTCTTTTTATCAGACAATCTTGCTTTATTTTGGATTCTGGCTGAAATTACGACGGTCATCTCTGCGATGCTTGTTGCAAGCCTCTCTGCACGGGAGAACATCGATGCAGCTATCACATATATTTTTATTGCATCAACAGCCATGCTTTTCTCATTTGTCGGGCTTATTTTCTTATTTGAACTATCAAGACACCTTATTCCTTCAGGAACACTTAACTGGTCCTCACTTATGAATATTGCATCCGGTTTTGACCCGGTTCTTGTATTGGCTGCTTTTTTCTTTGTTTTTATAGGATTTTCCACAAAGAGTGGTATTGTCCCTTTTCATACCTGGTTGCCACAGGCACATGCAAAAGCACCTTCAGCAGTGAGTGCAGTCCTCTCCGGAGTTTTGTTAAATATTGGAATATATGGTATCATCAGGGTCTTTGCCATCGTCAGGCAGGTTCCGGGAACAGAAATAGGGGGTACTTTTTTACTGTTCTTTGGTCTTTTAACTATCAGTATTGCTTCTATGATGATGCTTCGTCAGACAAATCTTAAAAAACTGATAGCATTTTCCAGCATTGAGAATATGGGTTTTATCCTCATTGGTATTGCATTATGGACTCCTGTAGCTTTTTTCTGGGTTCTGTTCTATATCATTGCCCATTCAGTAACGAAAGCAGAACTCTTTCTCTCTGCTGGTATCCTGCACCGTCAGTACCGGTCCGAAATTCCTGATGAAGAAGATAGAATTGTCGATGCTTTTACGATGCAACCAGGTGCATCCCTTGCTCTTCTTGTAGGGGCTCTCGCAATAGCCGGTACACCCCTCTTTCCTATTTTCCTTCCTAAATTTTTAATTATAGCAGATATTTTTTCCATAATGCCCGGGATAGGGTTTTTCATCTTATTTCCGTTAGCAATAGCTGCATTTGCGTTCATCCGGTTTATTTTCACTTCATTTTCTCTCTCTTCTCATGGAATCAGACCAGAGCAATATAATGTACCGATGGGGATGTATTTCTCTCTCTTATTTCTCCTTCTTTGTATGGTACTGATAGGAATTGGTATTCCACAAGTTCTAGAGGCGATGATGAATACAATCGTAGATGAAATTGGATTACATGGAGGTGTATAATGAATTGTGCACGCTATAAGGAAGGTACTGATATATCAACGTTTACCGAACATGAGCACCGTGTAATCACTGCAGAGGATTTATTGCAGCAGATGAATAAATGCAAGTCCCAATCACAAGTGCTTATCTGTCTCTTCTGCATTGAAGGATATCGCGAGGATAATGATCTCACTTTGTTTTACCTTCTGGAAGATCAACGATTAAATCTCTTTTTTTCATTCGTATTTACATCAGATGGTTCTGCCCCTTCAATTGCAGGCATTTTTTCGATTGCAGTATTATACGAACGTGAGATATCAGATGGTTTTGGTATTGAATTTACTGACGCATATGATACAAGGCGTCTCTTTCTCCATGAATCATATCCTGAGGATTTTCATCCGTTACGAAAATCATATCTAAATGGACATGTTGATGCAAGACTGGATATTCCCGAAGCAGGCCGATATACATTCAAAAAAATGGATGGAAAAGGTATCTATGAGGTTGCTGTTGGTCCTGTTCATGCAGGTATTATTGAACCTGGTCATTTCAGGTTTAGTGTCTTTGGAGAGACCATCTGTAATCTTGAGATACGAATGGGTTATCTTCACCGTGGGATTGAAAAGACCGCAGAAGGAGAAGAACCTAAAGACGTTCTTGCAATTGCAGAATCGATATCTGGTGATGAAAGCGCTGCTAATACAGCTTGTTTCTGTATGGCTATTGAGAAGATTCAGAAGATAAACCGGTCACTTCGCAGTCAATCTCTAACCGGAATAGCTCTTGAGATGGAGAGGATATCATGCCTTTTATCCGATTGTTCAGGAATGCTGATAGATGTTGCATATCCTGCAGGTGCAGCACCGTTTCAGATTTTAAAAGAAGAATGCATGCGGATGAATAAGAAGATCTTTTCACATCGATTCATTCGAGGTTATATTCGGATAGGAGGAGTTTCCCATGATATCAGTTCAGATGATCTCAACCAGATTCAGTCTTTTCTTGAAATGCTGAAATCAGTGGTAACGAAACCGTATGAATCTGTAATCTCATCTCCAATAGTCCTGGATAGGTTTTCTACAACCGGCATTATTGAACCACGACTCATTTATCCCCTTAATCTTACAGGACCAATTGCACGGGCATCCGGAAGCAAACGCGATACCAGGGTGGATTACCCATATGGTATCTATCAGCATATCCCATATCAACCCCAGTCCCATGACGGATGCGATGTTCTTTCCAGGTTTATTGTTAAATATGAAGAAATAATGGCATCCTGTGAATATATTCAGACAATACTACAGAATCTTCCTGATGATGGAATTACTCCATTGGAATGTGATTCAGAAGTGAATTCTGGTGTTGCCTATGCTATGGTAGAGGGCCCACGGGGGCAGAATATTCATTTTGTCATGCTTCGGGATGGAAAAATCTGGCGTTATAAAATCAGAACTGCATCATTTTGCAACTGGATAGCAATAGAACATGCAGCAATGGGCAATATTGTTCCTGATTTTCCTCTAATTAATAAGAGTCTCAATCTCTCATATGCTGGGAATGATCTCTAGGGGTACTATGATAGAAATACTCAGTCAATTATTAAAAAAGCCGGTAACTGAAGATTTTAATCTTCTTCAATCTGAATTTGAAGAGATAGGTCTCGTTCTGAAGCAGGAGATAGCATCGGTATTCAAACGTAGTTTAGCGATTCGTCAGGTTGATTGCGGTAATGATAATGCAGCTTTAATTGAGATTGCAGCTTTAAGTTCCCCGTATTATGACATAGAGCGTTTTGGTATCTCATTTGTGGCATCACCCAGGCATGCAGATGTCCTGATGATTACCGGAACTGTGACCCATAATATGGCGTTTTCTTTACAAAAAACCTATCATGCAACACCATCTCCTAAATTTGTCATGGCTATTGGTGATGATGCATGTAATGGGGGATGTTTACAGAATTCATATGCGATTGCCGGTCCGGTTAGTGCATTTGTACCTGTTGATGTAGAGGTACCAGGAAATCCTCCTGAACCACTAACTATTATGAGAGCATTATGTCTGTTGATGAAATCCGCTCATTCATAGTAATCGTGTCAAAAAAGCAGAAGAAAATTTGTATAAGTTCATAAACCTCATAAACCTGTTTTTCACATATCTACGCGTGTTACAGTTTTTTGTTGCAGATGTGAATCCATCTCACTCCGAAGAGAATAATGCATCTACTTTTCAGTCAGATTCAAAATATCACTAAAATAATTTTACCGATTCTTTCCAGTTATTATATTATTTAAAAACCCTCATATAGTTCAGCTTTATAGGGGTTTTCTATATGACAATATAGGTATAGTCTATAACATAACCTTTTTAATTTATAAATTAAATACTGATAATGAGCA
>CAYRYR010000116.1:0-8139 GCA_964428385.1 uncultured Methanoregulaceae archaeon
ATAATATCGTAGATTCAAGGGTCATTCATTTTTACAGCTATTTTCTGACACTACCAAGAATTCCAACCGCAGATTACGCAGAGGAATGCGGTGGGTGGAGAAATAGGTTGAAAATAATCAAGTAATTATAAGATGACTATATCACATCACCTTTAAAAATCGACAGAGCCAGTGGAAAAAAAGGAAATAAATCTAAATTAAATATTTTGTGCTTGAAGCAGCCTCAACAGAATTCATAAGTGTCAGATTCACAGTAAAATCTCCTGGAGTCAGATAAGTGAAATTTACCTCATCAGGGTTTGTAGTGTCTATGATACCATCGCCATTAAAATCCCATGCATAGGTGGTTGTTTCTGTAACTCCGGTGGAGAGATCGGTAAAGTATACCTTCAGTGGCGCAACACCGTTTGTAGGCCAGAAGGAAAAATCTGCTACTAATGGGGTATAATCTGCACTGTATACTTTAATACAGACATTTGCATTCGGACAGAAATTCGGATCAGTTTTCAGATCCGCCCAGTTGATTCCATTATAACTGATATAACTCTGACCGGCAAGAGACGAAGCAGCTGAGGTGACACCTGCTATCCGGTCTTCTATTGGAATTGGGAAATTTGAAAGAGGATATGTTAGTTTTACCACAACGGTAAAGATCTCCCCTTCACTAACCGTCACCGGTGGAACCGGAATCGTATGATACCCCGGGACCGTGATGGTTCCCGACGTACTCGATACCAGTGTTCCGGACCGGGGATCCCCTCCGGTCATTCCACGGTAGATATAAATTTCATACGGTGATTCAGGAAGTGCAGCAATGCTCACTATCTCATCCTCATGCAGCAGTTGGGAACCACCAGCTTCACCACAGATAAACCCAACACCCTCAATCAGCTGGGAACCCGATGCGGTGAAGACATTGGAAAACCACCCGGTTGTCGAACTGTATCCGACATTTGCATTCCAGCCAAGAGGATCGTAACTATAAATATGGTCATAATTGTCTATTGGTTCAGCATTGGAAAAGACAAAGTTGTCAGTACCGATATATTTGTCATAATATGACGCCCAAAAGTATCCCCCGTCTCCCCATGAAGAACCCCAACTGTTTCGCATCAGAAACGCACCATCAGAGGGATATCCTGCCCGATGATACGAATCATCCCATCCCACAATCACAACGGCATGGTTGGGAAGGGATGTGCCGGTATACCAGTACCAGTCACCAGTCGCATACATTAGTGTCATCACGCCACCATAATTCATGACTGCCTGCTTAATATCATCAAGATCTGATACAAGGGTAAGAGGATATGGCTTATTTGGAATGACAAGTACTTCCTGAGCATGTCTTCTTGGGGCAAGGTTTAAAACTGCAGAAGTACTTGCGGTATAGGGATCATCACTCTCATACACCGGTCCGTTCCATCTGGTGAAATAGGCGAGTGAGATAAACGCGTTTCCCCCCTGACATTGAGGCCAGTCCCACATTTTATGAGTCTTGAGATTATCTTCAGAGAGGTCCAGGGTTTCTTCAGGCATCAGATTTGATTCCATCGATCCCATCGTGGCAAATGCCCAGCAGGATCCACAACTTCCCTGGTTTTTAACTGGTGTTACTCTTCCAAGGGTCCGTAAACTATAACTGGACGGGAGTGAATCTGCAGCGTTTATGGAGTTATGGCCTGTAAAAACTTTAATTCCATCCAGGTAGGAGAGATCGATTGGCCCTGGTATATACCCAAAACTTCCCTCTTCTTCTCCCTGGATTTGCATCTGACTACCATGGGTAAGGTATGTAACAAGGTCGGGATTGAGAGGTGTTTTTTGTAAGGTATGAGAGCGTGTTTCATTCGCACTCACGAGACCGTTCTTTTCATCTGCATTACGTAATTCTGCAATACTTCCAGAATAACTGTCTCCACTTCTGACTGATGGAAGGCCCCCCTCATCTAACGAAAGACTCCCTGGTGAGGGGGCTGTTGTTACAGACCAGATGCCAAGTAAAAGAACGAATAGAAGAGGAATAATCCACCAATGCGTTTTCATATGAATATTCGTGTGCATTTCGTGACCTCCTGTATCACAACTATTATTGCGTTGGCTAATAATCCCCCTGCTCACATATATAGTTAATCGCAAAACTTCCTGGAACGTTTGCCCTAATCTATGCAACTCGATTGGCTTACACGCCTTGAAATGGCCTCTGTTTTACTTTGATTATCCCCGGAAATTTTTAAGTGTACTATACTATTTGTTCCCTCTCTTGTAAGAGGACGAAAAAGATCCATATCATGGGAATTGAACCTGTGGCATATATAGTCAGACCCTGCTAAATCACCTCTAAAAAGACGGCAGAGAGTAAAAAAAGGAGAATCTATGGCATGGTATTCCAAGATGACCTGACTGATTTCCCGTTCGTTTTTCATTGGTACTCATTGATTTACCAGGTCAGTATGTTCATTTCTGATTGTCTGGTCTGTTTCATTCTCTGCCAGATGAGATGAAACCTGATTAGATGAAAATTGGTAGGTAGCACATCGACATGAATAGTATTTTTCCTGTACCTCATACAAGGAAACATTAACCTCTGGTCACAAAAATAATACCAGATGAATTCTAAAATCCCCTATGATACCCTGGCAGACATTGCAGATGGTCTCTTTGCCCGTTGTGAAGATGATATTGCTTGTATCGCAGAGCAGCTCGACACATTTCCACCTGATATCAGGGATGAACTCATCGTTTCAGATCTTCTCAATGCATACCAGGCATTTTACTATTTTTTCAGAGTATATCCAGGAGATATTGCCGAAGAGATTCTTATGTTACAACCTTCGGGAAATGTTACAAGGGGAATTATGATGGATGAGATAGATCTTTTAGAACTCGTTTTTTCAGTTTTAAATAAAGTCCCCCAAATTTCAGTCACAGATGGAGCGGTGGTACTAGCATCGTTTCAGGGAAAAAATGCATACCTGCAGGCACGTTCCTTCATTGAGGATATACTGAAATGAATAACCGGTAAAATGGTTATTTATCCGATGAATGGAACCGGACGATTGAGAAGATTATAAAAGGCAATCAGATCCGACTCAATATTAAGAAGATCATCGTTCATTGTCATTATCTCATGGTCACCCTGGTTCCAGCTGATCTCGTCCTGCAATCCTGATCCTGATAAAAGATTCATTAGAATATCGCCAATATCAATATATGTCCCTTCTATTCCAGATACTCCATATTGTGAGAGAATTGCCATCTGATTCAGTGCAGCAGTCTCAAGCATCGTAAGAAATGACTGGGGAGATTTATCATTCTCATCCTCCCCATAAAAGGCCTGTATAACGTCATCCTGTACAAGTGTAAAAATCTCTGACTGTTCCTCATACCTTCCTCCAGCTGAATCGATCAGGTCAATCATCTGTTCAGACATATCAGTATAGACATCATCGGCATTCCCCCCAGAGGTAGGAGTACTGCAAAGAAGGATGAGCATTATGACAACAAGAGTGTAATACAATCTTTTTTTGAGAATTATTCCCTGATTTTTAATTTTTTTCTCTTCATCTGAACCATGGTTCTGCTTTTCTGCCATAACTAAATCCTCCAATCCGAATTAGATTTTTTTAAATGCTTTCCTGATTTGCTTTGGATAACCAATAACTACCAGAATGTCTCCATCATCCAGTACCAGATCACCACCCGGGTTCAGTTTGGTATGAATTCCCTTCTTAATTGCAACCACAGAGACTCCGAAGCGGGACCGAATATTCATATCTATAAGTGTTTTCCCGACATATTCTGAATTGGATCCAATCCTGATGCTCTCAATATTTACATTGGGAATATGGCGCCTGAGATCATCAAAGGTAATATCCTGGGTCTGTAATGACCTAAGCATCTGATACCCGTCAGCACGGATATCGTTAACCATATCATCAATATCATCTGCCGGGAGAAGATACTTCTGAAGTATCCGTGAGAATATCTCAACAGAGGTCTCAAATTCTTCGGCAATGACCTCATCAGCTCCAAATTCAAGCAGACTTTTTACTTCTAACGTGTACCTGGTTCTTACAATGATGTAAAGCCCTTCATTTAAATCACGGGCCACTTGTATGATCTGCTGAATTGCATAGGGATCATTAATGACAATGACCAGAACTCGTGCACAATCTGCTCCTGCCTTTACAAGAACTTCTGTCTGGCCTGCATCCCCAAAGATAATAGGCTGACCACGCTCATTTTCTCTCCTGACCGTTTCAGGATTTGTCTCAAGGATGATATACGGGATACCTGCAGCCTTCGCAGTACGTGCTATATGGTGGCCAGATAGACCAAATCCAACAATGATGATGTGATTACAGAGATCTGGATCCTCATGAACCATCTTTTCTGAGGTTTTATCAATCCTGACCAGACAGGAGAGCCAGGGAGCTACAACCGGGGCTACCCGGTGCGAAAGAAGGATCATTAAAGGCGTAACTGCCATGGTACAGATGGAAACCGTCATAAAAGTATTAAATTCCTTTTCCATCAGAAGTCCGGCTGCCAGTCCGGTTGTAGCAAGAATGAATGAAAATTCACCGATCTGTGCAAGTGAAAACCCGGTTATAACAGATGCACGGGGAGCAAGGCCAAGCAGTACGGTAGCTAGTGTCCCGGTAATTATCTTGATACCTATAGCTCCAATGGTAAGGAGGATGACCTCAGCCGGATGTGCCAGGAGATATCCGGTCGAGAAGAGCATCCCAACAGATATAAAGAAGAAACTGGTGAAAATATCGCGAAATGGCAGGACATTATACATCGCATGGGTGCTGTATTCTGACTCAGATATTATGAGACCAGCAAGAAATGCTCCAAGTGCGAGTGATAGTCCGATAGCGTTTGTCAAATATGTAATCGCCAGGCAGGTACCAACAACGATAAAGATGAACATCTCCCGGCTTTTTAAGTTTGCTGCATACGTAAGCAGCGCCGGGATGATATACCGGCTCAGAACGTAAACCAACACAATAATAACGCACCCGCCAATGAACATTATAAGAAGTGACGGGGTCTGATTGTCGGTATTTCCAGCCAATACCGGTAGTATCAGCATCATCGGGATGATAATGAGATCCTGAAATATCAGGATCCCAAGTGATGCACGGCCATGCGGACTGTCCACTTCTCCGTGTTCCTGTAAAAGTCGCATCACGATTGCAGTGCTTGAGAGTGAGAGGAGCATGCCTACAAAGACTGCTGTAGTATAATCAGCTCCTAATACTATCGCAATACCGCTGGCAAGAATTATGGTTGAGAATACCTGGAGTGCTCCTCCAAGAATCACAAACCTGCTGCTCTTTAAGAGATGTTCAAATGAGAATTCGAGTCCTATTGTAAAGAGCAGGAATATAATTCCAATTTCTGCAAAGAATGCAATGGAAGTCGAATCAGTTATTAGGGAGAGGCCACCCGGCCCTAATATAATACCAGTCAGTAAAAAACCAACCACTGAGGGAATTTTGAATCGGTAGGTAACGATAAGTACCGCTATTGCAAGGAGAAAAATAATCAAGAGATCAGATAAGACACCAATGTCGAAAGGGGAGCTCATTTCTTTTAGAGTATTAGTACATCAAAGAGTATATTGATTCGTAAACGCAACCATACTTTTTAATAGGTGTGTTGCTGATTCTCTGTATGGAAAGAAAACATAATCCAGGTTTGTATCTCATATTACTGCTCCTTTGTATAGCAGTTATCTGTTCTGCAGGATGTTCACAGACGGCAACAGTATATACATTTACTGAAGATGACAATGGAAAAACTTTCAATGTCGGAATGGATGATATCGTGAAAGTGTCCCTCTTTTCGAACCCGACAACCGGGTACGAATGGAATGTTGATACAACGGGTAATCTTGTCATTACCAATGTGGAATTTATTTCAGATAGTGCAGAGGGTATGATAGGAGCTGGAAGAGTACAGGAATGGACTCTCGCTGCCAATGCTCCTGGAACCTATGAATTTAATGCAGTCTATAAACGGTCATGGGAAGATACAGATGCTGATATGTCCTATCAGCTCACTCTTATCTTTCAATAATTTTTTTCGGAGTGGCAGAAACAGGAATCAGATAAAGGAGTATATTCATACCTTATAATCTACTTTGATTGAGGGTAAAACGGTACACAAGTGATTTTTATCTGGGTTTGAAGGTTTCATCCATTCTCTCAGGAAAGCAACTATCAAATACTGGCAAAATCAGTAATAGTATGTCACTGTTTTTCTCTGCATGACACATTATCGTTTACAGGGTCAAAAAAAAGGCGTAGCCACATCTCAACATGAAGTAATTTATAGATCTCATTACCTGCATTTTTCTTCCCTGAAATGTGTCTGGCAAATAACCTGCAAACCTGTTTTTTATCCCAGTACGGACGTGAAGCAAATTTTTCAGAATAAAAAACAGACTCTGCAAAACGAACAACTCTCTCATCTCGAAAAAAATCATCTCCCGGTACTTCAAAACCAATTTTATCGGTTCTTTTTCTGACAATTTCAGGTATCAGGGAATCCATTGCTTCTTTGAATATGACCTTTGTTCTTCCGTGTCCCAGTTTTTGTTCAGATGGAATTGATAATGCCTGTTCAACCAGGGTATAATCTAAAAAGGGGAGTCTGCTCTCAACACTCCACCGCATGGAATTTTTATCTTCCCAGAGCAGTAAATGGGGAATTGCCGTAGAAAAAAGAGTTAGTTCTAATCCTTTTTCCAGGGATAAATGATCCCATCTCGGGTCTTTAAAAGAAGGAAAGGTTGCTGCATATGCATGATTCAGCCATGGTTTCTCATATTTTTTCCAGATGGTTATCATCAGTTTTTCAGGTATGAGTAGTCCTAACAACATTTTTATAGGGAAAATATTGGTAGATACACGAAGATAGAAGATTATCTCAGTAATTAATGTGAGTATTTTTTTATTACTCAACAATTCATAAAAGTACCATCCATAATAATAGATGTATCCTGCAAACAGCTCATCCCCCCCTTGTCCGTCCAGGACAACTTTAATCCCTGAATCATGAACAAGCTTCATCACAACATACTGGGCATATGGTGATAATCCTGCTACAGGTTCTTCCTGGGCACGAATAAAATCCTCAAAATCATGTAAAAATTGAACCGGATTTACTTCTGTATAATATTGAATTGCCTGTATGGATTTTCCGACTTCTTTAATATAAAAAGACTCATCAACCGGTGTTCCCGGGGCAATAAGAGAAAATGTTTTTAATCGATTTAGGTGTTCACTAAGTACAACCGCAATTGTTGATGAATCAACTCCTCCACTCAGACAGCATCCGATATCAACATCTGCAATTGTCCTGTCAGCAACCGCTTTAACGAAAGTATTTTTCACTTGTTTTTTGTCAGTTTTTACTTTTTTGGGAAAATACCAGCGGTATTTTGTAAGCGTTTTTGATTTCAGATCGTATTGTAAATAATGTCCGGGTTCAAGGGAGAAGATAGAAGAGAAAAAAGTTTCAGAGGTATGACTTTGAAGATTAAAAGCCAGAAAATTCATGATAACTTTGTCATTAGGGATACTATCCAGATCATGTACAAGAAGTGCCGATATCATTGAGGAAAAAATAAACCGCTCGGTATCTGAATAATAATAGATTGGTTTTATTCCAAATCGGTCTCTGGCAATAATTAGTCTCTGGTTTATGCTATCAAATAGACAAAATGCCCACATTCCGTTAAACCTATGGAGACAATCTATTCCATATTCTTCATATGCATGAATAATAACTTCAGAATCAGTTTGACTGGAAAATCGATGCCCTTTTTTAAGTAACTCCTGCCGTAAATCTAAAAAATTATATATCTCCCCATTATGGATTAAAAACAGTGAATTATCTTCATTGCATAATGGTTGATTTCCATGGTTTGATAGATCTACAATGGAGAGACGTGTGTGACCAAGAGAGACAATATCATTACAGTAATAATTCTGAAAATCCGGTCCCCTGTATTTATTGACCTGATTCATCTCCTGGATTAACAGGTTATCAGGCCAGTTAAAACCACTAATTCCACACATAATAGTTACATTCTGCTGCTATTGCACATATGAATTCAAA
>CAYRYR010000117.1:0-8090 GCA_964428385.1 uncultured Methanoregulaceae archaeon
TGCTCATTATCAGTATTTAATTTATAAATTAAAAAGGTTATGTTATAGACTATACTTCGGTCAAGGTATCTGATATCGTGAAAGAATATGTAGTTACGTGATTTCATTGAAAAACCATTTAATGTTAAAATCTAATTTGAAACTCGCTCAAGTGAGATACTAAAAAAACCATCGAATTAGGGCGATATTTTTTGTTAATATGATAGCACTCCAGGAGGCTGTCCGAGAACTCTGGGTTACCAGAAAACCTCTGAAAAGGGAGTCTTATATGTACATTAATTTGCAAATAAATGTCAAATTGAATTTTCAAAGCGAGTGATTTGCCATTCTCGGACAGCCTCCTGGTGAAGTTTGTCTATGATGGTCATTTAAGCGAAGTAACTGAAAAAGACAGGACTTACGCAGATAGAGAGATTTGTTAGCTGCATAATATATATATAATGAAAAATCACCGGTTTCCAATTTACAAACATTTAAGGTAAGTTTTTTTGCGTAAGTCCCAAAGGGAGGAAATTAAGTTTCTATGAACTTTTTAAGAGATTAAAGAAGGTTGAATATGTTGAGATCGAATATGAGAAAGGGGAGAAAGCCTACTGGTACTTAAATCTCACCAAAATTAGGGTTGACCTGTTGAAACGAATGAAGTTTGAAAATTTATTTCCTGAGAAAAACTGACCCGCCTATAAGTTATAAATCTGTACACTTATAGTTAGAATTCCAACCGCAGAGGAACGCAGAGTGGGGAACATGTGTAAGATTTTCTGTGAATATCAGTCCCCTCTTATTTTACATCAGTTCAATTAGAACCAGTAATGAGATTGAAACAGTCTCTCTCGTCCTCTGCGGTAAATCAATTCAATTATTAAACAAATGTTGCTTCACCGCTGGAAATATAGATGGTATGTAAAAGAATAATTGGAAAACACTTTAAGAATTCAAATCGCAGATGGTGGAGAAAAAGGTCGAACATAATCAAGTGATTCTGTCATGACCATTCCATATCACTTGAAAAATAGACAGAACCGTTTATCATGTGAAAATATCAATAGATTAAATTCGTTGAGTAATTTTTCTGAAAACAATGGCACTCATGGATACTATTGGTTATACAGGCCTGGTTTTTACCGGGTTTGTGGGTCAGATCACTCCATTTAGTGTCTTTTGTTGCGGTGAAGTACGGTGCTTTGATGTTCCTGGTATACTATGGACCGACTCCTCAAGGTACGTCATCCGGTGAGCAAATGGTTCAAATTTATTCAGCCATCCATCAGGCCGGGTAGCAACCATGGTAACTGTTCCCCGTTCTGCTACTTTTCGTCTGCACACCCGGCCAATCTGTCTGATAAGATCAGCATCATCATCATAGAGTGAACGATCATGCTCGAACAGGATGAATAATTCATTGGTTTCTTCTAAGATAGAGAGAACGGCATCTGCATTTTTTGCTTGTTTTACTTTTAACTGGGTTTTGTGAGTGGCAATACCGGAGAGGATGACCGGAACATTCCCACAAACATAGAGAACAGTTCCTTTATGTTTGTCCAGGAAATTGTTGAGCGCTTGAGAAATTGTACTGGGTGGTGCCACGAATATTGAGAAGGTCCCTGTTGTGAGTGATAGCCTGGGATTATCTGAAATGAACATGATGTATGGTAATCCGGCAGGAAGTATCTAAAGGTACGGTAAATGAGGTGAAAGTAATGGAGGTTATGGCAAAAAAGAGAGGTACGAAGAGTAAATCAACAACTGATGATAAATGTCACGGAAAAACACTTTTACAGAGAAGAGCGGGTATAGGTAGTATGACTGACTTGTGGAATCAGTGTGTATACCTGCTACTTCAGCTATAAAGGCACGTATTCAATTGTTTAAGCCTCTTTAGCAGTACCATATATCTCTTTACATGGGAAGGTACCCATCCCACGTAGTATCATCAACCAAATCATAACCTTTATAATTTCTCACTGATAATTCCGCTATCTGAGTAATCCATGAAGAAAAAATTTGATACGGTATTCCAGTTTAAAATTACGTTGCTGGATACAAAACCCCCTATCTGGAGGCGGATCCAGGTGCCGGCGACTTATAATTTCTTTGAGTTCCATGTGGCGATATCTGATGCGATGGGCTGGCTGGACTATCATCTCCATGAATTTGAGATTAAAGATCCCCGTACCGGAGTTGAAGTGAAGATAGGCATCGCCTCTAAAATTGACATGGATGATTATATCCCCCTTGATGAGAATAAAAAATCCATTGCAACATATTTCAGGGAACCAAAAGACGCCTGCAGATACGAATACGACTTTGGAGACTATTGGGTTCACAGGATTGTTCTTGAAAAAATTCTCTCTCGTGAAGAAGGAATGTCGTATCCACGGTGTATCAAGGGAAAACGTCGGTGCCCGCCAGAAGATGTTGGGGGAACATATGGATATGAAAATTTCCTCTCTATCATGGCTGATCCTGACCATGAAGAGTATGAGTGGACGATGAGCTGGTGTGATGGACCGTATGATCCCGAAGAATTTGATTGTTCCCGTGTCCGGTTCCGTGACCCTACAGATTAATAGGATTTAAAAAACCGTCTCTCATGTCCTATAAGTGAAGAAAAATGGTGGATAAACGGGCATTTGCCCTTTCTAAAGATGGACAATGGTTAAGAACGTGGCTGTCAGGTTCTGAAAGTTTTGAAAAGAATCCTGAAAATTGATAGCATTGGATACTATCTACTATCCGGGTTCACTTACATAATCTATATATGGGATTCTTTCGTGCAATCAAAAGGAAAAAAGATAGTGATACAGAATCAGATGCCGGGATCTGGATTCATAAAGGTGATACATTATATGATTCTGGTCAGTTTGAAGAAGCATTATATGCGTATAATCACGCACTTTTTATCAATCCTGGTGATGCAGATGTATGGTCGAGCAAGGGAGGAGCCCTGGTGCACCTTCATAAGTATAAAAAATCGATCGCTGCATGTGACCGGGCAATCAGCATAAACCCACATAGTGAGACAGCATGGTCAAATAAGGCCTCTGCCTTAGCACACCTTGGAAAATATAAGGAAGCTTTTACAGCGTGCGAAGAATCGTTAAAGAATGATCCGGATTTTTTGATTGCATGGATCATTAAAAGTAATATTTTACCCTACCTTGGTAAGAATATTCTAGCAGTTGAAGCCTGTGAAGAAGTACTTAATAGAGATCCGTATAATGCAGAAATATGGAACAACAAGGGGGTTATATTAGAAGAGTTAGGCGTATACAAAGAAGCAAAAAAGGCATACGACCAGGCTTTAAAAATTGATCCCGGAAATAAAAAGGTACAAAAAAATAGAAAGGAACTGGAAGCGAACACACCCAAACACCTTTGAGTGTATCGTAGATTTTTCCTTGGTTTTCTGGTACTTCTGCAATAATGAAGTTTTGTAACGTAACAAAATCATTTCCTCAATGTTCAAAAACACTATGCTTACTCAGTACTCATGATTAGTATCTTTTCAGATTTCTCGAGAACCAATGCAAACTCTTCAGAGATAGCATGATTATCCACCAGATCTATGAAAACCGGAAGATTAGATTCTGATAACGCCTCCCTGAGATCAAGAAGAGTCTCTATCTGAATCTGGTCATCTCCCTCTATATACAGATCAACATCAGAAAACTGTTGATTATTCCCTGTTACCCGTGAACCAAATGCATATACTTTGCACCCTTTCAGGTGGGTATGTAGGATATCAACAAGTTCATGATAATCCTCATCATCAAGATCAATCATTTAATTTCTCAATCGATGAATAGAACCATTGTGCATCCTTTAGAAAACACGGTACCAGAGAAAGAATTTGTTTTGCCTTCTCATGATTATAGGTGTGCGACGTTTCATTCCTCGCTTCTGCATAGAAAAATCACTGCCTGGGATCCTGAATCAATCCGTACCGTGCAGCAGTTCTGAAAATATCCCGTTTTGTGCGTGGAGATGCATCTTGTGGTGATATGTTTAAAGAGATCCATCTGACCATAAACTTCCAGCATAATTCATAGGTAAATTCAAAATTCTGTATGATACCGGCCTGTATGATCTCTCTGATATTATCCGGGATATGTTCAATATAATCCCTATTTTGATAGACCCTCACTGCATTATCCAATGAATCAATGGCATATTTCAAAGAGGTGAGATCAAGCATACTCTATATACTATCATAGAACCATAAATGATTTTTTAAAGAATGATGAGATCTTTGATTATAGGTTCCCTCATTAGAACGGTCAACGATATTGTGATCCTTTTTTTGATGATTAGGACTCAATACGTCGAGTTTTTTTGAACACCTGTGAAAATTGGGGGACTCTGTTAAAAGATGAGGAAAATGGCTTTGTCGGAAAAACAAGTGATACGATATCATCATGACAATAATCTATATTACTTAAAATTCCAACCGCAGAGGACGCAGAGGGGAGAACATGGGTCAGATTTTCTGCGAATCTCAGCCCCCCTACGGGGTTACATCATTTCAATCATCAAACGAATGTCGTTTCAACTGGAAAGATCGATATAAAGAGTTAAAACCAGATTGGTAATATCACTTGAAAAATCGATAGAGCCGGAAAATGGATGGTGTATTTGTGGTTTTAAATAGCAACTTCTATAGAGATAGGAAAGGAAATAAGGATTGTAGAATCGTTCCTTCACATGTAAGACAAAATTACCATTATTGGAAGTAATCTGAAAGAATATACTCATCATGTGTTCTTTGGGTCAGGCAATACCCGATTAAATCAAACCTGTAAACTCGTACGGATAGCATACCCCCGGCTTGGAGGTTTCGTGTTTATTGTGGCATTAAATTCCTTCCAATCTGTCTTTTTTATTGTATTACAATCCCTGTGCTGATGCAAAGACCATCTGAAAACTATCTCTGTATTCGATAACCAGATGACATAAACAAAAAATCACATCGGTAGTCATATTGCAGAAAAAAGGCAACCATATACTATGAAACAATCCTCTTTTTTCATGTTCTATTTCTAGAGGTGGTTATGATAAAAACTGGTAAATCAGGTATGGCTGGTTTTGCGAGTACATGGTTTAATAAAGGGAAAACATTATTTGAAGATGGAAAGTATGAAAAAGCCATTGAAGCATGGGACCGGGCGATTGAGATTGATCCGGATAATACCAACACGTGGACGCACATAGGAATTGCCTTGTATATTCTTTACCGGTATGAAGAAGCAATTCATGCATATGAAAAGGCAATCAGGATAGATCCAGAAAATGCCTGGGCATGGTATAACAAGGCTCTTGCCTTAACTAACCTTGACAGACATGAAGATGCTATTCATGCATATGACCAGGCACTGAATATAGACTCGGAATATGTTGATGCATGGATAAACAAAGGAACCGTATTTGGAGGTCTTGGCAGACATGAAGATGCTATTCATGCATATGAAGAGGCGCTAAAGATTGAACCGAAATCTGCCGATATTTGGTATAACAAAGGGACTGCCTTATATGATCTTGGCAGATATGAAGATGCCATTCATGCGTATGAAGAGGCATTAAAAATTGAACCAAAATCTGCTGATATTTGGTATAACAAGGCTCTTGCCTTGCATATTCTTGGCAGACATGAAGAAGCTATTCATGCATATGAAAAGGTAGTAAAGATTGATTCGAAATGTACCAATGCATGGTATAACAAGGGTCTTGCCTTATATAACCTTAAAAAGTATGAAGAAGCTATCAACGCCTACGATCAAACATTAAAGATTGATCCGAAATGTACCAATGTATGGTATAAAAAGGGTCTTGCCTTAGATAACCTTGAAAAGTATGAGGAAGCTATCTACGCCTACGATCAGGCAATCAAATATTTTCCACAAGATCCTGACATATGGTCGCATAAAGGGATTGCTTTAGCCAATCTTGGCAAGTATGAAGAAGCTATCAATACAATCAACCAGGCATTAATGATGGATCCGAAAGATTTCGCATCTATTTATTGCAAGGGCTTAAATTAGAAAAATGGCAAATAAAGAAGCCATTTAGCGTATGATTTGGCAATCAAAATTTCTCCGTAAGATCCTGATGCATGGCAAAAAACCTGTCTGTTCAGAATTGGATTTTTCCCGTCTTCAATAGGGTGTTATGATCACCGGTGAAACAGTACCCAGTTATGATGAGAATATAGCTCATCATAAGAATAATTCTTCCCATATTCTAACCTCATTTTCTCCTCAAGTTCATCATTTTGTATCGTATCACCCTTTTCTGAGAGGATGTGATGAGTTATTATCCCTTTTTTTGATAGAGCATGAGAGATTAATACAAATCTATGACAAAAATAGGGATCCTTCTCAGCACACATCATTACAATATGTGCATGTTCATTACTCACCTGGATCACATGGTCAATACCATTGATAAATTTCAAAAGACATGCAACTTTAGAGTAATCCACACCTCCATCAATGAATTGCACGTTGCTGTCCGAATATTTTCCTCCAATGGTATTCCCCAAATACAGGTATGCAATGTCCTCCTGTATTACACGTTCTTTTAAGAAGCCATAGGTAAAATGCGGATTATATTTGCTATAGGGATTACTTCGAACATCCACTAATAACTGAATTTCAAATTTATGAAGAAGACCTAAGAAGGTCTTTAATTGATGATTAGAATGGCCGATGGTATATATTGTCACTGTTTACTCACTTTTATTATTCAAATAAATTACATGGTGGTGAACCTGCAGGGTTGATATATGGATGCAAATATGAGATAATCTGTATTATCGTAAGATGCATACCCTCCTCAATAACACCAATCTTATGTATGTATCAACAGCCACCATATTTTCTTGTACTGACAGAAACATCTTTCCCGGGGATTCACCAAAAAATGGTTTTACTCCCGCCAGGGTGAGGATAACTCCGGGATGAATGCCGGTTTATTTATCAGGATCCAGTCATAATGACCGGTATTGTTGTTATCTTTTGGTATATGCAAGTCAACATTCAAAAACCGATGCAACACTTATTTTTATATCGTTCACACTAATCGGCTCTCAAAAAAGTGTTGGTATGTACTGAATTTATAGTACCTCTTCTTTTAGTATCATATACCAGACACGAACCGGTTATTTCCCATGATTATGGAGCTTCTGGCTCTGAAGGATTTTTGTCTGTACTTTTCCCCAGGTAGGTGTAATAAGAAAACTCTCATCCATATTCCTGACCATCCGGGTGAATTTCTTCATCGGTACAGCAAACGTGAGCATATCAGAAGGTACGCAGGGCCGGGCTGAGGGATCCATCATTCCAAGGACTGCTTTTGGATCCTCAGACTGTTCTTCATGCCAGGGATAATGGACAATCGATGAACAACCGGCACCCATTGGTATGATGACGCCATACGGATCTGCCCGGTCAAAATTTGCAAGGGTAAAAAGACCTGATAAAACTTCTGCCCGAGCAAAAAAAACTACTACCGAGGGATTATCATCAGAGGTGAGAGTATCCCACCGTTTACAGATGAGATACTTCCCCCTCGCTGGTATCACCTGTATCTCTTCCTGCCACGAATCTACCAGGTCAGGGGATTTTTTGTACCGTTCACCTTCTACTTTTCCTTCAATGCCATATGAAAGAAAATACCCAAAATCCTGTGGTTTTTCTGTTTCATACCCACAATATCTCCTGCCACCTCTGCAGGGAATTGAATCTGCGTTAAATGCAAGGGAAGTTTTGTTCCTGACTTTTATCAGATCACAGATAAAACATCTCCATGTCTCTGAAGATCTGGCCGTTTGCACAGAACGAGTATCAGGAGAATATTCAAACGTTATGGGAAGTGATTCTTTTGGAAAATACTTCTCCCAGCGGCTGATAAAATCCTGTTTAAAATCTAAATCCATACCCTCTCTTTATCCCGGCAGGACATATACCTGATGATACTCGTCCTGTTTTTTTATTTCATAAGAGAGAGGACTAGGGAACAATTCCTTCATGTTGGTTAAATGAATTGGAACGTACGCATTTTGAAACGTACCATAAAGTTTTGGAAATATAAAA
>CAYRYR010000118.1:0-8060 GCA_964428385.1 uncultured Methanoregulaceae archaeon
TTACATCCTGCCTGAACATGATGATATGGTATCACTTGTTTTTTAGACAGAGCCGGTTTGCAGGTTTTTAGTCTTTATACCATAAAATTTCTGTTTCACTTTGATTATTCCCGCAGTTTTACAATGCACCATAATCTGTATTTGCAGGGTATATGCACCTGTATCTCTCACAACCCAGTTTCCAATTGTTTAAGAGCACAGATAACGAACAGGTGTATAATGCAATTATAGTGCACTGTAAAACTTCCTCTAATAATCGAAGTGAAACAGAGGTTATTTCGAAGGTGTGCAAGCTAATCGCACTAGATAGATTAAGATAAACTTTCTAGAAAGTTTCGCCATCAAACTATATTGTGATACGAGGACACTCATGCGTTATCTTTATGCCTGTTACAATCCGGTTCACCCTGATGCTCTCCTCTTTTTTGGAGAAGACCGGGGAGAAAAGATACATAAAAAACGAGGAAGAAAACCAAAGAATATCACAAGGACATTGCACCCATACTCTCTCTCATATGAACGGTTAATAGAACTGCTTACGCATTATCATCAGATAGATGATTTAAAAGAGACTGATGTCTCTCTTCTTCTGCCGGTGAAAGGATCTGTTCCCCTGCTTCCTGATGAGACAGGAACAGAAGAAGAACTCTCGTTTATACCGATAAAATATCCTGCAGTTGCCGTTCCCGTTAATAGTCTTTTTCTTCTTTTGCCTTCCTTTGTAAAGGGCCATGAGGATGGTATTGTGTTCACTGACAGCATTGATTTTTACCAGACCGCATGTAATTTTTCACTTGAATGCATCGTACGGGAGATGTATCTCCCTCATATTACGCCTTCGGGTCCTGATGGCAGATGGGCTGCTTTTTTTGGATTGCAAGAGCAGGAACGACTCAGAACACTTGCCAGTGCCATGCCTGGAATCTGTTTTGCCTTTCCTGATAGAGATGTAAGTCCCATAAATATTGTGCATACTTTCATTGACTCCTGCGTAAACAGTGTCCTAAAATCAGCACTTCACACCCGTAAAATTCCTCTGACCGGCCGTGCCAAAAGTGGTTCTAATCCTGCTTCGCTCTGGATTATACAGCTGTGGGGAGAGGAGAAGGACGATTCAGAACCGATTTTGCAGGATCCTGATCTTATAAAAAAAGGCGTTGAATGGCTATCAGAAGCAGCCAGGGATCCACAAAGTCGTCCGTTTACCACCTGTCTTCGGCTTGTGGAACCATCAGAAGCATCAGAACAATTTAAGATAGAGTTTCTTTTACAGGCACATGATGATCCCTCGCTTGTTATCCCGGCAGAACAGATCTGGAAGAAACGATCCAGTAGTATTACCTACTTAAACAAACGGTTTGACCGGCCACAGGAGCAGATGCTTGCGGACCTCTATCGTGCGAGGACTATCTTTCCCCCGCTTGAGGAAGCTCTCAGATCACGGGCCCCAGTTGAATTCATTCTTGCATCTGATCAGGTGTACCCTTTTTTGCATGAGGCAGCACCTCTTCTACAACAATGTAATATCCCGGTGCTTTTGCCTGCCTGGTGGAAAGACACATCCAAACGACCCGTGCTGCGACTCTCGGTATCTTCGAACCGGAATAAAAAGAAGTCAGCACAGGGATCTGGGTTTTTTACCCTCGAAACTATCCTCTTGTATAAATGGGAAATTTCAATTGGTGATGTAACGATTCCGGCAGAAGAATTTTTAAAACTTGTTGACTTAAAGATGCCGCTGGTCCACATTGGCGGAAAATGGGTCGCTTTTAGTCCCCAGGATATCAAAAAAGCAATTGCTACATTTCAAAAACAGTATCCACAGGGAATGATTGGTGCAATGGATGCATTGCGGCTTGGACTTACCGGGACTGACGGGGCCGGACTCTCCATTGAAGTGACAGGATCTGATACCGAGTCAAAAAGCCTCTTTACTTCTCTCCTCGGTGATGAGGGAACCCGGCGTATGGGAGTTGTGAAGGTTCCTGATTCATTCAAAGGAGAATTGAGACCTTATCAGGGTAAAGGGCTTTCCTGGCTCTCTTTCATTACCCGTCTCGGGCTTGGTGCATGCCTTGCGGATGATATGGGACTTGGAAAGACGGTCCAGCTGATTGCATACATCCTTGCGGGACAGAAACAGGGAATGAATGGACCAATTCTTCTTATCTGTCCGATGTCACTCATTGGAAACTGGCAACGGGAACTCGTCCGTTTTGCCCCTGGTCTGTCTGTTTATATTCATCATGGAACCGGCAGGACGTTGCAGGATGGATTTATGGGACTGGTTAAAGAACATAATGTAGTCCTCTCCACCTATCAGCTTGTCTACCGTGATAATACATTGTTTGAGTCAGTTCCCTGGGATCTTATTGTTCTTGATGAAGCACAGAACATTAAGAATTCAGAAACCCTGCAGGCAAAGGCGGTCAGGTCTCTTACCGGAGAACGAAAAATTGCATTAACCGGAACTCCGGTTGAGAATCGGTTAACAGAACTCTGGTCAATTATGGAGTTTTTAAATCCCGGATATCTTGGAGCAGAAAAAGCATTTGAACGGGCATATAGCATACCTATTGAGAAGTATCATGACAGTGAGGCTTCTATCCGGTTGAAAAAACTGGTCCAACCCTTCATTATGAGAAGGGTAAAGACGGATCGTTCAATTATCACTGACCTGCCTGAAAAGAATGTGATGAGGCGGTACTGTACCCTGACACAGGAGCAGGCTACGCTGTATCAGGCTATGGTCGAGAGCATCCTGACTGAGGTTGCTGATGCAGAAGGGATTGCACGACGGGCAAAGATTTTGACTGCATTAATACGTTTTAAACAGATTTGTAACCACCCGGATGCATTTTTAGACGATGGAAACCTGATAACAGCCAGGTCAGGAAAAATAAGTCTTCTCTTTTCATTGCTTGAAGACGTGATAGCAGCAGGAGATGCTGCCATTCTCTTTACCCAGTTCCCAACCTTTGGACAACGGCTTGTCTCTCTTATTGAGAAGACATTTGGTGAGGAAGTTCTCTTTTTGCACGGGAAAACGCCCCGAACAATACGGGATGAGATGGTACAACGTTTTTCTCATCCTCATGGTCCAAAACTCTTTGTCTTATCGCTCAAAGCCGGCGGGGTTGGGTTGAATCTGATCCGGGCGAGTCATGTCTTTCATATTGACCGGTGGTGGAATCCGGCTGTGGAGGATCAGGCGACCGATCGGGCATACCGGATTGGGCAGCAACAGAATGTATCTGTTCATCTGTTAATTAGCACCGGGACGATAGAAGAGCGGATTGATGCGATGATGGAAGAGAAACGATCACTTGCGGGAAGTATCATCGGAACTGGTGAGGATTGGGTAACTTCACTCTCGACTGATGAACTCCGTGATCTCTTTACCCTTCGTGGGGAGCTTATTGGAGGTGAATCATGAGTTGGGAGTATTATCCAAAGACATCTCCCCGTCATGTGAAGGATGGAATTAAGGCAAAGAGCAAGCGGGGAGCCATAGGAGAGAAATGGTGGTCTCAACGATTTTTAGAGGCGTTGTATGCTCAGGGGATGGATAACCGACTCTCACGGGGGCGAACCTATGCCCGGAAGGGACAGGTGATGAAGCTTTCAATCATTGATGGGATAGTCGAGGCAAAGGTCCAGGGATCTATGGCAAGACCGTATGAGATTACCATTCGGATAAAACGGTGGGATGATAAGGAATGGAAACGGGTCATTAAAGAGATATCTGAGCAGGCGTTGTATTCTGCACAGATGCTTACCGGTGAGATTCCTCCTGAGATAGAGAGTGTGGTTGAGAAGGCAGGACTCTGGTTCTTCCCAAAGGATTGCAATGATCTAAAAGCAACCTGTTCCTGTCCTGATTATGCCAATCCCTGCAAGCATATTGCAGCAGTGTATTATATTCTTGCTGAGCAGTTTGATGATGAGCCATTTTTAATTTTTGCAATGCGAGGGAAGAATAAGGATGATCTCCTTGATGCTTTGAGAGAGGAGCGGGGTTCAATGGAATGTGTTGAGGAGCAGAGCAGAGATTCATCCCCGACAATACATGAGGTTATAGAATTACCAACCTCCGGGTTTTATAATTTGCGTGCATCTCTTGATGACTTTTCAGTCAGCCTGACAACAGGGCCGGAAGTGAAGGGAGGTCTGTTGCGATCTCTCGGTCCCTCTCCGTTTTTTATCGGGAAGAAAAATATGAGTGAACTGCTTGTAGAAGCATATGAGGCAGGTTCAATGTATGTGCAGCGACTTGTTCATGGTGATGAGAATGCTGCAATTAAAAAAGAACCCCGGCAGAAAGAAGAGTAATGTGGCAGTTACTTTCTTTTCTGCGGGTGAACTGGTTTGGATGAAAAACCAGCATGAGTTTTACCTGGAAGAGTTTAGAACAAAGGTTGTTCTTTTCCAGGAGGCTGTCTGAGAATGGCAAATTAGGGCTCTGTCTGAAAAACAAGTGATACCTATCATTATATTCAGGCAGGATGTAATTACATGACATTCTGACTTTCATATTTCCAGGAAAGCACTTGGAATATGAATTAGGATTCATTTGAGCACTTTCATCGATTCAGCCTGTAGCTACGCTTCATCAGCGTTTTTTTATATCACTTAAGGATTAAAACATCAGAAGGTTAGAACATGTGTCAGATACGCTTCGTACCTCTGTGATTATAGTGCCTTGCATAACGTATTGGAATATCGCAGTAAAACAGAGGTTATTCCAAGGCGTACACGCCAATCGTACTACGCCGAATAGCCAGAGGAGATTACCCTCCCCCAGCCTTCTAGGAACCGGACTTGAAATTTTCACTTCATCCGGCTCGAGCCTACCTCTACCCTACATGGGCGGCAGCAGGAATAAAAGATTTGTTACGTCTCATTTCCTTTCGACGCTTCTCAAAGTAATATACATCCAAAAAAGGATTTTTATCACGCTTTGCCATTCGATGTCGAATGATTTTCGTTTTTGAGAAGCTCAAAAGTTCCTGAGTTGATGTTGAAAACACCCATTTTCTTGAACCTTTTCGGTGCCAGTACTTGTCGACTGTTACCCTTCGAGATTCACCTTTGTGCTTTCGTTTGACCCAGGAATAGATCATCATAAAAATAACATGGTCCATTCTGGAGAACGTTTTACTCGCACATGCATGGTTATGATAATTGCACCATCCCCTGATAATTGGGTTGATTGCTGCAATTATTGCATCCTGTGTCCAGCTTCTTCCTTTTCTGAGGATGTCATGTATCTTTTCAATACAGGTTTTGACAGATTCTTTTGAAGGTTTAATGATGAGTTTTCCATTGTATTTACGAAATTCCCATCCGAGAAATGTGAATCCATCATTTATATGAGTGATACGAGTCTTTTCTTCAGAAAGTTCCAGTCCTCGTTCTTCCAGGAATTCTTTGAGGATGTGCTTGATTTCTTCGGCAGTTTCATAACTGTCAGCTGAAATCACAATGTCATCCGCATACCGTGCAATATTTACCTTATGGCGATTACACTTCTTGGTGATAACTCCTTTTTTGTTGGAGTAAAATATCTTACCTAGAATATTTTCGAGCCCATTAAGTGTCATATTTGCAAGTACCGGAGAAAGCACCCCTCCTTGTGGAGTACCTGATTTTGATGGGAACATACGGTCCCCTTCAAGGAATCCGGCTTTTAAAAACTGTTTCAGGATGTTAGGTTTCATAGGGATATGTGCAAGAAGCCATGAGTGGGATATCATATCAAAACAGGACTTGATGTCTGCTTCTAATACCCATTGAGCTGAGTTCTCTCCACTGAGACAGATGAACAGATAGGTGTAGGCATCTTTACTACTTCGGTATTTCCTGAATCCGAATGAAGAGAGATCGCCAGTTGCAGATTCAACTGGAGACAAAGCAAGGGCATACAGTGCCTGCATTGCCCTGTCCCTAATTGTTGGAATGCTTAACGGGCGAAGTTTCCCATTTTTCTTTGGGATATACGTGCGAAGAAGAGGCATTGCACGATATCCTTTATCATCCATGTTCAGTGCTCCTCGCATCTTTGCGGCTTGTGTTCTCCATACTATGCCATCTGCTCCGGGAGTGTTTTTCCCTTTGCTCGTCGTTACCTGCCGCACTGCAAGGAGTTTGGCATGGTAAGAACGGGTAAGGAGGCGTGTTAGTTTTCTTACGTCTTTCCATCTTTTTTCTAATGCTGCTCTTGCGATACGGGCTTGCAGGTTGCTAACTGTTCTTTCAGCCTGTTTCCAGTCGATTGCTTTCCACATAGCTGCAAGTTCTTTGTCTGTAAGGTCCGTGCTGTTATGCATCTCTGGTTTTCTCACATTTGCAAAAGTACAATCCTTTTCGCTTCGGTACACCTATGGCAAGTCAGCACCCTTTCAGGTCAGGGTATATACTCCTATCCCTGCTATTACGGCAGGGCATTTGCTTTTTGCCAATTCCTCTGCCTGCCAGGCATACGGACCAGAATCCTACCTTCTAATTGAAGGAGCCGGTCAGGTTTTTCAGGTTCTGATTCATGGATAGTTATTGATACTTTAGGTGCTGTCTGTAGGCCGGGCATCATTTGTCTGTTCGTTATACCATATCTACGGCTGGTATAACCTGATGCCTCCTTTTGGTTAAGCGTTTCACCCAATTTCGCTTGGTTACCTTTACGACCCCTCTACCAACAGTTCAGTTACCTTCACCATGGTATCATTTCCCTAGCAATTGTCCGGATTTGGGTTCCGGAGTTTCACATTGTCATGGAAGTTTCAGACCGCCATATTTCTGGTGTATAGCCGCATGTTCCATTAGGGATACTCCGAACAGAGCGAGTAGCTTTCACGCAATCCATTAATCAACTTCCTGTCACAGATAGATTAAGGTGAACTTTCCAGGAAGTTTAGCCATTAACTATATCTCAGTTCAATGGGAGGATTTTCAACCGCAGAGGACGCAGAGGGCGGAACACGTGCAAGATTTTTTGTGAATATCAGCCCCCTCCGGGGTTAGATTAGATCACTCGGAGGGATAATTATTGAAGTTGAAACAGTCTCTCTCGTCCCTCTGCGGTTAGATCAGTTCAATTATCGAAAGAATGTCATTTCAACCGGAACATCGATATAAGAAGTGAAAACATGATTGGCAATATCACTTGAAAAATCGATAGTGCCGTTGTTGGTTCTGTCTATTTTTCAAGTGATTATAATATGACAATTCCCTGTTATTTGATAAACTGACAGAGCCAGTGGTGAAACAGACAATGATATGTAATTAAATAAAAGGTATGTATTTACTATTGTATGAACTGGTGGCACCAATGACAGCAGATATAAAAAGCACAGAACTATCAAAAGATTACGTTAAAGCCGTGGTAAACAGGACAATTAAATCCAGAATAGAAGAAATTAATCAGAAATTAACGAATCTTTATGACAGTATACAATATTTCGAAAAGAAATATGGCATGAAAACGGAAGAATTTTATACCAAGTTTTCATCAGGATCGCTTGGGGATGACATGGATTTTTTTGAATGGAAAGCATCCTCTGATGTTTATAATGAGCTAAAAGAAGAGATAACAGTGCTCTTCGAGGCAATTGGATGATCGGGGATTATTTTGATTTTTTAAAAAGAATTGCCATAAATAGTCCAGAAGTTGTGAATATTCGGATTATTAGGGAATTTATCGGTGTAAATAGTGGATTTATCAGGTTCGCCTTAGATCTCAGAGATGGCTGTGAACTTCATGTTTTTGAGTACATTGATTCCGGTCTTCATAAATTGGATTACTCTTATCACTGGTTGAACATAGAGAAAAATTTGATAAAACGATGGGACAATGCACCTCATCATAATGAGATTGAAACGTTTCCACATCATGTTCATGATGGGGAGAGTATAGGACCATCCGTAGAGCCATCGTTTGCAGATATCCTTAAAAAAATCGGTGAAAATTGAAAAATTAAAATGAACGTAATGTATGAGGCCAATAAATTGACAGTGTCCAATAATCGGGTGATAAGATAAAAAATGTGCAATATACCATATAT
>CAYRYR010000119.1:0-8048 GCA_964428385.1 uncultured Methanoregulaceae archaeon
TATACAGGATGAGTTACAGTCCTTATGGCACTCTCTGCCGAGACTTTTTGAAACAAACATATCTGCAACAAAAAAACTCTAAAAAGGTCTCATATTTCCTGATAAAAATGACTCTGATGATGATATCCTATTGCGGTATCCGGAAGTTACCTGATAAAAAAGAGAGTTTAAAAATCATCGATCTGCCGTTACTCGGCAAAGATGTTATCAAATATCTGGTCAGTACCTGTCTCATTCAGGCGATCCCGCTCTTGCATTTCTTCAACCAGTGAATGAATTGGCGGAGTCATATCCTGTCCAGGCACATATCCAAACATCTTCTCCATTTCAACCTGTTGTGCATGCATGAAGAGAGCGTTTGGAATGTCCATTGCACAGATCTCCTGGCACTGTCCACAGTTAATACATGAATCAGCAATATGTGCATACCGAATCATATGGAACATGAAGTTTGGTGGGAGTTCGCCGCCCTTAACAAACCAGGGTTTCTTCGTTGAACACTCAACACAGTAACAGATAGGACAGACTTCGATACACTGATAACATTTAATGCATCGTGATGTCTCTTTCATGATGGTCGTGATTCTCTCACGCCCGGTTCCAAGTCCTTCAAAGTCACGTTTTCTCCAGGATTCTCCCAGTTTAAGCATTGCACTCTCGACTTTACCCCGAATCTCAATACCTTTTGGATTTGGAGCTGTTGTTTCAAGTGCACCACCCGTAACAGCACCATCAAGGAGTGAAGCACCTTTTTCACTGCAGATCTCAATGAATGTTGCCTTTCCTGCTTTATCTCCAATGACTCCCCAGATACCACAGGCAAGATCAGCCTGACGGGGAACTTTCATCTTACAACGGCGACAGTTGGACCGGCGACCATATCCTTCCTCCTCGAGGTCATCGATCTTGATTCCCTTGTGTCCGCCCTCATACTCAATGATAAACTGCCCTTTGTCGATCTCCTCTTTAATAACGACATCAGGATCAACCTCAAATTTATCCTTAATCATCTTCCGGGCTGATACCGGACTGACAGAACCTCCACAGTTGACTCCTATCATGACAATATTGTCAAGATTTATCTGGTTTCTCTTTGCAAGCTCGTAAAAAGCCATGGCATCACAGCCTTTGACGGTAACTGCAATTTTTTTGTCAAATGCACCATTCAGGTACTTCTTAATGATCTTGGGAATGAGGAGCGTACCACAGTGAAGTGATCCAGCTGTCTCTATAATCTTCTCAGGATCTGTTATCAGTGTAGGTACTGCATCATAGATGTCCTGTCCTTTTTTAATAGCCAGGACAGCATCAACGACTTTGTTCTCAAGAGCGTACTTCAGGAGTGCAGTAACAGCTCCTCCACATTCACCTTTCTTGAGGATATCTGCATCTTTTGCCCATGCATACACCATATCGCCTTTCGCTGACATCTTCAGGCCTCCATCTTTTCAACTTTAACTGAGCATACCTTATATTCAGGAATCTTTGCGATAGGATCAAGTGCATTATGTGTCAGGATATTAGCTGCACACTCTGCAAAGTGGAACGGCATAAACATCACACCTTTCATGATATCTTTTGTCACCTTTGCAGGAACTTTGACCTCACCACGGCGGGTGATAGCTTTTATCATTTCATTATCTTTTATACCCAGTTCCTTTGCATCATCAGTATTGATCTCTATCCATCCGGTTGGAACTTCCTTATCCAGAGATGCTGAACGCCGGGTCATTGACCCTGTATGCCAGTGGAAGAGGATACGTCCTGTCGTTAAGATGTAAGGGAATTCACTGTCTGGAACTTCTGCGGGAGCCTTATACTCAATTGGATGCATGACCCCTTTGCCGTCAGGGTGAGCAAACTTTCCGATATGCAGGATTGGGGTTCCAGGGTGATCTTCTGCCGGACAGGGCCAGTGAAGTGCTTCAGGCCTGTTAAGACGTGTATAATTCATTCCATGGTATGATGGTGTAAGTGCTGCAATCTCGGTAAAGATCTCTTCAGCAGACTGCCATGCAAACTGTTCTTTGTATCCCATAGCAGCTGCTATCTCTGCAATGATGACCCAGTCCAGTTTTGCTTCACCAGGAGGATCCTGTGCCTTTCTCCACATCTGAACCCGGCGTTCTGTTGAGGTCTGGGTTCCATCCCGCTCTGCATAACAGGTGGAAGGCAGGACTACATCAGCCATTTCTGCGGTCTCAGTCAGGAAGATATCCTGGACAACAAGAAACTCTAAGTTTTTCAGTCCTTTCTCAACATGATGCAGATCAGGGTCTGATATCATCGGGTTTTCACCCATGATGTACATGCACTTGAGTTCTCCAGGATTGTCTGCAAGGACATTTATCATGGTTGTGACTTCATAGCCGTTTTGAGGAGCAGCAATACCATCTTTGAATCCCCAGGCATCTGCAAATTTCTTATAGGCCGCTTCATCAATGACTTTTTGGTATCCGGTAAATACCACCGGAAGGGCACCCATATCGCAGGCTCCCTGCACATTGTTCTGACCACGCAGAGCATTCACTCCGGATCCCGGTTTTCCCAGGTTTCCGGTCAGCATCTGGATGTTTGCAACAGATTTGACATTGTCAACTCCGACAGTATGCTGGGTAATTCCCATAGAGTACAGGATTGTACAGCTCTCAGCTTTTCCTATCCATTCAGCAGCCTGTTTGAGCTGTTCAACTGGAATTCCGGATATCTTTGAGACGTTTTCAAGGCTGTAATCCTCTTTCATCACGACTTCTTTG
Organism: uncultured Methanoregulaceae archaeon; assembly: GCA_964428385.1. Taxonomy (GTDB): domain Archaea; phylum Halobacteriota; class Methanomicrobia; order Methanomicrobiales; family Methanospirillaceae; genus JAFGOM01. Next base: position 2,757 of record CAYRYR010000119.1, read on the forward strand.
AGTTTATCATAATCCTTGCACCGCTCTTCGATAAACTTCTTATCTTCCCAGCCGTTTTTGATGATCTCCTGCATCAGACCGTTTAAGATGGCAACATCAGACCCTGATCTAAATTGCATGTACAGATCAGCCTGCTTACCGGTTGTTGTGAACCTGGGATCTGCGTATATTAACTTAGCACCGGCCATTTTGGCTTGCATGACTTTCCGCCCGATTAAGGGGTGCTGTTCAAAAGTGTTGCTGCCAAGAAGGAAGAGACACGTTGATTCTGCAATATCAGGAATGGAATTTGTCATTGCACCTGATCCAAATGAGGCTGCAAGTCCTGCCACCGTAGATGCATGACAGAGACGGGCACAATGATCAATGTGGCGTGTTTTAAAGACTCCACGGGCAAATTTCATCATTGCGTAGTTCTCTTCATTTGAGACACGGGCAGATGAGAGACAGGCACACTCGTCAGGTTTGTACGATTTGAATTTTGACGCAATGAGACTGATTGCTTCATCCCATGACGCCTCAACAAATTTTCCGTCTTTCTTAATAAGTGGCATTTTAAGCCGGTCTTCCCGGTTGATAAACTCGTGGGCATAGGTCCCTTTCGGACAGACTTTGCCTTCGTTCACTGGTGATCGCTGGTACGGGGCTGTACCAACGACTTTTCCATCAACGACTACGAGGTTAAAAGAACACCCAGTACCACAGTACGGGCATGTTGTCTGAACATATTTCATATCCATGTGGGTTCCTCGACTCATAATGATATGAAAAGACACTATTTAAGGTTGTCACTTTGATGTAAAAAAGTGATGAATATTAGTGGGAGGTCAAATAATTTTTTTCTCTTAGTAATTAACTTTTGGCAATTGTTAATTTTAATAAGATAATCACATGTAATCTCATTAGATTCTCCTCTTATTCCTAACCAATCAACATGCTTGCTAGTATATGTACTATTGTGCAATTACGTTTGATGCCGCAGTCAGTATCAGGATATAGTAATCTATTTCATTTTATGGTTCGGGAGCTATTTCTCCGGCATATTGAGATTGACAGTAGTATGCTGAATACAATCTGGTAACAGAGTTTCTCCAATCTTAAAGATTTATTGCAACAGATATACTATTAGAGAAAAAACCGGATATGTTTTCAGAAAATAAGGGTGTTTCCCTTTTGGAATAAAAGCACCAAAAATTCTCATCAAGGAATTGAAAATGAGTATCATGTCCATGATGGACATCTGAAAAAAAGTCTGATTACATTATATCTTTCTGATAGCAACCCCGTTTATGATAGGATCACCGGTGATAATGTATCTCCTGATTACCTGGCCAAGAACCTCAACAGTATCGTTTTTGGTTATCTTCTCAGAAGGTGTTGTAAACATCTTCACGGCAATCTCACCGGTTCTGTCAGCTACAATAAAATGCGGGCGGTTTAACGATGCAAATCTGGTCTCTTCTACCAGTCCCTCAATTCTGACCGGCTCAGACATCATTGCCTTGGTGATCTCCCGAATTCGCACCTTTCTTGCTTCAGCTTCATAATAAGGAAGAAGATTTGCATACTCATCCTGGCTCATGTAGTTAAGAGCCATAGGAATTGCTATAAGTAAGATTAATACCGGAACTGCCCATATCAGGAACATCCAGTCTTGGGTAGTAAGAACATAAAAAATGACTAGTAAGGCAAAAAACCCAAACACTGCGATATGCAGTGCCGAGGGTTTTACCTCATGTTTTCCAACCTTCATAATTAAGGTTTATGTATCACTCAAGAGCTTCGATCTCTTTCTTGAATGCAACCCAGTATAGAAGACCAACAAAGATCATTCCACCAACAATGTTACCAATGGTAGCTACGATGATGTTGTTTGTCCACATGGATACCCAGGTAAGACTGGCTATTTTTTCTGCACCAATTGTTGCGATCTGGTCTGGTGAGAGATATCCAGCGGTCATGAGCCCTGCCGGAATAAAGTACATGTTTGCGACACAGTGTTCAAACCCTGAGGTAACGAAAGCCATTATTGGGAACCAGACTCCAAAGAATTTTCCAATCAAATCATCAGCACAGATACCGAGCAGTATTGCCAGGTTAACAAGCCAGTTACAAGCAATAGCTTTTAGGAATAATGACCAGATTCCCATTATACCTACGTAACTTACTTTTCCTGTTGCAATACTTACTGCAGTGAGACCAATAGCATTTACAGTAGCTCCTCCTGCGGCATCAAATGACACAAATGGACCATTTGCCATGATGTATGCAAAGAAAACTGATCCAATCAGGTTTCCAATATAGACCCATACCCACAAATTGAGAACTGATCCCCAACTGATTTTGTGAATAAATGCTGCCAGAGGTGCAAGCATTGCGTCACCGGTAAAGAGTTCCGCACCGGTAAGGACGATGATAATAAGACCGACTGGGAACGTAGCTCCCAGAATAAACTTTGCCATACCAAGGCCAAGGAGCGCTGCAGTTCCTGTATAACAGGTCGTTGCAAGTGCAGCTCCCATGGCGATATATGCTCCGGCCATAAAGCCGCGAATAAGCATGTTCTGTACCGATAAATCTGTCTTGTATTTACCGGCACCTGCGCCTTTAGCTATTATTTGTACTGGGGGATGAAATACCATATTTCTACCTCTTAAATTGCCAGTGCTAAAAAAAATATTATGCTCTGGCTCAATACATATATCCTTTCTGATAGTATTAAAATCTTGCGAGATTGAATAATGGATATCCTCCAGTATTTTCCAATTATCTCTTCAATTCAGTGATTTTATGGCGCAAATAGTTTACATCATTCATAATAAGTGAAAAATAGTTTATTTTACGCAATATTCTTGAAATATCGAAAGAAAACCGAAAAAAAAGGCTTAATGCGGGCATTTAAATGAAATAATTGATTTTTTTTGTTATTTTCAAAAAAAGCGTATTTAATGAGCATTAAAAGTTATATTGCAGAGATCACTCCCCGCGAAGCCCTGGCATCGCAATCTGCCTGCAGCATCTTATTCAAATCTACAATCCTCGATGTATCAGATACTATGTCTCTTTAAAGGTCTGTTATGACTGACACTTATTATTTTTTTGAACAGTCTTATTATTGGGTCGGTTTTAATTGCACGAATGATCCTCTTACTAAAACGCTGATGAAGCGTAGTTACAGGCTGAATCGATGTAAATTCACAAATGAGTCCCAATTCATATTTCAGATGCATTTTCATAGGAAAAAGCATGATAGAGTTAATGGCAAAACCTCTAAATAACCTCTGTTTCACTTTGATTATAAGAAGACGTTCTGCCAGGTACTATAAAAATCAATTATTTCGACCTTTTATATAGTCTCTTATCAACTTGAAGAGATTGATCCGGGAATTATACTCGTAAAAAAAAGGAAAACCGGAAAACAGGGATTATTATTCTTTAAAGATATTATCAAATATCTGGTCTGTTCCGGTTGCATTCAGGCGTTCACGCTCTGCCATCTCCTCAACAAGGGAATGGATTGGCGGTGTCATATCCTGCCCGGGAATACAGTTGAACTGTTTTTGGATCTCTACCTGCTGAGCATGCATAAAGAGTGCATTCGGGATATCAACCGCACAGAGTTCTTCACACTGGCCACAGTTGATACACGAGTCGGCAATATGGGCAAACCTGATAAGATGGAACATCAGTCCGGGAGGTGTCTTTTCAGAGGGAATGAAATGTTCTTTCTTGGTGGAACACTCAATACAGTAACAGATTGGACAGTTATCGATACACTGATAACATCTGATACAGCGTTGCGTCTCTTCGAGGATTGTTTTAATTCTGTCTCTCCCTTTTCCGAGTTTTTCAAAGTCGCGCTTTCTCCAGGATTCTCCGAGTTTGAGCATGGCTCCTTCTACTTTTCCACGGATCTCAATGCCTTTCGGGTTTGGTGGTTCAGTTGCGAGAGCTCCGCTGCTTACTGCATCATCAAGGAGTTTTGCACCCTTTTCACTGCAGATTTCCACAAAGGTTGCCTTTCCTGCTTTCTCTCCGATCACTCCCCAATTTCCACAGGCGAGATCAGCCTGGCGGGGTATTTTCATCTTGCAGCGACGACAGTTGGACCGGCGGCCGTATCCATCCTCTTCAAGGTCATCGATCTTGATTCCCTTGTGTCCGCCTTCGTACTCAATAATGAACTGCCCTTTATCGATCTCTTCTTTGTGAACGGTATCAGGATCAACCTCGAACTTATCCTTGATCATCTTCCTTGCCAGAACCGGACTGACAGAACCACCACAGTTCACTCCAATCATCACGATGTTGTCAAGGTTTATCTGGTTCCGTTTTGCGAGCTCGTAAAAAGCCATCGCATCACAGCCTTTAACCGTGACTCCAATCTTTGCGTTTGCAGCGCCCTGTAAGTATTTTTTAATTATTTTTGGTATCAGAAGAGTACCACAGTGGAGAGACCCGGCTGTTTTTATTAGATCTGCAGGATCAGTAACGAGAGTTGGAACTGCATCATAGAGATCCTTTCCTTTAGTGATTGCAAGGACTGCATCAACAGTCTTGCTCTCAAGTGCATACTTGAGCAATGCAGTGACCGCACCTCCCAATTCACCACGCTCAAGAATCGCAGGGTCTTTTGCCCATGCATATACCATATCGCCTTTTGCTGACATCTTCAGGCCTCCTTGTAATCAACAGCAATCATGGTCCCTTTAACCGTTGCAGGCCACAGAACAGCTTCCGGCTTTTTGATCTGTTCGTAGGTTATTCCCTTGTATGCTGTAACCTTCCCGGTAATTTCCTTAAATACATCCTCGGCAGAGGTCCAGTTAAATTTCGTACCCATGGCCTCTGCAAGCCGGGTGATTACTTCCCAGGCAGGTTTTGCTTCTCCAGGGGCATCAATAGCCTTGTTCAGAAGCTGGATGCGGCGTTCTGTATTGGTCTGACTTCCATCCTGCTCAGCAAGGGCTGATATCGGCAAAACAACATCAGCAGCAAGGGCAACAGGTGAGAGGAGTGTGTCAAAGACAACAACAAAATCTCGTGCTTTCAACGCTTCCACCGGCTGTGTACAGTCACAATCACAGACAGCAGGACTGTCTCCCATAAAGAGAACTGTCTTTACACCACCCTCGATAGCTGCCTTGGCACTCATGCAGTCCTTAGCTACTGCACCCACATCGATTGCACCCTGGGTGTTGTTCCGGTCGCGAAGCACGATAATACGCTGTTCGTTACGACAGTGTAAGGAAAGTGTTGTAAAATTGTAAGGCCCTGTTTCTACTTGGAAAA
>CAYRYR010000120.1:0-4619 GCA_964428385.1 uncultured Methanoregulaceae archaeon
ATGCAGGCGAGAAAGATAAAGGATGAAAAAGTACAGGAAATCCTTTTAGAGAGTCAGAACCGGATAAAATCGATAGCGCTCGTACATGAAAGGATTTACCTGTCAGAAGATCTTGATAATATTGATTATACTGACTATATCAGAAAAATTACCAGATATTTATTTGAATCCTATCTGGTTGATCCTGGTCGTATTTCCCTTACTGTCAGTTCAGAAATTATTTCTCTCTCAATTGACAAGGCTGTGCCATGCAGCCTGATAATCAATGAACTGGTATCTAATGCAGTAAAACATGCCTTCCCACAAGCGAGAAAAGGGATGATTCAAATAGATTTAAAACGTCATGCAGATACCTATGTCCTCGTGTTTCGTGATGATGGTGTAGGAATACCTGAGGGAATAGACGTTCTCCACACAAAGACGCTTGGGCTTGAACTCATCAGGGGACTGGTTCGCCAGCTGAACGGAACGATTGAACTGGACCGGAATGCCGGAACGGCATATACTATCACATTTCCAGTGTAAATGAGGGATTATATGGAACAGGTACGGATTTTGGTTGTTGAAGATGATAAACAGACCGGCTCTGAGATTCAGGCACGGCTAATTAATCTTGGATATGATGTTCCTATCGTTGTCAATAACGGAGAAGATGCAATTGTCACGGTTGCCAGGATACATCCCCAGGTGGTTATTATGGATATCTCTCTCAAAGGAGAAATGACCGGTATAGAGGCAGCTGAGCAGATTCGCCAACAGTATGGAATACCTGTCATCTACCTGACTGCACATTCTGATGATGCGACTGTAAAGGCGGCAGTTACCACAGAACCCTTTGGCTATCTTATTAAACCTGTTCTGGAGCAGGCACTGGTGACCGCAATCAGGATGGCTCTGTATAAGTATAAACTGGATCAGGACCTCAGAGAGAGTGAGAAGAGATACCGTGAATTTTTTAAGACTTCTATGGATTGTGTATATATCACAACATATGATGGGAGATCGGTTGATTTCAATGATGCAGCCATTGACTTGTTTGGGTATTCGGATCGTAAAGAACTTCTAAGCATACCTATTAGTTCTCTCTATGCAGATCCTGCAGACAAGGAAACCCATATCCAAAGTATTTGTGGAAGTGAAGATGTACTGGAATACCCGGTTGATCTACGAAGAAAAGATGGCACTACCTTTCACGCCCTGGTAACCTCTGTTGTCAGGAAAGACGATAACGGAGTGGTCATAGGGTTTTTAGGGACTGTCAGGGATATCACAGATAAGATAATTACACGTGACCGGATTGACTGCCTGCTAAAGAAGCAGGAAGAACAGCTTAAGGTTATCAATAAAAGCCCGGCGATTGCCTTTCTTTGGAAAGCCGAAGAGAACTGGCCTGTTGAGATGGTTACTGATAATATCACGCAATTCGGCTATGTGCCTGATGATCTTCTCTCTGGAAAGGTTATATTCAGTTCAATAATTCATTCTGATGATATTAACAGGATTGCTGATGAAGTGGCATATAACAGCAGTCATAGCATCAACGATTTTACGCAGGAATACAGAATTATTGGAAAAGACGGATCCCTGCACTGGGTAAAGGATTATACCCATATTCGCCATGATGAGACTGGTACCATAACTCACTACGAAGGTATAATTCTTGATATATCAGAGCAGAAACATGCACAGGATGCACTACGGGACATCGAGACACAGAACCGTGAAAGACTAGAGACGCTGCAAAAACTTTCGGAGATGGAGTCTGCCAGTGATCAGGAGTTTTTAAACGTAGTATTTGAAGCCGTATGCCAGCTTACATCCAGTCCGCTGGCATTTTTTGGTACAATGAACCAGGACGAATCTGTCTTAACTATTGACGCATGGTCATCGGCTGTTATGGAGAGCTGCTCCATTGGAAAAGTTCCTCTTCATTTCCGAATCAAAGAAACAGGTATCTGGGCAGAAGCGGTACGGAGACGAGAGCCCTTTTTGGTCAATGATTATTCCGCTTCTCTTCCAGGCAAGAAAGGGCTTCCTCCAGGTCATGTTTTAATCAGTCGGTTTATCTCAGTCCCGATCTTTGAAGGTAAACGTATTGTCATGGTAGTAGCTGTCGCAAATAAGGAGACGTTATATGATACAACTGATATTACTCATCTCTCACTTCTCATGCAGGGAGTCTGGATTCATATCAGAAGACGCCAGATACAAAAGGAACTCAAAGAGAGCGAACAGAAATTTCGGGATATCTTCAACAACACCACCGATGCAATTCATATCCATGAGATACAGGAAGACGGGAGTCCCGGCAGATTCATTATGGTAAATAGTACTGCCTGTAAGATGCTTGGGTACACAAAAGAAGAGATGCTTGAATTGACTCCGCTTGATATCAGTACCAGTTACATTAATCCTGATCTCGGGCAGATTCGTACGGATCAGCAGACCCTGGGCTCGGCGAGATTTGAGACGGAACATCAGAGAAAAGATGGGACAAACATTCCCGTTGAAGTGAATACCTGTATTATCACCCTTACTGGAAAGAAAATGGTTCTCGGTGTTGTCCGTGATAATACTGAACACAAAGCAGCAGAAAAATTACTCAAACGATTTAATGAAGAACTGGACGAACAGGTAAAGGATAGGACTGAACAACTCACGGCATTACTTGCGGAAAAAGAAGTCCTGATACGAGAGATCCATCACCGGGTCAGGAACAGTATACAGGTTATATCAAGCCTCTTTTACTTGCAGGCCAGAGGGGTACAGAATGAAACAGCAAAAGAGATATTGCTCGAGAGCCAGAATCGGATTAAATCCATTGCCCTCGTATATGAGAAACTTTATGAGTCCCCTGACCTGAGCAGGATTGAATATGCCGGGTACCTGCAAAAAATCACCTGTTATTTATATGAAGTGTATCATAAAAATCCTGATCTCATATCCTGCATGATTCAGGCAGATAATATGTATCTGATCCTCGATCAGGCTTTTCCCTGCAGTTTAATACTCAATGAACTGATAACAAACTCGTTGAAACATGGATATAACGAGAAGCAACAGGGTACAATAACTATTACTATGAAGAGGGACAGTACCACTATTACAATAATCTATCAGGATGATGGCACCGGAATGCCGGAACATTTTGATCTCAAACGAGTAGAAACTGTTGGGATGAAACTGATAACAGGTCTTGTAAAACAGATGAATGGATCGATTGCACTTGACCAGAAAGATGGCACGATGTTTACCATCACATTTCCGGTATAAAATAAGGATCTGATGATATGGAACAGATACGGGTTTTAGTTGTTGAAGACGAGTTTGTGACCGGCTCAGAGATTCAGGCACGATTACAAGACCTTGGGTATGATGTACCTGAAGTTGTCGATACCGGAAAAGATGCAATTGCGATGGTTGAAGAGTTACATCCCCGTGTAGTCATAATGGATATTACGCTTAAAGGGGAGATGAACGGGATAGAGGCTGCTGAAAAGATAAGGAAGCAGTTTGGAATACCGGTCATCTATCTGACTGCACATTCTGATGATGCGACTGTTGAAAAGGCAGTTACTACAGAACCCTTTGGATATCTCATCAAACCCCTGGAAGAGCGGGCACTTCAGACCGCTATCAGGATGGCTCTGTATAAGCACACACTGGACAGGGAACTCAGAGCAAGTGAGAAGAAATACCGTGCGATTGCTGAACTTGCAGAAGACTCTATTTTTATTAGTACCCGGGATCATTCGATCTCATTTTTAAACAGGAATGGAGGGCGGTACTTTGGCTGCCTGCCAGAAGAAGCAATGGGAAAGGATCTTGACAGTATCATCTTTGCATCGCTTCTGGATCAGCTCAAAAACCTAGCAGATTCTGTTTTTTCTTCAGGGGAATCGGGGCGGGAAACACTGTCTGGTACGATACATGATACCCTGGTCTGGCTTGACACCACTCTTGTTCCGGTTTTATCAGCTGAAGGAGAGGTAACAGAGGTTATTGGTCATATACGGGACATCACTGCCATGATTCTCCTTGAGCGAGAGATGGAAAAGAAAGGTATCAAACAGATTGAACATAATATGGAGCAGTTTCAGATCTTAAACGATCAGATTAGAAATCCTCTGGCAATCATCATGAGTCTGGCATCCCTTGAGGAAACAAAAGAGAGCAGGATTATCCTGGAACAGGTCAGGAGGATCGATGATCTGGTCACCCAACTGGATAATGGATGGGTACGATCAGAAACAGTACGGGGATTTCTGATGAGACATTACGGGCACGGAAAAGATATTTGATGATTAAAACGAGACTGAGGCTGCACACCAGTTACCGAGCCCTATTTCTTAAGAATATAATCATGGTTTGCCGTATTCTGCTCTCATAACCGACCTTGTACTCCTGTGTTCTGCTGATTATCACCTTCAGAAGATATAAGACCGGCAGCAGTATCTCTGATACAATAATGAATGGGTGAATTGGTGCTATTGCCCTTGTTCCCGGAACTTATTTTGAGATAGTAACCAGTCTGGGCTCTGCCTGAAAAACAAGTGGTACCATATTCTCATGTTCAGGCAGGATGTAATTATATGACATTCTGACTTTCATATTGAAAA
>CAYRYR010000120.1:4719-8027 GCA_964428385.1 uncultured Methanoregulaceae archaeon
AACGCAGAGGGGGGAGAAAGAGGTCGGAATTAATCAAGTGATTCTACCCTGACCTTTTCATTTCACGTGAAAAATTGACATATCTATAAAAACGTTGATGAAACGTAGCTACTGGCTGAATCGATTAAAATGCTCAAATGAGTCCTAATTCACATTCCAGAAGCATTTTTATAGGAAATAGAATGATCTGCTGTGAAAAATAAAACGGGGTCAGATTGTATACCCCTCCTGGTAGTTTGGAACTCCGGGAATAGGATCCTGGTAAAACCTCTGATCATCCCATCTTTTCCATGTTGAATAGAGATATTCACCAAGAGCAGGAGGATCCCTCTCATATAACCATATGCCCTGTACCAGTACTCTTACCTTGAGATGAAGAGGAAACTGTTCAAAGACTCTGATATCATATATATCAGAATCCATATAGCGCCAGGAAGCAGACAGAACCTCCATCGGATCGTGGGAAGGCCCTGCTATCAGACAAATATCAATATCGCTCCGTTCATCGGCTTTGCCTGAGATTTGAGAGCCATATAAAAGAATTCCATCTGTTATATGAGTCAGAGGGGAGATGTCAACAAGGATCTTTTTTAGTACCCCTTTATCCATTCTTTAATCCTTTCTAATAGTTCATGTACATGAGGAATATAATAGGTGATCCGTTCACGAGCTATCTCCTCATCAGTTGCATTGTATCGATGGATTATTCGATTTCTTAGACCGTTCATCTCAATAAGAATTCTTCGCTCGTCTGACGAAAATATATTGATACGCTCGATATTTGTATAGTCATCTCTGGCAGGGAGATCCATATCCCGCATATGCATCGCGATAATATCCATGAGACACTCAGTTACCTCCTGATATGCCTTAAAGATAGCAAGAAGAGGCATCGGGTCCATATGTTCCTCAGATCCATATTTTTCAATCCATTCTTCAATTTGTGAACATCGGGTTGAAGCAAATGCTAACTTCTCAAGATATCGGGATCTTCTATCCGGATCCATCTGATAAATATTGTTTAATGCATGTATAAACTCATGGGTACATGATTTTTGATATGAATTGATGAAGATAAAAAAGAAACCTGGTGGGACCTATCAACAGAAATTTACTGCATCATTCAGGACAGGTTTCGTTCGGTCAATAAGTAAGCGAAAAGCGTGTAAAAAGGAGGATGCAACGAATAATAGAATATTTAACCTTTTTTATTTCATGTTGTCATACCACGTACGTTACATTTCGTATTGACACTCATCATTCATCCTTTGAACTATCCTGATTGATAAACAGAGTCGACATAATGGTACAAGAGATGGTGCTTAAAAGCCAGAACTGGATAGAATTCATTGCCCTTGTGGATGATACTTTAAGATTCCCTCACCTGATAAGAATTTATTATGCCAAATGCCAGCAAATAATTGGCAGGTAATAAGAATATCCTGCAATATTTTCTATAAAATTAAGAATAACACTAGTATATGGTAAATGTTGAGCAAACTGAGATTAAAAAGCATATTCCTCAAATAGAATTGACGAAAATCATTAAAGAATATGCCATTAGAGCTAAAATCTTAAAGCGCTTAATATTTATAAATCTTCGTTATTCAGGCGAATCAGTACAAAAATCCTGTGAAATAGTAGGCATTTCCCAAGGTACAGGCTATGAGTGGCAAGAAAGGTGGAATTCAGAAGGTTATGTCGGATTAGTCCCCAAATATGCCGGAGGGAAGCCCTCAAAGCTTTCAGATAAACAAAAAAGCGAGTTATGGGAGACATTACATGCACGTGACCATTGGACTGTTGCTGAAGTGAAGCATCTTATCCAATTAAAATTCGGCATAGATTATAGTATGGACCAAATAAGGCGAATATTGAAGAAATATGAGATGCAATTTGAAACGATTGATCCGTAAGATTATCGACGGCCCGATAATGCAGAAACAATTTCAGACAGAGCCCAAAATAAACAAAATAATATAGGTTTTTTAACCGTATTTCATGGTTCTGTTGATTTTTCAAGTGATAGTGTCAATCCTGTTTTCACTCCTTGCATAGATCTTTCTGGCAGTGAAACGACATTCATCAGGAAAGAAATTATATTTTTATACGTTTTGTAATTTGGACAGCCTTATAATGACTTCTATGTCGATGATACCTACCATGCATAATAAAGACTCAATTCGCAGTAATTCACACTCTTTCTAACTTTGCTGAATCAATCTGGAAAATATCATCAGAATGAAAAGTAACCAACCCCAAGAAAGACTGGAGAGGTGTTGCAGGGTTTTATAACGTTTTTTAGAGAATTTTTGGATCAAACCCGGCGAGAATAGGAGAGATTAATAAGAAAAATGTTCCCGCTCTTAAAATGTCGCAGTCAGGATGAATGAAGTGGATAACCAGTAATATAAAATGATTGTGTGCATGGAACACTGATTTGAATATTCCCTATACGGATTCCCGTTACGACTCAAAGGAATCAATTCTTTTCAAACTTTCATTTTCTAAATATTATCAGGAAGTAGTAATCAGTATGAGCAAACGCTATTATAGTAGTTATTCTGATAATAAGTGTAAAACAATTCTTTAAGAATGGAACGAGGGATATACAAATCCACCGGCATAATCTCTTCTGTCAGGTATTGTTTTGGGGAAATATGAAGATTTTACTAATCGATGATAATGAGCATCTGACCCAGATATATCAGATGATAATCACACATGAAGGGCATCATGTTGATATTGAACTCGATAGTAGTCAAGCAATAAATCGAATACGAACAGAAAAACCTGAACTCGTCTTACTTGATATTATGATGGAACCCCTGTCTGGGTGGGAGGTTCTCGAACAGATTCGGATGGACGCTGCATTATCTGAAATTCCGGTTATTATCCTCACCGGCAAGATGATGACCATAAACGAGGCTATCTCCTATGGCATGCAGATTGAAGGATATGTCATGAAGCCACTCGAACGGTCGATGCTTGTTACTGCCATCAGGGAGGTCGAGGAGATTCTGACCGAATGTGATGATCGGTACAGGAAGGCTATTACAGCCGGGTTGACAGAAGAGAAAGCAACACAATGCCGCAGGATGGTACGAAAGAAGAAAATGCTCTTTTATCTAATGGATCTTCTGGCAAGACAGGAGCGAATCCTTAGTCTCAGACCGGATGAACAAGAAGAGATGAAAGGTACCCTCAATCAGCTCAGAATGATTATCAAGGAAGAGAATACAAAATCTGCACAGGAAGAGCTTACCTGCCCCTGACCCGTCCTTGTCAGTTTGCACTTGTCAAAAGCC
>CAYRYR010000121.1:0-7890 GCA_964428385.1 uncultured Methanoregulaceae archaeon
CGGCAGACAACAATGGCAATGCCTATATCTGCGGGTATACCGCATCCTGTAACTTCCCGAATACGACTCCGACTGGTTTAACACCTGCACCCGGCTTATATGATGGATCATACTGCCATGGCAGTACGGATGCATTCGTAAGCAAGATACGGTACCCGTCGCCTGGTCACACGAATGCGACGTTAGAGTTCTCGACCTATCTTGGCGGGGCAAAGGGGGACTTTGGCAGGGGGATCGCGGTTGACCAGTTTGGTGACATGTACGTCTGTGGTAATACCTATTCAACCGATTTCCCTGTTCTTGGCCCCTGGGCCCGGGGAGGATACCTTGCAGGTCAGGATGATGCTTTTGTGACTAAGATCCTCTCAACCGGGAATTCAATCTTATACTCCTCATATATCGGAGGTGAGGCCAGTGACACGGCAAATGCCATTGCGGCACATTCCGATGGCTCGGCCTATATTACCGGTGAGACAACCGGTAATTTCCAGTTTAAAGAAGTAGATAGCCGGTACCCGGTAACGGCCGGAGCATACCAAGAGATCCCTAATCCCGATGCCCTGATGGGTGATGCCTTTGCAACAAAGATAAACCCTGCCGGAAACATGCTCACCTACTCGACCTATATCAGTGGTCACTCTCATGAGGTTGGTAACGGGATTGCGGTTGACGACTTCGGGTTTGCCTATATCGTTGGATCAACAACCTCAAGCAATCTCGTACCGGCCGGTGTTCCCGGGAAGTTCAAGACGATACAGGGTGGTGGCGACGCGTTTATCTTTAAGATGGACTTTGATGCTGGATCCCCGGTCAAGTATGCCTCGTACCTCGGAGGGAAGAGTGGATGGGACTATGGGACTGCAGTTGCCGTTGACGCCGAAGGGTGTGCTTACGTGACCGGTGCAACCGCATCGACCGATTTCCCAACTGAAAAACCGAAACAGAGCGAGAAAGGATATGCACAGGACTTATTTGACAAGGATGCCTTTGTCACGAAGTTTGCCAGTGATGGTGACAGCCTAGAGTACTCGACGTACCTTGGAGGGAGCAGCGAGGACTACGGATTAGGCATCGCGGTCGATGACCTTGACCGGCCGTACGTGACCGGGTATACCAAGTCATCTGGATTTCCAAGGGATAAATCATTAAAAAATACCAATAACGGGAACCAGGACGTTTTCGTGACCTGTTACAAGCCTGACATGCGGTACTTTGAGTACTCGACCACCTTTGGCGGATATAATGATGATGTCGGGGCAGCTATAGCCGTTGATTCCAGTTATGGAGCATATGTTGCCGGGTACACAAAGTCACTATCGGAATGGCAGTGTAACCCGACTACCTGTCCTGACACGTTCCCGGTCTATCGGTGGTTTAATTCCACATGGTATGATGCAAACAATCTCACTGGCAATTACGATGCATTTATAACGAAACTGGGTCATGTATCTATTTCCCCCGATTTTGAAGCCGATGAAACAACTGGCACGGTAATTCATGATGTGGAATTCACTGATCTCACTCCGTTTAATCCTAATATTTACCGGACGATCTGGAGTTTTGGTGACGGAAATTCAACGTCCTGTGATACCTGGCCATGTAATACGGATCATAGTTATTATACCCCCGGCTTATACGATGTCATGATGAGATTAATGATCCTTGGCAGTGACCCGGTTTCTGTGACAAAAGATGATTACATCAAGGTCTGCGGCGGGGTTCCTGTTGTCAATTTCACGGTTCAGGGTTTCACACAGGCCACGGAACCGGTCAATGTCAGTTTGAATACTGCAAAGGTCTTTATCTCTAATATTACGAGTAGTGCGGCGACAAGTTATCAGTGGAACTTCGGAGACGGAACCGGTAATGCTACGACGGCAAACCCGACGCACTCATACACAGTTCCGGGTGCCTATAATGTAGCACTAACGGTCACTGATGCCTGTGGAGCGGGTGCTTCAACCCGGCGGACTGCCAACGGAGGGGGATATATTCACGTGTATGCACCGCCTAAAGTTGCTCTTAACGCCACACCGCCCCGTGAAATATGTGCAGGAACTCCCGTTAGTTTCCAGTACGATTACTCTTTATCAGATTATGGTCAGTTTGATCAACCAACGGCTTTTCTCTGGAATTTCGGAGACGGGTTTACATCAACACAAAGAGATCCTACCTACACATCATATAATGCAGCCGGTAACTTCACGGTCTCGCTTACCGGCACTAACCCGGTGGGAAGTGCAACTTCAACTCGCCAAGGATATATTTCAGTTTCCAATATCGAGACAGCAGTATTTACCCGGTCGCCTAATTCAGGTGAGGCACCGCTTACTGTTCAGTTCACTGATGCATCCACAGGAAACCCACATACCTGGAGCTGGGATTTTGGTGACGGCAGTGCCCCTTCAACGCTCAAAAATCCCTCCCACACCTACACTACGCCCGGTAAATATGATGTGAACCTGACGGTGAGTGGATGGTGCGGGTCTGATCATAAAGAGTGGATCGAGTGTGTCGAGGTCATCGGTGGTTTTTACCCTGATTTCCTCCTGAATGCAACGACAAATATAACTCCCAATAACATCCCGGTTAACGGTACATCAACTCTATCTGTCAACTTCAGGAACAACATGACTGTTGAACAGGGACTGGTGGATACTTACTGGTGGGACTTTAATGGAGACGGAACATGGGATAGAACGGGTACCAGAGGAGCGCACATAGATAATGATTTCATCAATACAACAACTCCCTGGCCTTACACGGTACTGGGCAACTACACTCCTGTTCTAAGAGTTGCAAACACCACATTGGGTGAAAAAAACACCCACCCCCGGTTTGCAGACTATATTGGAGTGTATGCCCCACTTATCGTTAATTTTACCGCAACGCCAACGACTGTGGTTGTCGGCCAGACTATCTCCTTTACCGATACCTCAACCGGTGGTCCGGTTGCCTGGGCATGGCAGTTCGGAGACGGGACAGCAAATGTAACCACCCAGCACCCAACCCATGTGTACAGCAATAACGGTACCTATGCGGTCAACTTCACGATTACCAATGCCTGGGGTGCACGAAACAGTACCCAGTCAAAACCCAACATCACGGTTTTTGCTGCCAACCTGACTGCCCTCATTTATGTTGTAAACACGACACTGCCCTCCAACATTACCGTTATCAGTGGAGACAAGAGTTGGCGTGAGGTTCCGGTTTACCTGGACCAGACTGATATCGGGATAGACAGTTATAAGAGTACCACAACACTGGACAGAACCACGTTCGCGGCATTCAGGAATTCAGCCAAACGACCCTCCTGGATCGAGGCTGATAAATTTACCTGGGCAGCATCACCAGCTTTGCAGCCCTACAACAAGATAGCCATCTCCGGATTCTCGGTAACCGGCGGACTTCCCCCTGGCTCCGGTCCGGTTCCGCTTGGAAACGTTTCCATATCAGGGCTTGCAAATGGCACAACCCAATTCTCCTTTGCGATGGGAGCTTCAGACACCTACTGCCAGAAGGGAATAAATCCCCTCTCCCTCACATCCAGTCCGGTGAACCTCACCACATACTATCTCAACCCCTTTACCGGATACTCAAACCGGCCTCAGGACTTAAACCACGACGGTTTCGTTGATGACTTTGACGGAAACGACGTTGCCAACTCGCAGGACGTCATTGTCTTCTTCCACGCTCTCACTGCAGGAGAATGCACGACAACACCGGCGCCATTTGACTATGATGGTAACGGAGTCGCAAATCTCCATGATCTCATTGTATTTTATACAGATTACAATGCCAGATTCCCATTTTCATAACGGAGCTGAATTATGATTCAAACAAAACATAACCTATGTATTCTTATGCTGATGCTGGCACTCACCATTCCGGCACTCGCATCAGCAGCACCGGCAATAACTGTCGGAAGTGTGACTATTCCAGTCATCGGAGAGACTGCGACCATACCCGTTCTTCTTACCGGAGCTGATACCGGCGTTGCCGGCTACCAGATTCAGGTCACCAGTTCATCACCGGATGTGGCAGTTATAACAGCCGTGGATCTTCCAGACTGGTCTGTTATGTCTGAGGTAACAGAATCATTCCCTGCATCGGTCATTGATGTGACAGCAGTGGATTTAGAACGGGTGGTATCACCAGGGATGACAGATATTGAATTATTCTCATTCTCGATCAGTGCTGTTGGAGAAGGAGACGCACAATTCTTTGTGTCTGTTACTGAACTGACTGACGATGCCGGGGATGCCGTACAGGCATCAATCACCCCGGGTATGGTTCACGTCGGTGCAGGTGTGCCTCCAACTCCACAGAACACACCGGAACAACCAGCAGAACCAGAAGAACTTGCTACAGGATCAATAGAAGCAGCATTTACCTATGTCCCACCCAACAATGGATTTGCCCCGTTAAAGGTCATGTTTGTTGATCTCTCTACTGGTCTTCCAGATTATTTTGAATGGGACTTCGGAGATGGTGAGACCTTTGTGACATCT
Organism: uncultured Methanoregulaceae archaeon; assembly: GCA_964428385.1. Lineage (GTDB taxonomy): Archaea > Halobacteriota > Methanomicrobia > Methanomicrobiales > Methanospirillaceae > JAFGOM01. The sequence goes on from CAYRYR010000121.1 coordinate 4,512, forward strand.
GTTGTAAATGGAACCGTTGTTGAGAATCCCTCACATATCTACCGGGCTCCCGGAACCTATTCAGTGACACTGACTGCTTCGAACAATACAGCTTCTGATATTCATACAGAAAAAGACATTATCACCGTTACAGACCCCAATGTTCCAGGTAAAAAGGCAACCGGTATCTTTCAGATGAATTCACATCCTCAGGGAGCCGAAGTGTATCTGAATGGTGCCTATTTCGGGCTAACCCCGATTAAAATAACGGACCTCAGACCAGATTACTATCAGGTCAGACTAAAAATGGACGGATTTAGGGACTGGGTCAGAGCATATGAAATAGGCTCTGGTCCCTATCCGTCATGTCGCACAACCGTTGCAATGCAGCCACTTTATCAGGGTTATGGCCAGCATGCCATTTCAGAATATCCTGAAGGATCTGCATACATTGTATCATATCCAGACAATGTGACGGTATCAATTGATGACCAAAAGATGGGTGCAACCGATCTGATGGTAACCGGGCTTCTTCCAGGAGAACATACAATAAGCCTGCAACGGGATGGATTTGCAAACTGGACTGATTCACTCAGGATTGAAGAAACCCGTACAACCATGCAGGTCTATACCTACGAAGAACCATACTTCAAAAAAACATCAACAATTCTCTAGGATGAAAGAAATTCTTCTCTTTCTCCCAACTTTGTTTTGAGAAACGCTTTTGTGGTATAACACAGATGATACATACGATAACTGATGGCAGAGGTACCTGCCAGATCTAAAAGGTGAGGTTGCATGCAACAAATTACGATTATTGGGACCGTTCTGGTCATATTGCTGATTTTACCCGGTTTCACACAAGCAGCATTTTCCGGACCCGTGCTTGAACCAGGTAGTGCGGTGATTGGTGAGGTCGGAGCTGAACAGGTAATCCCTGTATATCTCCGGAATTTTGATGAATCTGGAAATAAGATTGGTTTTACAAATGGATTTGCCGGCTTTAACATCATCAGTTCTTTTGATGAACCGGGAATTGTTACGGTTTCTGCAGTTGAATTGAAATCAAATTTAAATGATTTTGGTGTGAAACCGGTTGTTCCATCTGAGACGGTCAGAATATCAGGTCTTGACCTTGGTCAGCAGATCGGTTCAGAAACAACAGATCTCCTGCTTTGTTCTCTTACCTTAAAAGGCCTTTTCGAAGGAACGACGACCCTTGGCTTTGAGATACGGGAAATTACAGATGGGAAAGGGAATTCCATTCCGGCAACTGTTGTCCCGGCACAGATAACAGTCGGCACCGTTCCACCTCCTGAACCAGAAGCGGCCTTTTCCGGCACCCCTCTTTCTGGTGCACCTCCACTTGCAGTCACCTTTACTGATGCATCAACTGGTAGTCCGGTGAACTGGTCATGGACCTTTGGTGACAATAGTACATCTACACTGCAGAATCCATCTCATACCTATTCTGCTGTCGGAACCTATACAGTAAATCTGACTTCTGGATTTGCTGATGGTACATATGATTCAGAAGAAAAAACGGATTATATTTCGGTCTGTTCTGTCACTCCGGGAGCAGCATTTTCCGGAACTCCCCGTAGTGGCGTTCCTCCACTTCTAGTTACCTTTACTGATGTATCAACTGGCAGCCCGGTGAACTGGTCATGGACCTTTGGTGACAATAGTACATCTACACTACAGAATCCAACTCATACCTATTCTGCTATCGGAACCTATACAGTAAATCTGACTGCCGGGTTTGCTGATGGTTTATATGATTCAGAAGAAAAATCGGATTATATTTCGGTCTGTTCTGTCACTCCGGGAGCAGCATTTTCCGGAACCCCCCGTAGTGGCGTTCCTCCACTTGCAGTTACCTTTACTGATGCATCAACTGGCAGTCCGGTGAACTGGTCATGGACCTTTGGTGACAATAGTACATCTACACTACAGAATCCATCTCACACCTATTCTGCTATCGGAACGTATACAGTGAATCTGACTGCTGGATACACAGACGGTACGTATGAATCTGAAGAAAAAGAGAATTACATATCAGTTACCGAAATACCCCCAACCCCTCAACAGGCTGTCTTCTCAGGTTCACCAACAACAGGTCCGGCCCCACTCATGGTCACATTCATTGATGAGTCTACCGGCAGCCCGACAAGCTGGATATGGAGTTTTGGTGATGGAACATCATCACGCATTGAGAATCCTCTTCATCAGTATTCAGATGTAGGCACCTATACGGTATGGCTGCGTGCAGAATATCCTGGCGGGACCAGCAGTTCACTTGAGCGGGAAGACTATATTGCAGTACAGAGCGTACCTACACCAACCCCCACACCTACACCTACACCAACCCCTACCCCCACTCCTACACCAGAGCCCTTACAGGCACTATTTACAGCCGAGCCACTAGATGGCCAACCACCTCTTTCTGTTACATTTACAGACACCTCAACAGGCATACCTACAAGCTGGGAATGGAATTTTGGTGACGGGTCTTACTCATATGAACAGAACCCGATTCATACGTATGGAGGAATCGGTCTCTTCTCAGTCACCCTCAAAGTCGCAAATGACGGGGCAAATGCCGCAACGAGAAAACCGTCTCTTATTGCTGTCACTGCACAGGAACAGAATGGCTATGGTGTTCTTATCATTAGTTCAAACCCAACCGGTGCAACCGTGTATCTTTCAGGAGTTGAGAGAGGGACGACCCCGCTTACGATAGAAAAACTGGGATCAGGACCCTATACAGTTCGCCTGACAAAAGAAGGGTATCAGGATTACTCTGAAGGGGCATATGTACGAAATGCCATACCAACAGTGTTATCTCCTGAATTAACCCCAGTGGCAGGTGCACCTGAAGTGCAGGGAACAATGGAGATAGCAAAGGAATTACCTGTATTCTGAAATTACGTCCCATTATTTTTGTTACAGTTTTAAACCTAAAACATACACAGCCTTTTTATTTACGGTACCTTTTTTAGCTGGCAGGGGTTCTGTCGGTTTTTCAAGTGATATTATCAATCAGGTTTTCACTCTTTAGATGTTCTTTCCAGTTGAAACGACATTCGTTTGAGAATTGAAATGATGTAACCCCGGAGGGGGGGACTGATATTTGCAGAGAATCCGACCCATGTTTCCCCCTCTGCGTCCTCTACGGTTGGAATTTTAAGTAATATAGGAAATTATCAATATGAATGTCAGAATGTCATGTAATTATATCCTGCCTGAACGTGATGATATCGTATCACTTGTCTTTCAGACAGAGCCAGGCAGGAAATATACTGATGTTCATGTTACAATACGGTACCAAAATTCATATGACGATTTTAAAAATTTTATTCGGTCTTTATCAGTTTTTTAATGCTTCAATGCGAGATGC
>CAYRYR010000122.1:0-7875 GCA_964428385.1 uncultured Methanoregulaceae archaeon
TGATCTCTCAAATTGGCAAATTTAATTTAAGAAAGTTATGTTACTGACTATACATGCAAAACAGTTTGAAATATTCTTTATTATAAAGTGCGATTAACGTATTGTCTTAAAAATACCTTTTTTGTATCCTTTTAAAAGTAAGGTATGGATATATAATTTACATTTTTAATGTCTAATAATATACGACTACGAATACCTCACATGAAAACCTTCTGAAGAATCTCACACCAGATAAGATTCAGAATTTTTCAGATGCTGATACTATTCTCTCATTGCTTTGTATAATTGAAACTCAAAGAACAGAAATTGCCTCACTTAAACAGACCGTTCAAGAATTACGAGATAAACTAAACTGTTCAATATTGATGGTCAAGATAGAGTGGGCGTTAACAGTTACTGGAAGGGTTAACATAGTTTTTGGAGGGGATACCTTTTTTTTTCGATTATAGTAAATCTAACAAAGCATTATAGTATCAGAAATTCGATTATCCCATAAAAAAAGGCTATTTGCCATCTTTAAAAAAAGAAAGATGAAAATGTATAAAAAGATTTTTTAGTATCTGCCATTACTCTTTCGCCCGGGTCCTTCTGGTGTATATAATCGAATCGTCTTTCCTTTCACCAATTTCACACCTCCAATACTTTTCCCCTGCATTTTTTGTATTATCATATCTGAATGTTCACGAGGAACATCGACAAGTGCGTATGTCCTAAATATCCGAATAGCACCGATAAGCTTTCCTGGGATCCCTGTCTCTCCTGTTATTGCCCCAACAATATCCTTTGGGCGTAATTTTTGTTCTTTGCCGAAATTCATGTGAAGACAGGTCATTCCAGGTTCAGATTTTTGGAAGCTCTTGGCCTCATAATCATCTGATTTGTATCCATAATCATCTGACTTGTATCCGTAATCATCTGATTTGTATCCATAATCAGATTTTATATTATGTTCCTCACCTTTTTTCGTTCCCATCTCTCGTTTCAGAAGAGCTGCTGCAATATCAAGAGATGAATAATTATCAACCATAATGAGTTCTATTATCTCAGTATATTTTTCAATATCACCTTCATCAATGCTTTTCTTAATTGAACCGACCAGATTGGTAACTTTCATCTCCTCGACATCAGCGGGAGTTGGAAGAGGTATTTGTGTTATTCGAATCTTGGCAAATCGTTGAATTGATTTTAGCTTATAAATTTCTTTAGGTCCTACAAAAGTGATAGCTCGTCCATCCCTGCCTGCTCGTGCCGTTCTTCCAATCCGATGGACATAATATTCCACATCCTGTGGAACATCATAATTAATGACAAGGTCAACATCATCAACATCAATGCCTCTAGCTGCAACATCTGTTGCTATAAGCAGATCAATAGTTCCTGCTCTGAACTTTGCCATGACGCGATCCCGTTGTACCTGTTTGAGATCGCCGTGAAGGGCTTCTGCAAAATATCCCCGGGTCTGCAGATGAGTGGTAAGCTCATCTACAGCCATTTTAGTATTACAGAATATAATGGCAAGTTCAGGATCATCCATATCCAGAAACCGGCAGAGAATCTCAAATTTGTCTCGGTTTCGTACCTCAAGATACTGTTGTTCGACCTGAGGGACTGTCATTTCCTTGTGAATTACTTTTAAAAACTCTGCATTATGCTGGAATCGTGCAGATATCTCCTGAATTGGTTTAGGGATTGTTGCCGAGAACATTATTGTCTGGCGTTTTTCCGGAGTTTCAGCTAAAATAGTTTCAATATCTTCACGGAATCCCATGTCAAGCATCTGATCAGCTTCATCAAGAATTACCATGGAAATGCCAGATAAATCAATAGATCTGCGATTAATATGATCCAGAATACGTCCGGGAGTACCTACAATAATATGGACCTGTTTTTGGAGGACCCGTAATTGTCTGTCAATGGGCTGGCCTCCATATATTGGCAAAATGATAACATTTTCCATATATCTAGATAACCGGGTAAATTCTTCTGCTGTCTGAATAGCAAGTTCTCTGGTTGGTGAAAGAACCAATACCTGTGTATCCTTGCTTTTTGGATTCAGTATTTCAAATGCCGGAATTGCAAATGCAGCAGTTTTTCCTGTACCTGTTTGAGCCTGACCCGTGACATCCCCTCCCGCAAGTATTCGTGGAATGGCAAGTTCCTGAATAGGTGTAGGTTCTTCAAAGCCCATATCCCGTATTGCTTTCAATAATTCAGGTGATATATTGAATTTTGAGAAATCCTCAGAATTTTCCATTACTAATATGCATCTTTCAATCTCTTTATGTGTTATCTGAAAATTGAGTGAAAAAAGTCTCCACTTATGGTAATGTAATAATAAATGTTAAAAAAAAATCTTCATATTGAATAGAATATTAGAAATAAACTAAAATATTTGGTTATATTTTAAATCATAATGCTCTGACATAATTACAATGCGAAAATAATACAAATTTTTAATTAAAATGGCGTTTTAATAGCATTTTGCGATAATTAATATATCATTTTATAATTTGAAAAATACAAGAACATATCCGCGCTGACGCGCGATTAAAAATAGCCCTTGTTTTCATAAATTCTGGAACCTCCCCGCACACATCAATTTATATAGTTTTGCTGTTTCCGCACTGATCGAATACCTTCCTGTTTTGCAGATAATCCCTTTCTGAACTAAATTAACAGAAGCTCTCGATATATCTCTTTATGCAATATGATGTTCATTATAATATGCCAGGATTTCTTGTCAGCAAGAAAATATTATAGATAGATAATTTTTTCCTTCTTCTTTATCTGCATTAATAGAGTAATAGCCGAATTAGATTTAGCAACTGTTGTATCAAAGAAACACGTTTTTTAGAGATATACGATATAACAATCATTACTAGTAGGAAGAATATCAGAAGTATGGCAATATGGCTGTAAATATAGATGAACAGGATGTAATGAGAGAGAAAAGATCTCTGATAATTGAGAATACCCTGCTTAATGGAAAAATTGCAGACATCCTTATTGATGACTCAGGATGTATCGCTGCAATTGATGACGATGCACATAAGCGAAAAAATGAAGCTGAATTCATAATTGATGGGTCTCGCACTCTTGCAATTCCGGGACTTGTAAATATGCATACACATGCTGCGATGACGCTTCTTAGGGGGTATGCTGATGATATGCATCTTCATGAATGGCTCACGGAAAAAATCTGGCCATTAGAAGCCCACTTAGTCCCTGATGATATCTACTGGGGGACAAAACTCGCCTGTTTAGAGATGATACGAACAGGAACGATTGCATTTAATGATATGTACTTTTATGCAGAAAAGGCAGCACAGGCAGTTGATGAAGCTGGAATTAAGGCGGTATTATCTCATGCAATAATTACCTTTGGCGACGAAGAAAAGATGGAAAAAGAGATTGCAGGAACAGAATCTATTGTTTCAACCATACGGGCTATGAATAATCCCCGTATTACAGCTTCAGTCGCACCTCATGCACCTTATACTGTTCCCCCTCAACATCTTGAGTGGTGCAGTGAGTACAGCAGGGAACACAATCTGATGTTGCATATTCACCTGAGCGAGACAGAACATGAAGTGAATGAGGTAAAAAAACAATATAATGTAAGTCCAGGCGCTCTTCTGGATGCTACAGGATGTCTGCATGAAAAGACAGTTGCTGCACATTGTTGCTGGCTGGATCAGGAGGAGTGCCAACTTTTAGGATCCCGGGGTGTTCATGTCGCTCATAATCCGGTGAGTAACATGAAACTTGCAACAAACCGGGCAATGCCGTACCACTGGCTTTTAGAGGCAGGAGTGAACGTTGGTCTTGCCACTGATGGTTGTTCATCAAATAACTCTCTTGACATGCTGGAAGAGATGAAGACTGCAACATTGTTACAAAAATTTTATTGGAACCAGGATACTCTTTTGCCGGTGCATGAAGCATTGCATATGGCAACAGAAGCAGGAGCAAAGGCTCTTGGATTTGGAACAGGTAAAATAGAAGTGGGTGCTCCTGCTGATATCGTTCTTTTATCTGCCCACCATCCCTCTATGGTACCGATGTATAATCCTCTTTCAAATGTTGTTTATGCAGCAAATGGAGGAATGGTAACAACCGTTCTGTGTAACGGGAAGGTTCTGATGAAAGACAGAATAATCCCGGGTGAAGATGAGATCATTCAAATGGCACAAGAACGGACTGCAGCTTTACTAATTCGTGCAGCTGATGAAGAATAACTTTTTTAAGATTTCAGATAGAAAAAAATCATTGAAAATTATTGTAAGAAAATATACCTTATATTCAATGTTTATTAGGAACGTACAATTTTCTGTATCGTGGCACCTGAAATAAATAAGTGAAAAAAATATTTCTTTGCACTTATATGTGCCTTCTAAATTTTACCAGACTGTCAGTTTTGCTCCAAGTGCTTCTATTGCCTCCAAAAATGTTTGTGTTTCAGGTTTTACAATTACAACAGGGATATCAACGATACGCTCAATAAGACTTGCCAGGACCGGGGCACAAATAATACCCCCTGCACCATCTTTCTCAGCCCTTACTGCTGATATAATACAATCATCTATTGTATGCGCGGTATATCCTTTTATTTTGAAGACCGTGTTGTCGATACAGATTGTCTGATGCCCAATCTCATCAATAAGAAACTTTGCTGCGATAACAGCAATTACCTGCTCGGTACAGGGTTCAAAAACTCTGACAATTGCCTGTAATGTTGAAAGTCGTGGATCTCGTTGTCCTGATGTTATTTTATAGAGTGTTGCGTCAGACAGTCCGGCCCGGGTAGCAAGTTCCCTGACTGTCATATTTCTTCTATCAAGTTCTGTTTCCAATGCCTTTGTAATTCCCATCCTGAAAATATTTTGTGAAAACATGATGTGTATCCATAAACCAGATGTTTTTCTTATATAGGGCGGATCGGAATTTCCTTCTCTTGTAGATATTGCTTTACATCACTGACTGTCATCTCTCCATAGTGAAAGACACTGGCAGCAAGACAGGCATCAGCGTTACCTAAGGTAAATCCATCAAAAAAATGCTGAAGTGTTCCAACACCCCCTGATGCTATTACCGGAATTTTGACAGTATCTGAAATAAGACGTGTTATCGGGATATCAAACCCGTTTTTTGTTCCGTCTGTCTCCATTGAAGTTAACAGAATTTCACCGGCTCCACACGACTCAACTTTTTTTGCCCATGAAACAGCATCAATCCCTGTAGGGTGTGATCCTCCATGAGTTACCACCTCATACCAGCAGGACTCGCCGGTATCAAGGATTATTGATGTATGCTCTGCTGACATCCCATAATGCCGTTTCACATCCATTGCTACTACGATACACTGTGTTCCAAACACCCGTGCGCCCTCACGAATGAGGTCTGGATTTTCTACTGCACTGGTATTCATACTCACCTTATCAGCACCAGCACGAAGGGTAATCTGAATATCACTAAGTGTCCGAATTCCTCCTCCAACGGTCAGGGGAAGAAAAAGCCTGTCTGCAGCACGTCTGATGATATCAATAAGCATACTACGTTTCTCTTTTGAAGCGGTAATATCCAAAAAAACTACCTCATCTGCTCCCTGCATATTATATCGTTCTGCCAGTTCAACCGGATCACCTGCATCTTTCAGACCTAAAAAATTGACTCCTTTGACAACCCTGCCATCTTTAATATCAAGACACGGGATTATCCGACGGGTAAGAACCATATATTCATGTCAGCGTTTCTGATTATGACTTTTTTGTAACGGCTTTTTCACCGTGCAAGATTTATGGAACAATTCCCTACAAGTAAGTGATACACTGATCATGTGCGAGTATAGATACAAGATGCGACCATGGTAACATTGGGACAATTAAGACATGAGTATACAAAACTCCTCAATGTCACATCAATAGGTAACAAAATTCAATGTCAGATGTATGAATTATGGAGACTAAAATGGATTCTGGTGAACGAAAAATAGCATGGGCCTGGCAGTATATGCCGGTTCTCAAAACGATATTTGAACAATTTGAAGATAAAAAGCCATTGAAAGGGCATGTTATCGGTATGGCACTTCATGTTGAAGCAAAAACAGCTAACCTCGTTAAAACATTAGCAGCAGGTGGCGCTGAGGTGTATATTACCGGATGCAATCCGCTCTCAACACAGGATGATGTTGCGCAGGCTTTAGACGCAGTAGATAATGTACGGTGTTTTGCCAAACGGGGGTGTTCAGTCTCTGAATACTATGAAGGTATTGATGCTGTCCTTGATGCCAGACCCGATATTACTATCGATGACGGAATGGATCTTATTCACCGGCTTCATACAACACGTCAGGATCAACTCTCCGGCATTATCGGGGGTTGTGAAGAGACTACCACTGGTATTCATCGTTTGCGTTCTATGGCAGCAGAAGGCAAACTTAAATTCCCGGTTATTGCAGTGAATGATACACCCATGAAACGCTTTTTTGATAATGTTCATGGAACCGGAGAGAGCGTCCTGACTGCAATCATGGCAACAACAAACTGCCTGATAGCAGGAAAATATGTAGTAATCGCTGGATTTGGTTATTGTGGAAGGGGCCTGGCACGAAAAGCAAGTGGATTAGGAGCAAAGGTGATAATCACAGAGGTCGATCCCCGCCGTGCTTTAGAAGCTCATATGGAAGGTTTTTTTGTTATGACCATGAAAGAAGCAGCATCTATTGGAGATATCTTTATTACAACCACAGGGAATGCTAATGTCATCAGCAAAGAGCACTTTCCTCATATGAAAGATGGTGCCATTCTTTCGAATGCAGGACACTTCAATGTAGAGATCGATACCGTCTGGCTTGAGAAGAACGCAGATTATATTCTCAGGAGAGATGGAATTGAAAGTTATGTGTTTGGTGATACCAATCTACACCTCCTGGCAGAGGGGCGACTTGTGAATCTGGCAACACCAAAAGGGATGGGTCACCCCATTGAAGTCATGGATCTCTCCTTTGCTTTACAAGCACTTGGAACCCTTTTCATTGCTGAACATGGAAGAGAATGTTCTCCCGGTGTTCATGAAGTTCCCTATGAGATAGATGAGGAAGTTGCATCTCTCAAACTAAATTCCCTGGGACTAGATATCGATCAACTGAGCGCTGAACAAAAAACCTATATGTCTAGCTGGGATATTGGAACATAATGAGTTTGCTGAGTAAATTCAAGTTCAGTCTGCCATTTTTACCGGTGGACTTCATCAGACCAGCTTTTTTCTGTCATTTCTTTTTTGACTATCATTCAGGATGAACAAAATATAGAGAGATTTTAGATATCTCTCTATTACAATAGTAGTGCCATTTAAGAAATGAGCACAAAAAATATCAGAATGACCTTTTTTGTTATGAGAAATGCGTGACGTTAAATCGAATAAATTTAAAATATAATATATGGAACTGTCAAAGAATTCCACTATCTTAGAAGTATTACAGGGAAACCCACAGGCTGCTGATATATTAGGCAGATTTGGTATGGGTTGTATCGGATGTGCCATTGGGCGAGGAGAAACAATAGAACAGGCAGCAGCAGCTCACGGGATTCCACTCACCGATCTTCTATCTGCTCTTGGTATTAAAGGATAAGTAAAAAACAACTTTTTTAGAGATCCGAAAAGGTGTCTTTTAGTGGTAGAAATGTTGCGTTATGGATGATTGCTATCTGTACGATTTTTAAAATAAAAAGATGGTTTCACCCAGGTAAACAGTCTTTACTGAGGATCATCTCTAAAGCGCTGGAATGATGGAATGATCATCGGCACCTATTAGAGTTACTACCGACACTCGGCATCAATTTTGTCACCCATAATATTTTCCAATATTTGAACCTA
>CAYRYR010000123.1:0-7762 GCA_964428385.1 uncultured Methanoregulaceae archaeon
TGTATCATAAGGTAATGAGATTAAATCTCTATATTAAATCATGGTAGTATTTTAGAGAAATAATGATGACACGAAACTGTTATGTCGTCAGAATCAGCTTTTTGATAGCCGTACTGATAATATAAGTTCACGATATGAATAAAAATCATAATTATATCGGTGATTTAAAAATTCCCGGTAATTAAAAGATAGTATCTGATCAAAAATTGATTGATACGTTGTGAGGAAACAGTTTGAAATGCACTATTGTTGGTGTACAATAGTTTTAGTATTCATTCCAAATTTATATGTTTTATATAATAATATTAAATAAAATATTTGATACGATTTTTCATATCCCTCAGGAGCTGATATCACTATAAACCTCCTACAAGAATATCATGAAAGCGGTAATCCTTGATGTCGATGGTGTCCTCTTTGAGTCGGTTGGTATCAAGACCAAGGCATTTGCCGAGTTGTTTGCTGACTATCCGGATAAAGTCGGTGAGATTGTGAACTATCACGAGGAAAATGGAGGGGTTTCCAGGTATGTCAAATTCCGGCATATATATGAGAATATTTTACATGAACATCTCACTGATAAACGCTTTTTTGAACTTAGTGACCGCTTCTCAGGCATCGTCTTTGAGAAAGTAGTATGCGCCCCCTATGTTCCTGGTGCTGAGTTATTTATCCGAAAATGTCATGGCAGAATCCCGCTCTTTTTGGTATCTGCAACCCCGGCAGAAGAACTGACTGCTATCATCAGGGCACGATGGATAAGTACATATTTTGCTGATATCTATGGAGCTCCTGAGTCAAAACAACATGCTATCAATGAGATACTGCAGATGAATCAGTTCGAATCCTCATCAGTTGTTCTTGTCGGTGACTCTATCAATGACTTTTTAGCTGCAGAAGAGACCGGAGTTCCGTTCATTGGCCGGGTTCCAGTCGGGCAAAAGTCACCATTTCCCGATAAATATCCACTTGTCCAGACCATTCCTGACCTGACTCGTTTAATGACCTGTATCACCAGTATCTCATGACTATCATCAATCTATCCCATCCTCTCACATCTGCCTTCCCCCTTTATCCGAACACCCCGGGACCAGTCATCTCTTCCCACCGTTCGATTACAGCAGGTGACACTGCAAACACCTCTTTACTAACTATCCACAGTCATACCGGTACCCATATCGATGCTCCGTACCACTTCTGCCAGGATAAAACCCCCCTCTCTTTTTACCTGCTGAATAACACACTCATCACCGCTCCGGTCAGGCTCATACACATCCCTGTAAAACCTGACCTGATAATCACCCCTGACCTGATTGCCCCTCATCTTACCGGACTGCATTCCATAGCAGGGCTACTCATCAAGACCGGATTTGGCAGATATCGCACAGAAAGTCCAGATACCTATGTCATGCACACCCCCTTCATTCACCCGGATGTTCCTGCCCTCCTCCGCCGATGCTGTCCGTCACTCATGCTGCTTGGAATTGACACCATATCGATTGCACACCCTGAGCAGAAAGAGACAGGCCGCATTTGTCATCGTGCCTTTCTCTGTGACAATCACCCCATCCTTCTCATTGAAGACATGAACCTGGCACGGTGTACCACAGAAATGAACGAGCCATTCAGACTCACCATCATTCCGTTTTATACAGAACTTTCTGACGGATCCCCGGTCATCGTAATCGGTTCTTCATTACGTACATCTGTGCAGTAAGAGTCAATCCTTTATCAGAAAAGGGCATATGATATCAGGAAAGAGAGGTGTATCATGAAAACTTCACGAATTGTAATCATCACCATTGCTATACTTCTGGCGATCATCGTAATTACGTCCATCTTCATCTTTCCGACTCTCATTCCTCTTACCATCAAAGAGACTATGTCTGGGATATCACAATCACTCCCAGGTTTAGAGAGAGAAAAACCGGTAATTACCCCTCTCAAAACACCGGTACCTACACCAATAAAAACCGTATCCACACCTACAGAAACCCCGGCACCACCTCCCCCTACAATCGATCCCTGTGATGGGACCCTGTACATTACCACCCTCTGGATACATAATAAAACAAAGACTTACAGCCAGACAAAGACCATCTCTCACAACCTGTGTGTACCAAAAGAGACCACATCAGTCATGCCAGAGGATGGCACAAACTGGACTGCAGTCTTTGTCGAACATACCAATCCAGATGATCCTGAGAACTCCCGGTTCATAGTGTATCCCCGAGGGATGTCCCTTTATGAAGAGGTAATGAAGACATACAAACCGGCACCGGGAACTCCTGATATTACGATAACAAAATCCGCTTATCCATCCCGGGATATCCTTTATCCAATACTGAATTCTGTCTGTAACGACGGGCATGGCTACTGCACTGCGCAGTTTGGCTATGTTAACATGGCAGATTCACCTGTTTTCATTCCGGTCGGACCTGATAATTATTTCACACCGTCACCGGATTTTCAGGGCCAGCCAATTGAATTTCTCGTCGGGTTCCACCCGGAAGTCTTCTCAGTCACATTTCCGGCATGGAGCACCAGCAGAATGTGGTGGCTGAATACAAAGACCGCAGTTGCTATCCCGCCTGACCGGATGGGTGCAGCAATAACATGTTCTCTTCCTGATGGATATGCCCCACTCATGGTCACTTTCACTGCTGAAGTAACCGGGGAAACACCTGACGCTCCCCTCTCCTATCTATGGAGGTTTGGAGATGGATATCAGTCTGACGAACAGAAACCCACTCATACCTACCAGACACCCGGACAGTTCAGACCGACACTGACTATAACCAACCAGTGCGGCTCAGTCACGGCAACAACCACTGTCAGGGTTGACAACGCTGATTTTACCTGGGAACCTGTTGCAAATCAATCATTTCAGTATCAGTTCACTGACATATCAGATGGAGATGCAGGATCATGGGTATGGGTCTTTGGTACCAAAAAACAGTACTCCGAAGAACAAAACCCGGTTTATACCTTTCCACAGCCTGGCATCTATGCTGTTACCATGACGGTTATCCGACCTGGAACCAGCCGGACCGTTCTGCATGAGATTCCTGTGACAAACCCCCGGATTCCCTGAATGTATGGTACCACATTATGGAAGAGATACCAAAATCCTGGTTAATCGCAACAGTCGTAACAGTTGCACTTGTAAGTTTCGTCTTTATCATATGGTTCTTTGCCTTTCCTCCTGATGCTGTATCTGATAAGACTTCGGATATCCGGCAATCAGGCCCGTTTATCTCAACGTCTCCTGCATCTGATAAAGACACACGCCCGGTTATTGTCCGGGTACTCCGGTATAATGAGACCAGTCTTATGTACCGGTTCACTGATCATGAGCTTTCTTTGGGTGACATGCTTATGCTGACTGATGATTTGAGTAATCAGATTCCGATCCCTACTGATGGCGGCCCGGTTGCACCTGCAATGATCCAGGTTATAAGAGGAGGAGAGAATGACCGGACCATTGAACAGACACGTTTTATCCTGCCGGTTGATGATGTGCAGGAGATCTTAAACCGGTACAGCCTGTACGGTCTTGTGACCCCGACCCCGACACAACCTCTCCCCATCCCAACGGTTCGGCCAAAAGCTGTTACAAAAAAGCATATGATAATTCCAATTACTGAGTATGTCTGTAACAATAATGATGCCAGCTGCACAGTTCATTTCAGTTATATCAGCAGGTATGATACAGCGGTCATGGTTCCGGCAGGCCCGGATAATTACATAAGTCTCCCTCCGGAGAATCGTGGCCAGCCGGAAATTTTTTACCCTGGTTATCAGTATGATGTCTTCACTGCGAGATGGCCGGCTAACAGCACATCAATCGTCTGGTATCTCACCGGGGAAGAAGCATTGGCAGAACCGGTTTCTGTGTTGCAGCCACGTATCCATGCAGAACCCCAGGATGGGTTCATCCCGCTTACCGTTACCCTGACAGATTATATAACCGGTGTGGGGGAAAAAAACAGTTTCTCATACCATTGGGACTTTGGTGACAAAAAAAGCAGTGATACAAAAGATACTATCCATACCTACCGGTTTCCGGGTCAGTATACAGTGAATCACACTGTTACAAGCCGCTGCGGAACTGTTTCTTCAACGCTTATTGTACAGGCATATGATGCTGCATTCAGCTGGGAGCCCGATATAAAAGATCCTCTGGTAATCAGGTTTTCAGATAATACAATGGGTATTTCCGATACATGGTTCTGGGAGTTTGGTAGCCAGGATGAGACGTCATTTGAACAAAACCCGATTCATACATTCCCGTCTCCCGGTGCATATCCGGTAGCATTGACCGTCCATATTGGAAACAATGCAAAAAAGATAGTTACCATGGTTCAGGCAGGATAGTCCTGTATCAGCTCATCATGATCTGCCCTGTTCATAGGATAGTCCTGTATCAGCTGCATCGATGCCGAATCATTGAAAGGGTACAACATCGCAGGTATATATATGCAGATCTCATCGTACATCTCTCTCATGGCATTGCTTGTAGTATCTCTTCTTATCCTTACCGGGTTGCCTGCATGCAGTACCGCATCAGGTTGTGATATCCCGGCTGGACCGGTCAGTGATGAAGTGAGCATCATGGTTACCGAATCGAACATATCAGAAAATACAACGTTTCAATCAATAGATCCTGTTTTACCTTCCGATACTGTCATCGTTGATGCTGTGGTTCCTGTAACTCCTGATACTGCCAGTGATACTGAGCAGGAACAAAATTTCCTGACAGAAACTGATAATGAGATTATAGATCTTTCTGATGGCACAACGGTTCCTGTTTTGGCTGCAACAAATACATCAGAAGATACGTTTGATACCCTGTATAAAAGAGGTCTCTCTCTTATTGCATCAGGTGATTATGAAGGGGCATTACCCGTATTTGCAGATGCAGTCGCGAGTGATCTCTCATCAGATGCAGCCTGGACACGCTATGGCGAGACACACAATGCCCTTGGAGATTTTGCAAAGGGATATGCAGCGTTAAAACGAGCACTTGATATCAATGAAGAGAACAAAGAGGCCTGGTACGGGGCTGCAATAGCACTTGCCGGGATGGGGCGCTTTGAGGAGGCAATACCAGCATTAAAGACCAGCTTTTCATTGATGCCAGACAATCCTGACATTCTCAATGATCTTGGTGTCATCCTTGACTCAACCGGCAGGTATGATGAAGCAATTGTAGCATTTAAGGGAGCCCTTGATCTTGTAGGTACCAGATCAGAGTTCTGGAATAATCTTGGAGTTTCACTCTTCCACCAGGGAAGGTACTATGAATCAATCGGCCTTTTCTCTGAAGCTTTATCTCTGGATTCTGGATTCACACCGGCATTGTACAATAAAGCCGCTGCCCTTGAAGCACTCGGCCATGATGAAGAAGCACTTGCAATCCTGACTACATTACAGGATAATATGCCTGATAATTCCGGGATTCTCTATGAAAAAGCTGTAATTCTTGAGAAGATGGGACGGTATGAGGAGGCAGATGAGACATTGTCAGTGTCTCATTCTGCAAACAATATCACGCCAGTGGCGATTCCTGAAACAGAAGATCTCTCTTCTGCTACCGCATACATCACGATTACCCCGGCATCTGATACCGAATAAGGAAATGGTCACCTCTCTTTATGGTACGTTCATGAGGGAATGACGTACACCTTTTTTAAAAATGATACCTGTATTTCAGATGTATCTCCGATTCTTATCCCGTGATGTCATACCAAATATAGGTAATGGCAAAACTTTCTGGAAAGTTTACCTTAACCTATGTAGTGCGATTGGCGTGCAAGCCTTGGAATAGCCTCTGTTTTACTGCGATTATTCCAAGATGTTATGCGAGAGCACTATAATCGATTCTTGCCTCTGGGATTCTCTCGGTATTACCTGATATAAAAAAACAGGATAGAACCTGAAATTTCGTTCTCGTTGCTTTTAGACATTTATCCCCCTGGGTATGGTTGCTGATATCAGTTCACTATGAGGTCTCTTATAGATGAGATGCGATGCAGAGTTATCTCTACCAAGACATCAGAGAAAAACCAATATCCCTGCTAATGCCTGTTCTATTCTACAGGGTGCATCACATGGCATTGGTGTTGCAGATTACAGTTGCCAGAATGGATTTCAGTATCAAAAAAAAGAAAGATTCCCTGGGTTTTTGTTTCTTTTCAGAGGCTCATACCTGACTGGTAATTAAATGCCTTTGTTACCCGGGTTATGCCACCTGACACCATTGTTTTATCACTAAAGGTTGTGATCCGTGCAGGATCATCCCAGTAATTTGCAAATGGATCTGCAGTGTGGGCTGGATCGTAATAAACCTGATTATCATCAAGACGGTCGTTTGCTTCCATAATTCTGGCAGTAAATTCGGTCTGGACAGTTCCCATGGCATACTCTGCACCTGATGCTGCATTTGGTGAGACATCTATCTTATACGATAGTGCAGCGGGTACATCTGCATTCGATGCCGTGAACCGTGCATTCATCGTGGTCTGTGCCGACATGCTGGTCACTCCGATAAGATTGCTCTCAGCTGTTACTGTGTTACAGAAAGCCGGGTTGACAGCATTGTTACTCTGACCAAATACACAGCGGGTTGAAGCTGCAGTATCTGAGAAGTTACCACATATCTGCATCGATATACGCTCTGAAGCTGCCAGTGTACTACCATCGATACTCTCATAGGTCAGGATCTTATCAGTTTCAAGGTTGTATCCTTCTGGACCCTGGTTACCTGAACCATAGCCAAACGTCTTTGTTTCCTTGAGATACCCTCCATTTGTAATAGTTTTGTCGCTCCACACAATTTGTGCGACCCGTTCTCCAAATGCGGCGTTACCGACATCGGCATCATTTCCAACGAGGATGCCATCATGGAGATAGGCTGAGCTTGACTGGGAAGTAAACGAACTCTTCTCAATCACCATACCGATGGTCTCGATATAGGAATATACTGAGATCATCTGGTTCTCCGGAACTGCTGGGGGAAGGACATCGGCTACTGTCGGAGGGAGACAGAAAAATCCGATACCTATCAGCAATAAGAAAACAATTTGTTTTGACTGCATAAAATTCACAAATCACATACAAGACTCATAACAAGAAGTTCCATCTCAATGAGCCAGTATAGCATCTATGCGTCTGTTTTTAGCTATATATAACTAAGTATGGTACATGGTGGTATAGGAGAACCGTTTGGTTCAAAGGATATGGCAATTATCAGTGACGATTTACAAACCAATTTTTAGAATCTCAATAAATGTCATTTTAATTTGAATATAAACTATAGATAATCGGAAAAAATATACAGATTTCATCAAACTGCTGACACGCGCTGTATTCCCAGAAAAAATGGGGTTCACATATGTTATCTTTTGTTATTTCATGTATGTTATCTCAATTCAAGTACAACCACCTCAAAAAAATTACAAGGGGTTATACAATGCATACGGTTTTGTGTATAACTGGTGCGCAGATTAGTACGATCTCGTGTATACTCTGAAACAATACATGGAAGACTGCCGCAGGAGACAAAAAATAATCTCCCCATGTCATTTGTCCTTCTATTAACTCTGACTTTACTCAGGGTGAAGATGTTTTAAGGTTTAAACCCCATTATGGTTCCAGAATGATTTGTATCAGGTACCAGGATGCAGAGTTACAAATAAACTGATGGTTGGGTCATGTGTGTCAATGTTGACACAAAAGATTCTTTTACCATACTATTCTT